>CAZQCP010000039.1:0-21905 GCA_964592115.1 uncultured Ilumatobacteraceae bacterium
ATCGACGAGCTCGACGCGCTCGGCCGCGCGCGCGTGCAGAGTCCGATGGGCTCGCACGACGAGCGCGAGCAGACGCTCAACCAGCTGCTCGCCGAGATGGACGGCTTCGAGACGTCGGAGGGCGTCGTCGTCATGGCGGCCACCAACCGCCCCGACATCCTCGACCCCGCGCTGCTGCGCCCCGGTCGCTTCGACCGCCAGATCGTCGTGCCGCTCCCCGAATCCGGCGAGCGTCAGGCGATCCTCGAGGTTCACGCCCGCGACAAGCGCATCGGGCCCGACGTCGACATGGAGACCATGGCCCAGGCCACGCCGGGCATGTCCGGGGCCGATCTGTCCAACCTCGTCAACGAAGCGGCGCTCGTCGCGGTGCGCCGCGGCTCCAAGCAGATCGAGCGCATCGACTTCGAGAACGCCCGCGACCGCGTCGTGCTCGGCGCCCAGCGCGAGTCGATGATCCTCTCCGCCGAGGAGAAGCGGGCCACCGCGTACCACGAAGGCGGCCACGCGCTGCTGGCGACCGTGCTCCCCCACGGCGACCCGTTGCACAAGGTCACGATCCTGCCGCGGGGCATGGCGCTCGGCGTCACGTGGTCGCTCCCCCAGGAGCGTCACACCTACTCCAAGGAGTACTTCGAAGACACGATCTGCAAGGCGATGGGCGGCCGCGTCGCCGAGATGCTCATCTTCGGGCACCTCAACTCCGGAGCTGCCAACGATCTCGAACAGGCCACCGGCATCGCACGGCGGATGGTCCGCGAGTGGGGCATGTCCGAGCGTGTCGGTCCGATGGCGTGGAGCAGCCAGCAGGCGGTGTTCCTCGGTGAGGACCTCATGTCGAGTCAGCGCGAGTACTCCGACGACACGGCCAAGCTGCTCGACGAGGAGATCGCCCGGATCCTCACCACGCAAGAGACGCGGGCCCGCGAGACCCTCTCGCGCCATCGCCGCGGTCTCGAGCTCATCGCCGAGGCGCTGCTCGAACAGGAGACGATCGACGGCCCCGAAGTCGCCCGCCTCATCCAGCAAGGCATGGCCGAGTCGGGCCAGCCCACCGCCAACATCTCCGCCAGCTGACGCCGCCCGTCCTGCCGCGCCGGCACGCTTGCCGACGAGTTCAGAGGCTGTCGTCACTCGTGGCGGAAGCCGGCACCGATCCCGACACGCTCGTAACCCGGCGGGATGCGTCGCGGCGGGGACTCGCCCTCAGCCGAGCCCGTCCCCTTTCATCGCGTCCTGGGCTTCCAAGCCGCTCAGGTCCGGCCACTTCATCCTCACCGACCCCGAAGGGCACGTGCACCAGAGATCCACCTAGCCATCCGGAGTCGAGGCATACACAGCAACCGGCGGGTACTTGGGGAAAGGACGCAACCCCACAAACGCGCTGACGTCAGTACTGGCGGCGCCGGCGCTCACGCGTCTGCGACGATCCGAACCTCACTACTGGCTTCGCGGTACCCGGCCCGTCGGCGACGATGCGCCGGCGACACAATCTGATGCGGACACATCAGATTGCACGCCCGCTCTCCGTTCACCAGCGGCGGCTCGACCAGTGCTATCCACCGTTCTGCCGACTCAACCTTGGAGATGGCCGTGAGCGAGCCAACGGGCACCTTGCAGTCTCTCCGAGTACCGAGACGCAGACCAGCGTCGCGAGCGCCGCTGCCCTCACGATCTTCACTTTGCGCTCTCCAATCGGCCCTCGCCCACTCATGGCGTCCCGCTCAGGCTTGGGTCCATCACTGCGGTGTCGCGCCCCGGATACGCGTCCAACTCGAGATCGACCTCGCCGTCGAGGGTGGTAGCGAGCAGCGCGACCGGCGGGTTGTCAGCAACGAACGCGAACGCGGCGAATGCTCCGACGTCGGTGCCGACAGCGGGGGCGCTGATGCGCTCGCCATCTTCGAGGACTGCCGTGATCCCGTCGAACTCTCTCGGGGACCAGACGACGATCGACGAAACGGGGAACCCTCCGTAGGCGACGATCTGGGGCCGACCGAGGTCCTCCCACATCCCGCCGCACGCTTGCGAGACGCCGGGCTTCTCGAGGCAGAACGCTGGGCCGAACGGGGTGATCGCCGTGCGCACCGTGACCTTGAATGTCCCGCCATGCGGCATCTCGATGCTCTCGTCGCTCGCGATGACCGTCTCCGGGCCAGCCATCGCTGCTTCGGCCAACGCCCTCAGCTCGGCGGGGACAGCCTCGATCGCCTCGTCCGGCAGAGGTGAATTGATCTCCTCGGCGAGTACCTCGACGGGGCTGTCGGTCACCGATGGCAACGAATCGGCCGGAGCCGACGCGGCAGGACGACGGCAGTGCGTTGATCGATCGGCAGCTTGGCGATGACATCGAGCACGTCGGCACTCGGCCCGGGCACCACCCCCGTCTCGCCGGCGATCATCAATCCGTAGCGGCGTTACTCACGTTGGCGTCTGCGCGTCCGCTGGTACACGGCGTTGAGGATCGAGTGCCGGAGGTAGGCGCGGGGCGCGTCGACACGGTCGAACACCTGATACAGCGCGGTGAACGCGTCGTGGGCGACATCTTCGGCAGCCGCCCGATCGAACTTCAGCAGCCATGCGTCGTGGGCTCCACATCTCTACAGATGCCACCGAACCGCGAAACACTGCAACATTCTCGAGATTTCTGGTCGATCCGGTCGCCGACCGCCTAACCCTGTAACACCCCCTCGTCAGAATGGGGGCATGAAGTCGATCAGCGCGACAACCGGGGCGGCGTGCGCAACGCCGCGCCCTGGGCTGTCGACGCTCGACGACGTCGATGCTGCGACGGTGGCGATGCGCCGAGCCCGGGCAACACAGCTCGATCGGGTGCACACCGTCGTCGACAGCGGCCGTTGGCACATCCACGGTTTCCGCTCGCCGCACGCCTGGCTCACGGTCACCAGCGGCGAGTCTCCGGGAGCGTGCACGATCACGCTGCACCTCGCCGAGCGCATCCAACACATGCCCATCGCCCGCGACCGCTTCGCCCGCGGCGTGTTGGCCGAGTCGGCACTGCGGCTGCTCGCCGACGCCTGGCACACCGACATCGCCGACACCTTCGCCCGCGACGAGCAGATGCTCGTCGGCTGGGCGCTGAACCTCCCCCACCGCGACTTCAAGCTCGTCCTCAACACGTGGCGCATGCACGCCGACCCCGACGGCGCCGAACGCACCGATCAGGAGCGCTTCGACTCGCGCAAGCTGCACCTGTCCGAACTGCTCGACGGCATGGGCCGCCTCGACGGGCTCCTCGACCCCGAAGGCATGAAGATCGTCCGCGAAGCCATCCGCCACCTGTCGCAGAAGTGCGACGGCGACGAACGAACCGCAGAACAGCGCCGCGCCGACGCCCTCGTCGCGATGGCCAAACAGGCGCTCGCCAACGCCACCCCCGTCCCCGGAAAGAAGCGCAACCGCCCCAAGATCGTGGCCACCATCAGCTACACCGATCTCGTCAACACCACCGGCGGCGGCCTGCTCGACACCAACACAGGCCCGATCACACTCACCCCCGAAGCGGTGCGCCGCCTCGCCTGCGATGCCGGCATCCACCGCCTCGTCACCGGCCCCGGCGGCACGATCCTCGACTACGGCCGCACCACCCGCACCGTCTCCGACGCCCAGTTCGACGCGCTGACCATCCGCGACCACGGCTGTCGCATCCTCGGCTGCCCGGCTCCACCCGGCGCCTGCGATGCACACCACAGCATCCACTGGACCGACCACGGGAACACCGACCTCGACGATCTGGTCCTCGTGTGCTGGTACCACCACCACTGGCTCCACGAGCAGCACTGGAGTATCAAGCCCCTCGGGGCCGGCCACTTCATCCTCACCGACCCCGACGGGAACGTGCACCAACTCCGACCACCGATGATCGGCCTCGCGTTGCCCGAACCCGCACCGACCCTGTTCGCCTGACCGTCAGTGGGTGCACGAGCGGGGAGTCGAACCCGGAGCGCGGGCTTCGGCGACGGCGGCCCACAGATCGGTTGCCGTGACCGGACCGAGGAACGACGCCACGACCACGCCGCGGGAGTCGGCGATCAGCGTGGTCGGAACCGCTTCGATCGAGTAGCGGTCGTGGAGCCCACGCTCGGCCTCGTAGCCGACGTCCGCCACGGCAACGTCGGCACTCGCCAAGACCTCCGACTTGGCCACGACCGAGCGGCAGACGTCGCACGAGGCCGACGAGAACACCACCACGAGCCACGGGGCATCCGGGCGCGGGAACGACGACCGGTCGAGCTGGGTCGGCACCGCGAACCGTCGCTGGGTCGGCGGATCAACCTGGCGTCGCCGGCGCACGACGACGGCGACGACGGCGACCACGAGGACGATCGCGGCGGCGACGAGCAGGCGCTCCATGACACCCTGAGCGTACTCAGCCTGCCGACGGCAGGGCCCAGGAGTTGGAGCGACCGGCGAGGTTGCCGCCCCGCGACAACGACCGCTCGACGAACACGCGGTTCGTCGTGTCGATGATCAGCTCACGACCGATCACCTCGGGGTCGGTCAGGTCGATCGTGCGCACCGCCCCAGGGGCGATCGTCAACTCGGCCAACGACTCGACCGGAGTGGGGCCTGCTGGGCCGACGGCCTGGATCGTGATCGAACCTTCAACGTTGTCCACGTTGTAGATCACCAACGCCTCCTCCGTGGCAACGGCCGCGCCGATGCCGACATGCCAACGCGTGGCGACGTAGCCGTCGGTCCGCGGCGGGGCGCCGAGCACGACCGTCGTCGCCACCGACTCCCCCGCCGGGCGCGTCAACACGCGCTCGACGACGATCGACGGCTCGGCGAGCGTCGAGAACACCACGGAGTGACGCCCGTCGGGCAACTCGCCGACGTCGTCGACCGCCGCCGGATCGAACACGACGACCTCACGCGCCGGCACCTCGATCGACGCGAGGTCGGTGAACCCGGAATCGAGCGGCAGCCCGAGGAACACGACGTCGACCTCGACACCATCGTCGGTCGGGTTGTACACCGCGAACGTCTCGCTGATCCCTGGGCCGGCCTCTCCGTCGGCGAACCAGAACTGCTCGCGCAGCGCGGGAGCGGCGAGGGCGACGCCGTAACCGAGTCGACCGCCCCCGGTGTAGTGCTGGGCACGACCGACCACGAGACGGCCGAACCGCGAGCTGATCTTCACCGCGATCACCGGTTCGTCGCGGGCGGCGAGGCCGCCTTCGCCAAGGGCGATCGTGCGCACCGTTTGCGGTTCGATCGTGAATCCCGTGTACGCCGCCGGTCGCGACTCGCCCGACTCGGTGGCGAACGTCAAGTCGACGCTCACCGGGTCGTCGTACGGGTTGGTGAGGATCAGCGTCTCGGTCGATCCGTCGACGGTGAATCCGTCGGCGAAGTACCACTCGGTCGACGTGGCGTTGCTGCACGGCGCGACCGAGTTGCCTGCCGGGTGGAACGCCTGCTGCTCGACGAACCCGCGCCCGCCATCGATCTCGACGATCACGCTGGCGAACGAGGTGGTGACGTAGGCATCGACGTCGATGATCGAACGCGACCACGGGGCGACCGCCACCGAGGCACTGTGGGCGAGGCCGTCGGGGGTGAGGATGCTGAAGTGCCCGACGAGCTCGTCGTCGTCACGGTTGGCGATCACGACCTCGCCGCCGACGCCGTCCTCGCCGGTCGCCGGAACGCCGGGGCAGAACCAGCTGCCTGTCAGCGAGGTCTGCTCGTTGACCGCCGGCATCCACGCTCCCGCCGGGGTGGCGAAGAAGGCGTCGGGTCGCTCCGGCGTGTCGCGCCCCACCGCGACGATCGCCGCGAAGGCGGCAACGATCACGACGAAGGCCACGATGCCACGGCGGATCATGACTCGACCTCCGGAGCATCGGGATCGTCACTCGTCCACGTCAAGCCGGGGTCGGGCGGGATGGCGACGTGATCGAGGGTCAGGTCGATCACCGCGTCGTCGTCGACGAGCAGCGCCGATCGTCGGCTGACCGGCACGCGGACGCGACCGGCGACGAGCAGGGCCGCCGCCCACAACACGACGCTGAAGAGCACCCAGAGGAACCGGCTCGCCGGCGAGTCGTAGATGAGCTCGCCGGTACCGGCCGACGGCACATCCCACCCGGTCGTCTCTCCGAACGCCGGGCGCGATTCGAGCGGTTCACCGTCGACCGACAGCGTCCAGTTGTCGTCGATCGGTACCGCCATCGCCACCACGCCAGGTTGTACGGCGTCGATCGCCGCCGACAGCTGGTCGGCGCCGATGAACAGGGGCTCGGCGGCGGACAGGTCGGCACGCACCAACACCTCGATGCCGGCGGAGCCACTCGCCTCCGCCGTGGCCCCCTGCAACATCGCCACCGTCGGCAACCACGCCCGGTTCTCGAAGACCTCGAGCGCCGGCGTGTCCGGGATCGTCCCGACGAGATCGAGCTGGGATCCGAGCGACTCGACGAGGCCGGTGGCGAGCGGGAGCGGATCGTCCACCGTCGACACGACCTCGTCGAACTCGGGGATCACGATGTAGCGGATGCCCAGCGGCGCCAACAGCCGCCCAGCGCGCAACGTGGAACCAGAGGCGATCTGGTCGAGGGCGGTCGTGACGAGGTCGGCGGCCCCATTCGGCGGCGCCATCCAGCGGTCCTTGGCGTCGAACGGCCCGTCGTCGACGATCGCCCACGAGACCCCATCGCGGTACTCGGTCGCGGGAACGGGGAGCATCCGGGCGTCGCCGAGCAGGAGCACGTTGTAGTCGCCGGACGCGTTCGATGGCAGCACCCCGTCGATCAGTGTCACGAGCGGCGACCGCGGCGCCCCGAAACCTCCGTCGGCGAGCGCCGCGACGCCAGGGATCATGCCGGCACCGACGGCGATGCTGGCGACGATGCCGAGTGGCTGGCGCCAACCGAACGAGCCGCCGCGCACGTCGAGGTCGAACGCCGCCATCGCCGATGCCGCGGTGAGCGCCACGCCGAGCGCGACCGGCACGAGCACGACCCCCGGCTCGGGCATGGACAACGGCAGCGACCCCCGGTCGGCCAACACGGCGAGTGCCCCGAAAGCGACCACGAGCAGCCCGCCGCGCACGGCCCACGTGAGGCGCCACGAGCGAGCGAGCAGCAGCGCGACGAGCACCGGCAGGTACCAGGCGATCGACAGGGGTGCGAGCGCGGTGCCGGCGATGTCGAACGATGCGATCGCGCCCAGTCCACGTCCCTGCTCCCCCATCGGAGCCGCGCCGACGAGGTCGCTCCAGCTCCACGAGAACACCCACGGGACGTTCAACACGAGCGCCACGGCTGCAGCGACCAACCCGCTCGCCGCGCTCCATGCCGCGACCCGCCAGGAAGCGAACGCCAGCAGCGTGCCGAGAGCGAACACGACCACGACGCCGACCGCCACGGGGACCACGACGGGTGCGAAGCCGGCGGCGACCCCCAAGGCGACGCCGGCGATCAGCGTTCGTCGTGCACGCTCCCCGAGGTCGAGCGGAACGATCCCGTCCGTGAGGTCGAGCTCGGCGGTCGACGGATCGGCTGTTTCGATCCCGGCCGCCCGCCGGACCAGGTGAACGACCCAGGGAATGGTGGCGTACACGACCAGCACCGTCAGGCGTCCCGCCGACATCGAGCCGGCCACGAGCGGACTCGCCGCGTAGACGACGAGCGCGGCCAACCGGGCGCGCGTCGATGGGAACACCGCGGTCACCCGCCAGGTTCCGGCGACGCCGACCACGACCAACCCGAGCACGAGCACGGTCTGCAAGAGACCCATGTGGAACAACGTCAGCACCGACCCGAACGCCAGCGCCGCCCACCCAGGTGGGTTGGCCGACGTCGCGCCGATCCCGTTCGGGTTCCAGCCCGACAAGAACGTCCGCAACAGATCGGCCGGGCTCGCCGGGAACGTGAGGAACTCGCCGACCGGCGGGACCCCGTGGTCGATGAACGAGCGCCCACCCACCAACACGCCGGCGATCACGGCGAGCCAGGCGAAGACAGGGGTGGTCGCGCTCTGACGCCACCGGCGGACCTGGACGTCCTGGGCGACGTAGGTCGCCGTGTCGTGGCTGCGCAGGTAGGAGTTGAGGCGGGCGCTCCCGCGCTCTTGCAGGCTGTACACCTCACGCTCGGGCACCCGGCGGATCGGGTGCACGTGCCGTCGTCGAGCGAGCAACGCCGGCGTGCGCGGCACGAGACCGACGAGCGCTCGCAGCGAGTTCCAGGCCTCGGCGAACCGCCCGGTGAAGATGCCGACGACCAGCTCGACCAGCGTCAGCAGCACCAACTCGACGGACCGACCCGGCAGGCGGGCCCCACCGGTCAACGTCGCGACGGCACGCATGCGATGGCGTGCCCGGCGCGCGCCGTGGCCGAGATCCGGGCGTCGCTCGGCGAGCGCTTGCATGTGCCGCACGCGGGCAGCCGGGGCAACGACCACGCGTGCTCCGCTGTGGTGGATGCGCCAGCACAGTTCGACGTCTTCGCCGTAGAAGTCGATCGCGGTGTCGAAGCCGCCGAGTGCACGGAACAGGTCGGCGCGCACGAGCATGAACGCCGACGGCACGACGAACACGTCGCGCACCCCGTCGTGTTGCTCCTGGTCGACCTCGCCCGGTTCGACGACCGGGGCGATCTCGCCGAAGCGATCGAGGCCAAGACCGACCGACTGCAACACGTTGGGCGCGTCCCACTCGACGAACTTCGGGCCGACGGCGCCAGCGTTGGAACGGTAGAGCTCCTCGACCATCGCCCGCAATGCACCCGGGTCCGGTGCGACGTCGTCGTGGGCGATCAGGAAGAGACCTTGATCACCCTCGACCAGCCGCAGCACCTCGTTGGCCGCCGAGGCGAACCCGGGGTTGGCGTCGAGGGCCCGGACGTAGGCGGCGGGAATGCGATCGTGGATCGTCTGTTCGATGACGGCCAGATCGGTGTCGCCGCTGCGCATCGTCGTGGCGTCGTCGACGGCGACGATGAACAGGTAGCGCAGGTTCGGGTAGTCCTGGGCACCGAGGGCGTCGACGGTGTCGGAGAACCAGGGGCCTGGATCGTGGACGACGACGACGGCAACGACGGGCGGGGCGAGTGGGGACTCTGGATCCACGATGGGGCGAGGCTACCGATGACCATCGCGAACCTGCCGTCAAGCCGGAGACGTGTGATCGACGCGTTCGACCGCGGCCACAGGAGCGGAGGGCCGTTCCCCGGTTCGCGCCGGGCCGGTCGATAGGATCGTGTCCTCGTGTCGACCGCCGAGCCCTCCGCCGCGCACCAGCGTGCACCGCTCCCCGAGGGCACGATCCCCGTCGGGATCGCGCTGCTGATCGCCGGTGTCGCCACGTACGCGTTCTTCAAGGTCGGCAACGTCGCCGTCGGTGGCGCCGAGGCGTTCGCTCCGATCGCATCCATGTGGTTCGCCACGTTCGCGC
Source organism: uncultured Ilumatobacteraceae bacterium (assembly GCA_964592115.1). GTDB lineage: Bacteria > Actinomycetota > Acidimicrobiia > Acidimicrobiales > Ilumatobacteraceae > Sva-07. The sequence goes on from CAZQCP010000039.1 coordinate 9,422, forward strand.
TCGCGCCCGGCTTCTTCCTGCCGCTGGAGCAGGAGCTCGGGCGAGCGCTGTCGTATCGGCGCGCCCAGGGTCAGGGGGCCAAGCCCGTCGTCGAGAAGGTCGTGCGGCTGGGCACGATGCTCGTGATCGTCGTCACGTTGGCGATCCTCGCCCTGTCCCCACTCATCGCCACGAACTACTTCGACGGCGACTGGTTCATGGTCATCGCCCTCGTCGCCGCGTTCGCCGCCTACGCGCCAGCCCACCTCGCCCGCGGCGTGTGTTCGGGCATGGGCCGCTTCACCGAGTACGCGGTGATCCTCGGCGCCGACGGCGTCGTGCGCATCGTGCTGTGCGTCGCACTCGCCGTGGTCGGCGTCAGCGTCGCCGGCATGTACGGCCTCGCGATCGCCGTCTCGCCCCTGTTCGCCGTGGTCTACGTGTACCGCCGAGGGGCCCTGCAGACCGAGCCGGGGCCGCCCGCCGAATGGGCCGAGGTCACCCCGAACCTCGGCTGGCTGCTGCTCGGCTCGGTGTGCGCAGCCACCCTGCTCAATGCGGGTCCGATCGCTGCCAGCCTGCTCGCACCCGAAGGCTCCGATGCGCTCGTATCCGAGTTCTCCTACGGCGTACTGCTCGCGCGGATCCCGCTGTTCCTCTTCCAGGCCGTGCAAGCCGCCCTGCTGCCCAAGCTCAGCCGCCTCGCTGCATCTGGCCAGCGCGAGGAGTTCCGCTCCGGGTTGACCCGCCTGATGCTCGTCGTGGTGGTGGTCGGCATCGTCGGCACGATCGGTGCGTTCGTGCTCGGACCGTGGGCGATCGAGATCGTCTACGACGCCGAGCTGAGCGGGCGGACGCTGGCGCTGCTGGCACTCAGCAGCGCCATGTACATGCTCGCCTTGGCGACCGCACAGGCGGTGATCGCGCTCCGCGGGCATGCGCTCGTGGCGCTCGGTTGGGGTATCGGAGTCGTCGCCTTCCTGGTCACCACCTGGCTGGCCGGCGACGAGGTGTTCCGCCGCATCGAGATCGGCCTCATCGTGTCGTCGGCGTCCGCGCTCGTCGCGTTCGCGCTGGCGCTGCGGGCCCGCCTGAAGGCGGGTGCGGTGCCGGATCACGGATCGGTGATCGAGGCCCTCACCGACATGCCCTTCGAGACCTGAGGCGACGGCCGTCGGGCCTGCCCGTCAGTCCGGCAGCGAGAGGCCAGCTTTGGTGGCTTCCCGACGTAGATCATGGTCGACCATCATCTTGATCAGCGTCGGGAAGTCGACCTCGGGTTCCCACCCGAGCACCCGCTTCGCCTTCGACGCGTCGCCGATCAACAAGTCGACCTCGGCAGGGCGCAGGTACTTCGGGTCCTGACGCACGTAGTCACGCCAGTTGTCGATCCCCACCTCACCGAACGCCTGCTGCACGAGCTCTTCGATCGAATGGGTCTCACCCGTGGCCACCACGTAGTCGTCGGGCTCGTCTTGCTGGAGCATCAACCACATCGCTTTGACGTAGTCACCCGCATAACCCCAATCGCGCTTGGAGTCGAGATTCCCCAACACCACCTCGTCTTGCAGACCCAACCGGATCCGCGCCACTGCGTTGGTGACTTTGCGGGTCACGAACTCCAACCCACGCCGCGGGCCTTCATGGTTGAACAAGATCCCCGAACTGGCATGCATCCCGTAGGACTCGCGGTAGTTCACCACGATGTCGTGACCGAAGACCTTCGCACACCCGTACGGGCTACGCGGATGGAACGGCGTCAACTCGGTCTGGGGCGTCTCGCGCACCTTGCCGAACATCTCCGACGACGACGCCTGATAGAAGCGGATCGGGTTGTCCGCACCGCCCACCATCCGCACCGCTTCCAACATCCGCAACACGCCCAGCCCGGAGATGTTCGCCGTCAACTCGGCCTGGCTGAAGCTCAACGCCACGAAGCTGATCGCCCCGAGGTTGTACACCTCGTCGGGCTGCGCGAACTCCAACGCCGACACCAACGACGGCAGATCCGCCAGATCCCCCGACACCAGCTCGACGAACGGCAACTCGGCCTGCAATGCCTCGACACGAGGGTTGTTCTGGCCTTTCACCATGCCCAACACGCGATACCCCTGCTCGTGCAAGAATTCGGCCAGATGCTGACCGTCTTGACCGGTGATCCCGGTGATGAATGCAGTACGCACAGCAGTCGACATAAGGGTCGCCAGTCTACGGCCACCAGGCTCGGCACCGCCGATACGCTCCCCGCCGCATGACACAGGTGGCGATCGACACGGGTCCGCTCCACGGCCCGCGGACCGGCATCCCCAACGCCATCGCTTGGACCATCGAGGCCCTCGCCGTCCGCGACGACGTCACCCTCACGAGATACGTGATCAGCGCTCGCGCCCGGATCCGCCCGCCCGAACGGCGCCTCCCGATCCCCGCCGCGGCCGCATTGCGCCTGTGGGCACGCCGCTCCCCGCCGGTCGACCGCTGGCTGGGGCCGCACGACGTCGTGCACGGCACGAACTACGTCGTCCCGCCGACGCGGACGCCCCGGCTCGTGTCCGTGTACGACTGCTGGTTCCTCGAACATCCAGAAGACGCCGTCAACGACGTTCGGCTGGCGTCGGCCGTGCTGCGGCGGGCGGTGGCCGACGGCGCCTCCGTCGTGACCTCGTCGGATGCAACCACGCGCCGCGTCCGCGAACTCCTCGACACCGACCGGGTGCACACCGTGTTGCTCGGTCCACCGCCCGACACGTCGACGGTCGTCGACGCCCCACGGATCAGCCTCCCCGCGCTCGACACGGACCCCTACATCCTCGCCCTCGGCACGATGGAGCGGCGCAAGAACCTGCCGACGCTGGTCGACGCGTTCGGCAGGTTGGCGCGCGAACACGACTCGACACGCCTCGTGATCGCCGGGGCGCCGGGCAACGACGGTGCTGCCGTGGACCGTGCCATCGGGCGCCTGCCAGCGGAGGCGGCGGCGCGCGTCGTGCGCACCGGGCCGGTCGACGAGGCCACGAAGTCGTGGTTGCTGACACACGCCCGCGCCCTCGCCTACCCGTCGCTCGACGAGGGCTTCGGCTTCCCGATCCTCGAAGCCCAACAGGCCGGAACGCCCGTCGTCGCCAGCACGGCAGGCTCGATCCCCCAGATCGCCGGTGCCGCCGCGCTGCTCAGCCCGGCCCGCGACTCGGAGGCACTGGCCGCCAACCTCTACTGGGTCGTGACCAACGATGACATGCACGCCAAGCTCGCCCGGCGAGGCCGCGCCAACCTCGGCCGCTTCTCGTGGGCGTCGACCGCCGAACGCCTCGCCACCATCTACCGAAAGCTCGCAGATGGCTCCTGACCCAACGGACCCGGACAACATCACGATCACGGTGGTCTCCGGCGGGGTCGGCGCGGCCCGCTTCTTGCGCGGCCTCCTCGACGCCGTCGACCCGGCCACCGTGACCGCCCTGGTCAACACGGGCGACGATTGCGTGTTGCACGGCCTGTCGATCTCGCCGGACCTCGACACGATCACCTACACGCTCGCCGGCGCCATCGATCCCGAACGCGGTTGGGGTCTGGTCGACGAGACGTGGCATGCGATGGCGGCGCTGGAGCGCTTCGAGGCGGTCCGGCCGACGGGATCGAGCGCCGCGCCACGGTGGTTCAACCTCGGCGACCGCGATCTCGCCACCCACTTCTACCGCACCGCCCGCCTGGACGAGGGAGCGACACCGACCGATGTCGCGGACGAGATCCGCCGGGCGTGGGGCGTCCCGATCCGCATCGTCCCGATGACGGATGACCGCCTGGCGACGATGGTCACCGCCGTCGTCGACGGCATCGAGACCGAGCTGTCGTTCCAGGACTACTTCGTGCGCCTGCACCACGATGTCGACGTCGCCGGCGTGCGCTTCGACGGAGACGCAGCACTGTCGCCCGCAGCCGCCGCGGCACTCGACGCCGACGTCGTCGTGATCGCGCCGTCGAACCCGCTCGTGTCGATCGGTCCGATCCGCTCGCTGCCCGGGGTCGACGAGCGGCTTGCCTCGCGCCGTGACTCGGTCGTCGCGATCTCCCCGATCATCGGTGGCGCGGCACTGAAGGGTCCCGCCGACCGCATGCTCGCCGATGCCGGCATCGAGTCGAGCGCCATCGGCGTCGCCCAGCTCTACGCGCCGATCGCCGGCACACTCGTGATCGACACGGTCGACGCACACCTGGCCGCCTCGATCGAGCAGGCCGGCATGCGTTGCGTCGTGACCGACACGGTGATGTCGACGCCCGGTGTGTCCCGCGCGCTCGCCGAGCTGACCGTCGCCGCGGCGATCAAGGGGGCGGGAGGCGGCTGAGGCCCTCGTCGAGCTCGGTCCACGGTGACCAGCCGAGGTGGATGCGTGCCCTGACCGGCGACACGGCGAAGCGGTGCAGCTCGTCGGGGCGGGCGACGACGAGGCGCGGTGCGACGCGATCGGCCGCCCCACCGACCGTCCGAGCGACGTACGACCAGAGATCGTTGATCGAGGTCTGGGTGCCGGTGCCGACGTTGATCGCCACGCCACCGCCGCGCTCGGCAGCGCGGACGAGCGCGTCGACGGCGTCGTCGACGAACAGCAGGTCGCGAGTCTGACGGCCGTCGCCGGTGATCACCGGCGACGTGCCCGTCGTGGCGGCCGCTCGCAAGGCCGCGACGACGCCCCCGTCCGGGCGCTGGCGGGGGCCGTACACGCTCGACAGCAGCAGGGCGGCGAACTCGATCGCGTATCGCTCGCGGTACACAGCGAGCAGGTCGAGCAGGGAACGGGCGATCACGCCGCGCACACCGCGGCCCTCGAACGCCACCGGTTCACGCTCCTTCACGGGCAGCTCCTTGACCGCGGGATGACCGTAGAGCGTGGTGGCGGGCAGCGTGACGACGACCTTGGGCACCCCGTGGCGACGTGCCGCTTCGAGCACGGCGAGCAGCGAACCGACCGCGTCACCGGCTCGCTGTGGCTCCATGTCGCGCTCAGCGAGCAGTGCGAGGTGGTAGATCACGTCCGGTCGGCGACTGCCGATCGACGAGTCGGCTTCGGCGGACGCGGCGTCGAGGTGGTGGAACTTCAGGCCACCGCCCGCCGCCCGAGCATCGGCGAGGTTGCGCAGGGAGCCCGTCGAGAGGTTGTCGATGACGTCGACGACGTGCCCCTCGGCCACGAGACGATCGACGAGGTGCGATCCGATGAACCCGGCGCCCCCGACGACGAGCAGGTTCACGGCTCGGCGGAGGGTTCTGCGCCGTCGACGAGCAGCGACCCGGCGACCACGACGCCCGTTGCGCCCACCATGCTGTCGCGGACGGTTGCCCCTTGTTCGACGCGGCCCATCACCACGGAACGCTCGACGAGCGCATCGACACCGACAGCTGCGCCGGCAAGCACGACCGAGTCGATCACGCGTGCCCCGGCACCGACCGCGGCGTCCGCACCGATAATGCTGTTGGTGACCTCGGCGGCAGCGTCGACCTGCGCCGATCGGGCGATCGGTGGAGTGGAGCTGGAGCGCTGGACGCCACTGAGCAGGTCGAGATTGGCGGCGCGGTACAGCTCGGGTCGGCCGGCGTCGATCCAGTAGTCGTCGGTCGCCACGCCGTACAGACTGCCCGACTCGACGAGCCGGGGGAAGGTGTCACGTTCGACCGACACCGGCCGACCCGCCGGTATCCGGTCCAGGACGCTCGGCTCGAACACGTAGGTGCCGGCGTTGATCAGGTTGCTCGGCTCACTGCCGGGTTCGGGCTTCTCGACGAACGCCCGCACCCGACCGTCGTCGGCCAGGTCGACCACGCCGAACGCTGACGGGTCGTCGACGGCGATCAGGTGCAGCGTGGCGTCCGCGCCGGCACCACGATGGAACGCGACCAGTTCGCCGACGTCGAGGTCGGTGAGGATGTCACCGTTGGCGACGACGAACGTGTCGTCGATCCCCGCGTCGTCGGCGGCGAAGCGGATCGCCCCCGCCGTGTCGAGCGGTTCAGGCTCAACGGCGTAGCGCAACGCGACGTTGCCGCAACGCCCGTCGGGGAACGCTTCGATGAACGGTTCGGGACGGAAACCGAGCGCCAGCACGACCTCTGTCACGCCACCGCGAGCGAGCCGATCGACGAGGCGGCTGATCATCGGCTCGTGGCCGACCGGCAGCATCGGTTTGGGCACCGTGTACGTCAGCGGTCGCAGACGGGTGCCGAACCCGCCGACGAGGACGACGGCCTGCATCAGCCACCCGTGGTGGCGGGGACCTCGTCGGCGACCGAACCGGTCGGCACGAGCGTCTCGCCGAGCAGATCCTCCGGACGCTGGAAGTCCATGTCGATCTGGCTGAGGGATGGCAGGTCGGCAGCCCACGGCGGCATCGACACGTCGGTGTTCGCCGGGACGAAGGCGATCGAGATGACCATCTGATCCTGGTCGAGGCGGATGTTGTTGAAATCGGCGATGTAGGTGGTGCCGTTGCTCTCGGTGTCGGTGAAGTTGTTCCACGCGACGACCTTCAGTTCGGCCTTGACCTCCTTGCCGTCGACGGTGCAGGTGGTCTCACCTTCCTTGAACACGCCCGTGTCGGCCTCGTGGGGCAGGCCGGCGCGCTGCGATGCGGGGAAGACGAGCTTGTCGTTCGTCAGCTCGACGCCGTAGTTCTCGAGGAACACCCCGAGCTTGGCGCGGCTACCGACCGCGGCGCTCGTGAACGGGTGCCAATGCATGATCCCGTCGTCGTGGCTGTGGATGCCGGTGCGGGCGTAGTCGGTGTTGGCGAAGCCGGTCGAGGTGGTCTCTTCCAACGCACCGGTGAGCTTGAACCACGAGTCGCACAGGTAGAAGCCGTACGCGTGGTGCCAGTGGTCGGTGACCGTGGGGGCCGACGCGTCGGCCGCAGGGCGGCTCTGACGGGCGTAGACGACGAGCGCCAGGCCGAGCACCACGACGATCGCGACCACGAGCGGGAACACGGTCCCGCCCTGGAAGCGGACCTTCTTGCCCTGCCCGGACTTGGCCAGTTTGGCGGCCTTCTTGGTGGAGGAAGAGGAGGGTGCCACGGCCAGCAAGGCTACCGGCGGGTACCTCGGTTCGGGGCTCACCCGCCAGCCGTGACCGCCGACTCACAACCGACTCTCAACCGACCCTCAACCAGGGCGCAGCAGCCGGTCGTACGCGTCGCCAACGGCACTGGGCGATGCTTCCCGCTCGGCCCACGCGCGTCCGGCGGCACCCATCGCCGCCCGACGGTCGGGATCGGCGAGGAGCTTGCGCAGCGCATCGATGAACGCGGGAGGGTCGTCGGGCGGGACCGCGACACCGCCGCCGGAGTCGGCGAGGATGCGCGGCACCGCCGTGTCGGCGTCGATCGCGGCGAGCACGGGGCGCGCCGCGGCGAGGCTCGAGTAGGTCTTCGACGGCACGCTGACGCGACCGAGCCCAGCGCGCAGCGGCACGACGTGGATGTCGCCGGTCGCCAGCAGTTCCGACAGTCTTGGTGGGTCGATGTAGCCGGCGAAACGCACGTTGGTGAGCCCGTTCGCCGCCTGTTCGAGGCTCGGACGCGCCGCTCCATCGCCGTTGATCAAGAACGTGGCGTCGGGCAGCTCGCGGGCGGCGGCGATGACGAGGTCGAGCGACTGCGAGAAGCCGACGTTGCCGGCGTACAGCACGACCGGCCCGTCGCCGAGCGCGAGCTCGGCGCGCAGCGGAGTGTTCCGATCGCCGGGCGCGATCTTGGCGGTGTCGACGAAGTTCGGGACCACGTGCACCTTCCCGAACGCGGCCGGGTCCGAGACGCCGATCTTCGCCACGACGTTGTCGCGCAGGTCGTCCGACAGCACCGTCACCGCATCGGCGAGGCGGTAACTGACCCGCTCCAGGGCTGCCGCGACGCCGATCACGTAGCGGTTCGTGATCGCACCGGTGTCGACCGCGGCGTCGGGGAACACGTCTTGGATGTTGAACACCATCCGCCCGCGGCGCAGCCGCGCCGCCAACCATCCGGTGACCCCGAGCGTCAACGGTGGCGACATCGCGAGGACCGCCGCGCACCGCCGGAACCAGCCTCCGGCGCGAAGGCACTGCAGCCCGGCGAGCGCCGAGAACCCGGCGAATCCGACGGCGCGGCGAACGAGGTTCGACTTGTCGTCACCGGGGAACGGGTGCACGCGGGTGATCGAACCCCACGGCGTCGACTCTCGACGTACCCAACGACCGGTCCAGCCGGCCTCGATCCGGTGTTCGCGGTACCAAGGCAGCGCGGTGACGACGTGGATCTCGTGACCCCGATCGGCCAGCTCTTCGACGATGCGCGTCATCACGGTTCCCGTCGGTGCGGTGTCGGGGGCGAAGTGCGGGCACAGCACCACGAGCGGGCACCGGCGCTTCGATCGACGGCTCATCGATCGACCGCTTGCCGGTAGGCGGCCGCGAGGGCTTCGCCCGAACGCTCCGCGGTGAAATCGGCGGCGCGGCGGCGCCCCGCTGAGCGGAGGTCCGCGTTGCGGCGCTCGACCTCGTCGAGCGCACCGGCCCATGCGTCCTCCTCGAGCGGCAGCACGACACCCGCGTCACCGGCGACCTCGGCGAGCGCCGGCTGGTCCGAACACACGACGGGTGTCCCGAGTGCCATCGCCTCGACGACGGGCGCGCCGAAGCCCTCGTACTCGCTCGGGAACACGAGCGCCGCGGCCATCGCGATCAGCCCGTCGCGGTCGGCGTCCGGCACCCGACCGGGGCGAACCACGCGCCCGGACAGACCCAGCCGTTCGATGTCGGCGCGCACCTCGTCGTCGGCGCGCCCGGCACCGCCGAGCAGCACGAGCCGCAGGTCGGGGTCGTTCCAATGGTGCGCCATCACGCGGAGGAGGAACCGGTGGCCCTTGTGCGGGTGCGTGATCGCCGGGAACACCAGCACCGGACCGGACCCGAGGCCGTAGTCACGGCGGAGCTCGAACTCCGATCGCGCCCGCGCGCCCAGGCCGGGCTCGACGCCGTGCGTCACGACCACCACACGGTCGGGATCGGTGCCGTACGCCCCGACGACCGTGGACCGGACGTATTCGGTGGGTACCGCCACGACAGCGGCGCGGCGAACCGAGCGCGGGATCATCCAGTCGAGGTAGCGCCGCTTGGTCGGACTGAGGTATTCGGGGTGCGACAGGTGCTGGAGGTCGTGGATCGTCAGCACGATCGGCGTCGTGCCGACGAGCGGCGTCGTGCCACCCCCGTGGTGGACGAGATCGGCGTCGCGGGTCGCTCGACGGAGCCACGTGTGCTCGGCGAGCACGCGGCGCGGTCGTTGGTCGCCGGTGATGTCGGCGCTGACCATGCGGTAGAGCTGGTCGAGCTCGGGGTGCGCGTCGACGAACTCGGGCAGGCAGTACAGCGTCGGCACGAACTCGGCGGGCTGCGAGGCGAGACCGATCAACTGGCGCACGAGGTACTGCTCGGACCCGCCGACGTGACCCGGCACGCACCACAGCAGGTTCACAGCGACGTCGATCCCGGATGCGGTGTCGAGGGGTGCGTTCATGGGAGCAGCTCACGGTAGACGGCGAGGGTCGCCTCCGCGACGGTCCGCCAATCGAGCGCAGCCGCCCGCTGCCGTCCGGCGACGGCGAGCGCGTGGGCATCGCCCGCGGCGATGACGATGCCGCGGGCGATGTCGTCCACATCGAAGGGGTCCACGAGCACCGCCGCGCCACCGGCGACCTCCTCGGTCGACGTGCCGGCACTGGTGACGACCGGGGTTCCTTGCGCCATCGCCTCGGCCACGGGCAAGCCGAAACCCTCACGCTCGCTCGGATAGGCGAACACCGTGGCCGCCGCGTACAGCGGCGCGAGGTCCGCTCCGGGCACGAACCCGAGGAAGTGCGTGTCGGGGTCGTGCACGTGGTCGTCGGCGTCACCCCATCCCGCGGCACCGGCGACCACGAGTGGGCCGGGCATGCCGGGGAACCGCATCGCCTCGACGAGCCGGGCGAGGTTCTTGCGCGGTTCGATCGTCCCCACGAACAAGACGAACTGCTCGGGCAGGAGGTACCGCCTGCGGACGCGGGCGATGTCGTCGTCGGTGACGGCGACATGGTCGACACCGAGTGGCACGTGACGCAGCCGGTCAGCGCTGATGCCGGCTTCCATGCAGTCGTCGACGGTGGCCTGGCTCGAACAGATCACGAGCGCCGCGCGGCGCCGCACGACGTCGAGGCTGCGACGCATCAGCGCAGCGCCGTGGCGGGTGAACTTCTCCGGCGTGTGGAGGAACGCCACGTCGTGCACGGTGACCACGAGCGGCGCCGCGGTTGCACACGGGATGAGTCCCGTCGCGTGGGCGACATCGATCGGCCCGGTGACCGACTCCACCTTCGGCCAGTTGAGCCGCGTCCACGCCTCGTAGAGCAGCGGTCGGGCGAGCGGCAACATCGCCACGCTGCCGGCCGGACGGAACTCGACCGGCGGCGGAGCCGGGTGCCGCCCGGCGACCTGGTGCAACGTGACCGCGTCCGGCATCGAGCTCAGCTCGCGGGCGACGCGCAACGCGGCGATCGCCGTGCCGCCCGGCGTCGGATGCCAGGACTGCTCGAGCGTGTAGGCGACAGCGATCGGACTCATGCTCACACCCATCTTCGCGTGCCGGCCCCTAACCTCGGGACCATGTCGATCGCAGACGACTCGCCCGTCGAGCAGCCCGCCACACGCGCCGCAGAGCCGTCGGGCTGGACCGGCCGCCGCGTGCTCGTGACCGGCGGCGCGGGGTTCCTCGGCCGGCGGGTGGTCGTCCAACTGCGCGACGCCGGTGCCGACGTCGTCGCCCCGCGCCGCGCCGAGTTCGACCTGACCGTCCCTGGCGCGGCAGAAGCGATGATCGCCGAGCATGCTCCGACTGTCATCGTCCACCTCGCCGCCGACGTCGGGGGCATCGGGTACAACTTGGAGAATCCGGCGCGGCTGTACCTCGCGAACCTGCTGATGGGGACGCACGTGATCGAAGCGGCGCGCACGTCGTCGACGGTCGACAAGACGGTGCTCGTCGGCACGGTGTGTTCGTACCCGAAGTTCACGCCGGTGCCTTTCGCCGAAGCTGACCTGTGGAACGGGTATCCGGAGGAGACGAACGCGCCGTACGGCATCGCCAAGAAGGCCCACCTCGTGCACGCCGACGTCAACGAGCGCCAGTACGGGCAACGGTTCGCGACGCTCATCCCGACGAACCTGTACGGGCCGGGCGACAAGTTCCACCCGTCGGTCTCCCACGTGATCCCCGCGCTGATCAAGAAGTGCGTCGAAGCGAAGGAGTCGGGCAGCGACCACGTCGAGGTGTGGGGTACCGGGAGTGCCAGCCGCGAGTACCTCTTCGTCGACGACGCCGCGGCGGCGATCGTGCGCGCCGCCGACATCCACGTGAGCGCCGAGCCGATCAACCTCGGCGCCGATCGCGAGGTCACGATCAAAGAGACGGTCGAGACCGTCGCCGACCTGGTCGGCTTCGAGGGCGAGTTGCGTTGGGATCCGACCAAGCCCGACGGCCAGCCACGCCGCGCCGTCGACGGCTCGCGTGCCAAGGAGCTGCTCGGTTGGACCCCGCAGGTCGACTTCGTCGAGGGCCTGCGAGCCACCATCGACTGGTATCTCGCCCACCGCGCCGAAGCCGAACGCGCCCCCCACTGACCCGCCCCCACCGATGAGTTTTCCTCGCACCTGTCGCGCAACAAACTCATCGCGCCCCCCGCACATCCCGCACCGATGAGATTCCCACGCACCTGTCGCGCAACAAACTCATCGATGCGCGGGATCGCGCGGGAGGATGCCGGCCGCGCGCGCGGCGGCGCCGTAGGCGTCGGCGAGCGTGGCGGTCGTGTCGTGGGCGTTGAGGCCGCTCGGGTTGGGCACCACGAACAGGCGGGCGCCCTCGAACCCGTCCGGCTGCTCCCCCGTCGTCGCCTTCGGCTCGCGGAACGCGCTCCGGTAGGCGGTGACCCCGGCGACGGCCACCACGGCCGGTTCGTGTTCGCGCACGATGCGCCGGAGTCGGTCGCCGCCGTCGCGTAGCTCCGCGGTGCTGAGCTCGGAGGCTCGCACGGTGGCCCGCGGCACGAGGTTCGTGATCCCGATCCCGCGTTCGATGAGGTGGGCGCGATCGTCGTCCGTCATCCCCGCGCCACGGTCGATCGGACGGTCGATGATCCCCGCCTGCAAGAGCGCAGGATAGAAGCGGTTGCCGGGGTGGGCGAAGTGCGTCCCGGTCGCCGCCGTCCAGAGACCCGGGTTGATCCCGACGAACAACAACTGCACACCCGGACCGATGAGATCGGCCACGGTCGCATCGCGGTACTGCTCCAACTCGGCCCGGCTGAACCCCATCGCGCCTGTGTACCAGAGGTTCGCCTGATTGCATCCGGGGTCAGACACCAGATGCAACCAGCACCAGCGCCAGGCCAGCCCACATCATGCGTGCCGTTGCATCTGGTGTCTGACCCCGGATGCAATCAGCAGAGGACTCGCAA
>CAZQCP010000040.1:0-16496 GCA_964592115.1 uncultured Ilumatobacteraceae bacterium
TGTTGGCCGGCCTGGCGCTGGTGCGTTGTTGCATCTGGTGTCTGACCCCGGATGCAATCAGCGGGCGACGCCGGCACCGCACGCCGCGCGCCCGATTGCATCTGGTGTCTGACCCCGGATGCAATCAGCGGGCGGCGATGAGGTCGAGGCCGATGTCGAGGACGCGGGCGGAGTGGGTGAGCTCGCCGACGGCGATGAAGTCGACACCGGTCGCACCGACGACCCGTGCTGACTCCAGCGTCAGCCCGCCACTCGCCTCGATGCGCACGGCGCGATCCATCTCGTCGCGGACGGCGACCGCGTCGCGCATCTGCTCGGGCGAGAAGTTGTCGATCAGCACCTCGTCGGCCCCCGCGTCGATCGCCTCGCGCAGCGCGTCGATCGAGTCGACTTCGATCTCGATCGGCACCTGCGCGTCGAGCCTGCGGACGCGCCGGAACGCCTCGGCCACCGAACCGGCCGCGGCCACGTGGTTGTCCTTCACGAGCGCCATGTCGAACAGACCCATCCGGTGGTTGGCGCCGCCGCCGCAGCGCACGGCGTACTTCTCGAGGGCGCGCAGCCCGGGTGTGGTCTTGCGGGTGTCGCGCACGACCGCGCCGGTCCCTGACAGCGCATCGGCCCACCGGCGCGTGAGCGTGGCGACGCCCGAGAGATGACAGAGCAGGTTGAGCGCCGTTCGCTCGGCGGTCAACAGCAGGCGCGTCGGCGCCGTGACCTCGGCGAGCACCGTGCCGGGCTGCACGCGGTCGCCGTCTGCGCTCAGCATGGTCACGTCGCTGGCCTCGGCGCCGCACACGATGTCGACCACGGCAGCCGCCACGGGCAGGCCGGCCACGACACCATCGGCGCGGGCACCGAACGTCGCCGTGCTGCGCTGGTCGGCCGGGATCGTCGCCTCGCTCGTGACATCGACGCCGTCGGCGAGGTCCTCCTCCAGCGCGTTCGTCACGACGCGGGCGACGGTGTCAGGGTCGAGCCCCGCGGCGACGAGCGCATCGCGGGTGGGCTCCGACAGCGGGTGCAGCTCCAGCACGGCGGCGAGTGTACGAGCCGGCGCGATCTGCCGCGGTCGGATCAGTCGGGGGTGCCGAAGACGCCGAGCAGATCGACGACGATCACAACGTCGGTCTCGCGTGGCAGTCCGCCGGTCGGATTGCCTTCCGGGCCGAAGCCGAAGTCGGGGTACTCGGGCGGGAAGATGATGGCCCGCCGGCCACCGACCTGCATCCCCTCGATGCCTTCGAGCAGCACCGGGAATCCGCCTTCGGTGAGTGGGAACGCGAGTGCCGAACCCTCCCAGTTGCTCTCCAGCCGCACCCCGTTGTCAGCGCGGAAGAGCACATAGCGGATGAGCGTCGTCTGGCCGGGCTGGGCGACGTCGCCATCGCCCTCGATCAGGTCGACGGTCGTGACCTCGACGGCATCGTTGTCGGTCAGCTCGATCCCGGGTTCGATCGGCTCGTCTTCCATGTTCGCCGGCGGGATGACCGCACGCACGTCGATGACGAACGACAGGTCTTCGTTCTCGCCGATGATCTCATCGCGGGCGGACTCGCCGTACGCGAGGTCGCTCGGGATGTCGAGCTGGATCCGTGATCCGGCTTGCGCGCCGACGAGCCCCTCTTCCCACCCGGTGATGACACCGCCGCTGCCGAGCACGACGTTGATCGGCTCGCCGCGGTCGTAGCTGTTGTCGAACTCGACGCCGTCGGAGCTGCGCACACCCAGGTAGTCGACGACGACGGTGTCGCCCTCGGCGGCTTCCGGGCCCGTGCCCTCCTCGACGACGGTGACCGCGAGCGCGGTGACGTCGGTGCCGGGGAAGTCGACGGTCGGCTTGTCGGGACTCGAGCTGTCGGTCTCGGGATTCGAACCGTCATCGGGTGCCGATTCGCTGGTCGCGACAGTGGTCGCGCTGCTGCCCTCGGGGTTCGAACCGTTGGCCGAGCCGGAGTCGCCGTCGCTGCCACAGGCGGCGAGAGCGAGGGCGATGGTGATGACGAGGGGGAGGGTCCGACGCATTGCGACGACGCTACTGGCGCCGCCAGGCGGTCCGACGTCAACGTTCCCGAGGTCTTACCGTCCCACTACCCGTTCCCCGACCCGCCCCCAGGCGTGCTCCGCGTGGCCGAGGTCGGTGGACGGCGGGGCGTCGACGAATGGCCACAGCTCCTCGGCGATGCGACGGTAGTTGCCGCGGGCGCCGAGCTCGCCGAGCAGCGCGTACAGGCCGAGGTTGATCCGCTGGATGAACACGAACGCCCGCGGCACGGTCGCGTACTGACTGATCGGGCTCGACCGGTCGAACGTGTGGCGCACGATCGAGGTCGCGTACTCCGGCGTCCACGTGGTCGACCGGTCCTCGCGCACCGACTCGTAGAAGTGGCCGAAGTACCGACCGACGTCCTCGGTCGACACCGGCGCGTCACGCCGCAACATGCCGGCGCCTTCGACGATCTCCCGGAATCGGGCGTGGTCACGATCGACGACCGCAGCCCGCACCATCGACGCGAACGTCGCCGTTTCGCTCGGCGTGAAGTGCTTGACCAGCCCGAAGTCGAGGAACGTCACCGTGCCATCGTCGTGGAACCGGTAGTTGCCGGGATGCGGGTCGCCGTTGAACGCGCCCATCCGGTACAGGCTGCGGAACACGAAGCGGAAGATGACCTCGGCGGCGTGGTCCCGCGTCTCCTGATCACGTGTGAGGAGCTCGGACCAGGCGAACCCGTCGGCAAGGTCGGTCGTCAGCACCCGCGACGTCGAGTGCGAGGCGACGACGTCGGGCACGCGGATGAACGGGTGACCGCGGTAGTAGTCGGCGAACTGCGTCTGATTCGTGGCCTCGCGCCGGTAGTCGACCTCCTCGGTGATGCGGGCCTTGATCTCGTCGACCATCTCGCTCGGATCGAGACCGCGGAAGCCGGTGCGCAACATCGTGCCGAGCATGTCGGCGTTGCGCAGGTCCGCGGCGATCGTGTCGGCGATGCCGGGGTACTGGACCTTCACGGCCACGGCGCGCTCGCGACCGTGCTCGTCGGCCAGGATCGCCCGGTGCACCTGGCCGATCGACGCGGCAGCGATCGGCTCGGGATCGAACTCGACGAACGCGTCGTCGACACTGCGGCCGAGCTCGCGCTCGAGCGTCTCGATCGCCAGGTCGACGGCCATCGGGGGAGCGTCGGACTGCAGCGTGGCGAGCGCGTCACGCATCGGTTGCGGGAGCCCGTCGTCGAGGTAGCTCGCCATCTGGCCGAGCTTCATCAGCGCGCCCTTCATGTCGCCAAGGCGTTCGGCGACCTGTTCGGCCGAACGCAACTCACGCTCGCGGTCGAGCTCGTCGCGACGCTGCGTGGAGGCGAACGTCTTGCGCGCCGCCGTGGTCGCGTAGGTCGCCCCGACCCGCGCCCCGAGCCCGGCGAGTGCGGCGTTGCGCCGCCACACGTTGGCCGCAGGCGAGCGCGGATCCGTGGAGCGGCGGCGCCATGCACCCGCCGCGGCGATCGCCGCGGCGATGCCGATCGACGCGACGAGCGCGCCTGCGATCGCTCGCCGGTTCACGAGCGTCGGACCGTGGCGTCGACGGCCCGCAGCAGCGTCGGTCCGAAGCGGTCCGCGTTGGCGACGACGGCATCATGCGCGCCGTCCACACGGAACGGCTCCGCCCCGGGGATCATCTCGAACAGGCGGATTTGGCGCCGCGGCCGCACGACAGGGTCGCGCATCGTGATCACCGTCGACACGGGCACATCGACCTCGTGGAGCCAGTCGAGCGATGAGAACTGGCCGAGCGCGCGCCCAGCTTCGAGCACCATCCGCCAGTCGTGGGATGCCGCCTCTCGCATCGCCCACGTATCCCACTTGGATGTCTTGCGCGACAGATAGAGCTGTTCGGTCATCCACACTCGCGTCGGCTCGGGCGCGAGCCGCGCCATGGCAGCCAGCCCCGTGAGGCCGCGGAAGCCCCAACGCTCGCGCCCTTCGACGAACACGGGTGCAGTTGCACACAGGACGAGCCCGCGGACGTGATCGGGATGGCGTCGCCAGACGAGCTGCGCGATCGCGCCGCCCATCGAGTAGCCGGCGACCACGAATCGGTCGACGCCGAGCGCGGCGGCGATGTCGACCGCGTCGTCCGCGCAGTCTTCGAGGCGGAACGGCTTCTTC
Source organism: uncultured Ilumatobacteraceae bacterium (assembly GCA_964592115.1). Lineage (GTDB taxonomy): Bacteria > Actinomycetota > Acidimicrobiia > Acidimicrobiales > Ilumatobacteraceae > Sva-07. The sequence goes on from CAZQCP010000040.1 coordinate 4,168, forward strand.
GAGCGCAACCCGGTGCCGTGCCCGCGGTGATCGAAGGCGATCACGCGGTACCGCTCGCCGAGCGTGCGGTAGACGCGGAACCAGTTGAGGTCGGCGGTCGCGGTCCAGCCATGGAGCAACACGAGCACCGGCGCGCCCTCGGCGCCGCCGAAGTCACGGACCATGACGGTGCCGCGATCGCCGAGCGCGACGAAGCGGGCCGGGGGCAACTCGGGAGCGACCGTGGCGACGGGCACGTCGGGCGCGACGGCCGCGATCCGGTCCTGGTCGAGCGGGGAGGCGTCGTGGGACGAGGGCGCGTCGTGCGACGCGGCGCCAGCCTCGGTTCCGGCGGGCGAGGTGACCTCAGAGCGGCTCGACACGGATCACCGTCACGGACATCGGACCGTGCGGTGCCTCGTAGCTGATCGTGTCGCCCTCACCGGCGCCGTCGAGCGCTTGGCCCAGCGGCGATGACGGACTGATCACGTCGGCACCGTCGATCAACTCTTCCATGTGGCCGATCATGTACCGCTCGGCGTCGTCTTCGCCGTCACCCTCGTAGACGACCGTGTACACCACGGCGCCGTCGGTGATCTCGGCGTTGTCGAGGATGTGCTCGAGTTGACGGATGCGGCCCTCCATGTGGCCCTGCTCGTCCTTCGCGGCGTGGTAGCCGGCGTTCTCCCGGAGGTCGCCCTCCTCGCGGGCCCGCTCGATCTTGTTCGCGACCTCGATGCGGCCACGCGTGGTGAGGTCTTCGAACTCGGCCTTCAGTCGCTCGTAGGCGGTCGGGGACAACCGGGCTCCTGTCATCCCGCAACGATACCGGTCGAGGCGACGCCGACCGGGAGACACCCACGATCGAGCCCGGCACCTCTGGGTCGGCGCCGCGGACCCGCCGTAGGCTCGGCGCCCATGACGCACAACATCGCAGTGATCGGCGGCGACGGCATCGGCCCGGAAGTGACCGCTGAGGCGATCAAGGTCGTCCGCGCCGCCGGTGTCGACATCGCCACCACCGACTTCGACCTCGGCGGTGCGCGCTACCTGCGTGACGGTGAGATCCTCTCCGACGCCACGCTCGACGATCTGCGCGCCTTCGACGGGATCCTCCTCGGCGCCGTCGGAACCCCGGCCGTGCCGCCCGGTGTGATCGAGCGCGGCTTGTTGTTGAAGATGCGGTTCGAGCTCGACCTGTACATCAACCAGCGGCCGTTCGTCGGCACGGCGCCCGGACACGAGGCGCCCCACGAGTTCGTCGTGATCCGCGAGAACACCGAGGGGTCGTATGCAGGCGAGGGTGGGGTGCTGCGCAAGGGCACGCCGTTCGAGGTCGCCACGCAGGGTTCCGTCAACACCAAGATGGGCGTCGAACGCTGCGTGCGTCATGCCTTCGAGCTGGCGGCGAGCCGGCCGCGCAAGCACCTCACGCTGGTGCACAAGACCAACGTGCTGACGTTCTCGGGCGACCTGTGGGAGCGCACGTTCGCCGAGGTCGCCAGCGAGTTCCCCGACGTGGAGACCGCCTACAACCACGTCGACGCGGCATGCATCTACTTCGTCTCCGATCCGCACCGCTACGACGTGGTCGTCACCGACAACCTGTTCGGCGACATCCTCACCGATCTCGGCGGCGCCGTGTCCGGTGGCATCGGGCTGGCGTCGTCGGCGAACCTCAACCCGGCGCGCACCGGGCCGTCGATGTTCGAGCCGGTGCACGGCTCGGCTCCCGACATCGTCGGCACCGGCAAGGCCAACCCGACCGCGGCGATCCTCAGCGCCGCACTCATGCTCGACTTCCTCGGCGAGACCGACGCCGCGGCGCGGATCCAGGCGGCGTGCGCCGACCCTGTCACCGGCACTACCACCGACGTAGGTGACGCCATCGCGGCCCGCGTGGGAAACTGACGCGATGCCCATCACATCGACCCCGAAGATCTGGATGAACGGCGAGCTCGTCGACTGGGACAAGGCCCAGATCCACGTGCTCACCCACACGCTGCACTACGGCACCGGCGTGTTCGAGGGCATCCGGGCGTACGAGACCGACGAGGGACCGGCCGTGTTCCGGTTGACCGATCACATCGAGCGCCTCTTCTCGTCGGCACAGATCATCGGCATCGAGATCCCGTACACGGTCGACGAGCTGATCGCGGCCACGAAGGAGACCGTCGCGTCGACCGGCCTCGATTCGTGCTACATCCGCCCGATCGCCTACTTCGGCTACGGAGAGATGGGGCTCAACACGCTGCCGTGCTCGGTCGACGTGGCGATCGCCTGCTGGCCGTGGGGCGCCTATCTCGGCGACGACGCGGTCGAGAAGGGCGTGCGGATGAAGATCTCGTCGTGGACCCGCCACGACCACAACACGATGCCGCCGGCGTCGAAGACGACGGGCAACTACGTCAACTCGTCGCTCGCCAAGGTCGAAGCCCTGAAGGCGGGCTACGACGAGGCGATCATGCTCGCTCCGAACGGGCTCGTGGCGGAGTGCACGGGAGAGAACATCTTCGTCGCCCGCCACGGCAAGCTGCTGACGCCGCCGCTGTCGGCCGGTGCGCTGGAGGGCATCACGCAGAGCTCGGTGTCGGCGATCGCAGCCGACCTCGGCTTCGAGGTCGTGGTCGACAACATCGCCCGCAGCGATCTGTACATCGCCGACGAGGCGTTCGTCTGCGGCACCGCCGCCGAGGTCAGCTCGATCAACTCGGTCGACGACCGTGCGATCCCGTGCCCCGGCCCGATGACACTGGCGATCGCCGAGGTCTATCACGAGGCGATCCGCGGCAAGGACCCCCGCTACAAGGACTGGTGCGAACTGGTCAACTGACCAGACGTTGCCCACCACCGGATCGTGGTGAGGCCGAGCCAATCGAAGGGCCGCCGCCGGATCGTGGTGAGGCCGAGCCAATCGAAAACGTGAAACGCCCCGGGGGCGCTGCTGGCCGAAGCCTGCGCGCCCACCGGGGCGGTTCGTGCGGACAGGGTCCACCACTGGTCGATCCTCGGGCGTTAGCCTTCCTCTCGACCTGTTCACATCGCCCGTCGCGCCAATGGCGTGGCGGGCGATGCCGCGTTGCGGATCCGGTATCGGTCTCCCGACCCGAACCCGTCGGCACCGCTTCACGCTGACCCGGTCGCCCGAGCCATCGGTCCTGGTGCCAATCGGAACCGAACTCGCTGAGTCCAGTTGGGGTGGCCTCAGTTCCTCCGGCCCCGACACCACAACCCGGTTGCCATCGCCGCCCCGGATGACCACCCGAAGGTGACCGCCCGAAGGCGCCGCCGGCTCCGTGGTCTCGCCGCACCGGCCCTCGACCCCGAGCGAACTCGGGACCGACGATCGATCCGGCAGGTCTCCGTTGCTCCCGAGGCGCCGAAGCGGCCCGTGAGCCCGGTCTGACCCGACGCCCCACCAGTCGCCTGGCACCGGTCTCCCGGCTGGGCGCCGACCCGTCGTGACCGCCACCGACCGAAGTCGCTGCCGGCCCGTCTCGGAGTGGCCGTGAACACTGTCCTGCGTTCCGACTCCGCTGCACCTCGTCGGCGGTGTGGGCTGGGCCGAAGCCCCCTCCTCACCGCCCCGGTCGGTGTGCGCTCTCCGGAACGAGCATCAGTAAAGAGCCTACAAAACCCCTGGTCAAGGGGTATTTCGAAAAACACAGGGTTATCCCCGAAACTTTCTCGTTACCCCCAAGTTTCCCCCCGTCATCCACCCGTTAACCACCGTTCGTACACAGCGCCGTGCACAGGATCGACAGCGTCCGGGACCTCGAGGTTGAATCGCGCCGGCAGACACGCTTCAATGGAGGGCGATGACGTGCCTCGCTGCCCACCGTGCCGCCTGCGGCGTCATCATCATTGCGTAGAACACGTGGGCCCATACCCACGTGTTCGTCGAGCCGCCCACCGGGGCGGCTCTTTCATTTCTCGGGAGCGATCATGCGACACGTCGAAGTCTTCGACACGACACTGCGAGACGGCCTCCAGGTGGAGGGCGTCTCGGCCACGGTGGAGGACAAGCTGCGCATTGCCGAGCAGCTCGACCTCCTCGGCGTGCACTACATCGAAGGCGGCTGGCCGGGCGCCAACCCGAAGGACATCGAGTTCTTCAGCCGCGCCCAGCGCGAGCTCGACCTGTCGACGTCGACGCTCGTCGCGTTCGGTTCGACGCGCCGTCCACGGGGCAAGGTCGACGACGACACCACGCTGCGCAACCTGATCGAGGCGAACACGAGTGCCGTGTGCATCGTCGCCAAGAGCGCCCGCTACCACGTCGTCGAGACGCTGCAGACCACCCTCGACGAGGGAGCGGCGATGATCGCCGACTCGGTGGAGTTCCTGCGCAACGAGGGGCGGCTCGTGATGGTCGACCTGGAGCACTTCTTCGACGGCTACAAGGACGACCCCGAGTTCTCGCTACGGGCGATCGAGGCAGCGGTCGTCAACGGCGCCTCCCACCTCGTGCTGTGCGACACCAACGGCGGCACGCTCCCCCACGAGGTGCGCCAGATCGTCGCCGACGTGAAGTCGCACGTCGGTGACGACGCGATCATCGGCATCCACTGTCACGACGACACCGGGTGCGCCGTCGCCAACTCGATGGCCGCGGTCGAGGCAGGTGCCGGTCACGTGCAAGGCACGCTGAACGGGCTCGGCGAGCGCACGGGGAACACGAACCTCACGACCGTGATCCCCAACCTGCAGCTCAAGCTCGGCTACGTGTGCCTGCCCGAGGGGCGCATCGAGCGGCTGACCGCCGTCAGCCACCACGTCGCGGAGACGCTCAACCGGGCGGTCAACCCGCAGGCACCGTACGTCGGGTCGTCGGCGTTCGCCCACAAGGCCGGTCTGCACGTGTCGGCGATCGTGCGCGCCAAGGACGCCTACGAACACGTCAACCCCGAAGCGGTCGGCAACATGACCCGCTTCGTCGTGTCGGAGATGGCAGGACGGGCGACGATCCAGCTGAAGGCCGACGAGCTCGGGCTCGAGCTCGACGGCGCCGTCGTCAACGAGATCGTCGACGAGCTCAAGCGGCTCGAACACGAGGGCTACCAGTTCGAAGCGGCCGACGCGTCGCTCGAGTTGCTGATGCGTCGCGCTGCGGGCGAGGTCCCCGAGTTCTTCCGCGTCGAGTCGATGCGGGTGATCACCGACGAGTTGCCGGGCGGTGGCTTCACGACGGAGGCGACGGTCAAGGTGTGGGTCGGTGAGGGTGACGACGCCGAACGGCGCATGTGGGTGGCCGAGGGCAACGGCCCCGTCAACGCCATCGACACGGCCCTGCGTGAGGCCGTGGGCACGATGCTGCCCGAGCTCGCCGCGATCCACCTCACCGACTTCAAGGTGCGGATCCTCGATGGTTCGAGCGCCACCGGCTCGACGACGCGGGTGTTGCTGTCGGCGACGGATGGTGAGCGTGACTGGACGACGATCGGCGTCAGCCCGAACATCATCGAGGCCTCGTGGCGGGCGCTCGAGGACAGCCTCGTCTACGGCTTGCTGTAACGAACGTCGGGGTCAGACAGATTGCATCCGGGGTCAGACACCAAATGCAACGCCGCACACGGTGGAGACCGGCGCCACGTATTCGTGGCTGTTGCATTTGGTGTCTGACCCCGGATGCAATCGTTCGTTACTGGTAGAACTGCAGCGATGGCTGTCCCGAAGTTCACGCCGGTCCCTGCCGCTGTGCACGTCCGGTCCTACGAATCCCCGGACTTCGTGCCGGACCGGTGGCTCCCCGATCGCCCCGGCGAGATCGAGGGGTTCCAACCCGTCGGTCGCGGCCTCGGCGATCCCGGGCCGGACCAGGGGTTCACGTTGCGCATCGCCAGCGCCCTGCAGCCGAAGCTGATCCTCGCCGACGACGAGAGCGTCGACGACGCGATCCGGGGCTGCATCGGCATCGCCAACCGTCGCGCCTCGATGTTCTCCCGGGCGCCCGTCGTGCACGACCTCGACATCGCGTTCACCATCTGGGGCTTCTACGACGCCGACCCGCCCGTCGAGCTGGTCGAGCTGCGGCGCACGATGTTCGAGGGGCTGCGCCACACGAACCACCATTACGCCGAGGCCCGTGCCGTAGCGGACCTTCCGCCGGAATCGACGCTGCGCATGACGCCCGCCCAAGTCGCCGCGGCGTACCCGGCACAGTGGCGCACGTTGCTCGGCGTGTGACCGTCGCTGCGGTCGACCTCGGTCACGGGCGCGAGCTGGCTGCACCCGGGATCGACGTTCGAGCGACGCTCAAGCCGCTCGGCGTGTACGGCCGCGACCCGACGCACCGGTGGGGTCCGCACTGGTTCGCCAAAGCGGTGCTCACCCCGGCGGGTGCCGGCACGATGCGCATCTCGTGGGACCGCGCCGGCCGGGTGGCGGCCGAGGCATGGGGGAGCGGCGCCGACTGGCTGCTCGATCGCGCACCGCACTGGCTCGGACTCCACGACGATCCGACGGGTTTCGATCCTGGTCATCACCCGCTCGTGGCCGAGTGGTACCGACGCCATCCCGGGATTCGCATGACCGCGGGCGGCGTGATCTGGCAGGAGCTGTTGTTGACGGTGCTCGGCCAGCGCGTCACGACCGAGGAGGCGACCCGCAGCTGGGCGCGCATCGTGCATCGCTGGGGAACGCCCGCGCCGGGACCGTGCGGGCTCCGACTTCCGCCGAGCGCCGACGTCGTGGCGCGCCTGTCCTACATCGACTTCCACCGCGTCAACGTCGAACGGCACCGTGCCGACACGATCGTCAACGCCGCTCGGCGAGCGGGACGGCTCGAGGAGGCGGCGACGATGGATGTCGGTCACGCGCTGCGCCGGTTGACGGCACTGCGGGGGCTCGGTCCCTGGACGGCGACGTCGGTCGTCGGTGTCAGCCACGGCGATCCCGACGTGGTCGTGTTGCGCGACTACGGCTTGCCGACGATGGTCAACTACGCGTTCACCGGCGACGCCCGGCGGCTGCGCGCCGACGACGGTGGAGACGACGTGATGTGCGGTCATCTCGCTCCGTGGTCGGGTCATCGCCGACGCGTGGTGCGGTTGCTGTACGCCGCGGGGTCGCCACCGCCGCGGCGCGCCCCACGCGCCGTGAATCCCGACATACGCGTGCTGTAGGCCGCGCCGGTCGATCTCGGTCGCATCGTTCCCGGAGGACGGGACGGCGTCTACCGAGATCGGGCGTGGGCGGCGAGCGCGGCTGCGTTGGTACGCTCGCCGCGTGACGACGGCGGTTCCGGAGCGGATCGAGTCCGTCCGCGCCACCTGGCAGCATCTGCCGGCGCTCGACGGGCTGCGGGCATGCGCGGTGATCGCCGTGCTCTTGTTCCACGGCGGCTACCTGGAAGGCGGCTTTCTCGGCGTCGACCTGTTCTTCGCACTGTCCGGATTCTTGATCACCTCGCTGCTCGTACGCGATGCCGAGCGCATCGATGCCGAGGGCCGCGGCATCGAGTTGATGGCGTTCTGGGGACGACGGTTCCGGCGTCTACTCCCTGCCGTGTTCGCGATGATCGCGATCGTCGCGCTGTGGTCGTGGTGGTTCGGCAGCGCGGCGGACCTCGACGGCGTCAAGCGCGACGGGCCGTGGGCGGTCGTCTACCTCGCCAACTGGCACCTGATCGCCGAGTCCGTCGGCTACTGGGCCTCGTTCGCCCAACCGTCGATGTTCGACCACCTGTGGAGCCTCGCGATCGAGGAGCAGTTCTACGTGTTGTGGCCGTTGGTCGTGCTGGCCGTGTGGAGGTGGAGCGCCCGGCCGCAACGAACGCTCGCCATCGTGTGTGCGCTCGGGATCGTCGCGTCGTTCGTGACGATGCTCGCGCTCTATTCGGGCGGCGATCCGACCCGGGTGTACATGGGGACCGACACGCGGGCGTCGTCGCTCCTCGTCGGCGCCCTGTGCGCCTCCACTCCCGTGCGGCAGGCGGTCGGGCGGCTCGTCTCCGCGCTCGGCGTGCGGTTCGATCTGGTGGCCGGAACGCTTGGCGTCCTCATCCTCGCCTCGTGGTTCGCGATCGATGGTGCCAGCAGCGAGTCGCTCTATCGCGGCGGACTGCTCGCCCACTCTGTCGCGTGCGCGCTGCTCGTGGTGCTCGTCGCCAGCGTGCCCACCGGCGACACCACCGGGCCGACGCTGACCGCACCACGAGTGCTCGGATGGCGTCCGCTGGCGTGGATCGGGACGCTGTCGTACGGGCTGTACCTCTGGCACTGGCCGATCTACGTCGTCGTGTCGCCCGACCGCGTCCCACTCGATGGGGTGGTGCTCCTCGCGTTGCGCCTCGCGCTCTCGTTCGCGGCTGCAGCTGTCTCGCTCCGGTTGGTCGAGAACCCGATTCGATATCGCGCCGCCTGGGCTCGCGGGCGCCTGGGCGCGATCGCTCTCGTCGCCGCCGTGGCTGGGCTCCTCGCGTTCTTGTTCGCACTCCCCGAGCCGAAGACCGAGATCGCTCAGTTCGATCCGACCACGATCACCGCGGCCGGTGTCGCGGGCGGCAACGATCCCGCGGCACCCGGCGTCGGCGATGCCCCGAGCCACATGGCGCCGGACGATCCCGACAGCCGCGCCCCGGCGATCGTCGCGCCGGATGCAACCGACGTACCGGAGGCGACGGTCGCGTCGCGGGCGGACGAGGCTGCCGACCGGGCCGACGTAGCTCCGGGCACCACCGTTGCGCCCGTGACGGGACCGCTCGCCCCGAGCACGACCGTACGTGCGCCGGTCGAGACGATCTCGACGGTGCTGTGGGCGGGTGACTCGGTTGCCTTCGACATGGCGCTCGGTGTGGAAGCGGCGCTTCGGGAGGCCGGCATCGACATCGACGAGACGGGCGCCTTCCCGGGGCTCTACGTCACCGCCGACGGCGCTCGTCAACTCGCGGGCCATCTGACGGGCAAGCTGACCAAGCGGCCGGCCGACACCGTGATCATGCTGATCTCGGCCTGGGACGTCGCGGCCGGTTCGGACGACTACCGGGCCGGACTCGTCGCATTGCTCGACGACGTCGAGGCCGCCGGCGCGGAACGGGTGATCGTCGTCACTGCGCCGCCCGTCGGCGACGACGCGCGCAACGTCGAGCTCGATCGCCTCGCCGCGGTCGTCGACGAGCTCGCCGCCGTCGATGGCCGCGTGCTGCTCCTCGATGCGAGCGCCGTGTGGACCACGCCGGTGACGCTCGACGCCAACGGCGACGGCGCGCCGGAACGCAAGCGCGACCGCGTCCACGTGTGCCCGGCAGGCGCGGCCCAGTTCGGTGTCTGGCTCGCCGACACGCTGGCATCGAGGTTCGTCGGGCTCACGCCGGTCGAGCCGTCGCTGTGGGCGGGCGGTCCGTGGACGACCGATCCCCGCTACGACGAACCGGTCGGTGCCTGCGCTCCCGTGTGACCTCGGCGATCGGCCGGCGAGCCATGGGGCATGATGGCCCCCATGCAGACACAGCTCCTGATCGGCGGTGAATGGGTCGACGGCGCCGGAGGTGAGCGGTTCGACGTCGAGAACCCGGCGACGGAGGACGTCATCGCGTCGGTCGCCGCGGGGACACCCGCTGACGCCACGACGGCATGCGCTGCCGCAGCTGACGCCCAACCACGATGGGCGGCAACCGCCCCGCGCGAGCGCGGCGAGATCCTGCGGCGGGCGTGGGAGTTGCTCGTTGCCCACACCGACGAGCTCGCCAACCTGATCACGATCGAGCACGGCAAGCCGCTCACCGACGCCCGCGGCGAGGTCGCCTACGCCGCCGAGTTCTTCCGGTGGAACGCCGAGGAGGCGGTGCGGATCCACGGCAGCTTGGGCGTCGCCCCGGCGGGCGCCAATCGCATCGTCGTGCACCATCCGCCGGTCGGCGTCGTCGTCATCGTCACCCCGTGGAACTTCCCGGCGGCGATGATCACCCGCAAGCTCGCCCCGGCGCTCGCGGCGGGCAACGCGGCGGTCATCAAGCCGCCGCGCGAGACGCCGCTGACCGCGCTGCGCATCGGCGAGCTCCTCCACGACGCGGGCGTTCCGGCGGGCGTGGTCAACATCGTGCCGACGCTGTCGTCTGGCGCCTGGTTCGACGCTGCAGTCGATCACCGCGCCACGCGCATGGTGTCGTTCACCGGCTCGACCGAGGTCGGCATCGTGCTCTTGAAGCGGGCTGCCGACCGTGTGCTCAAGTCGGTGATGGAGCTCGGCGGCAACGCGCCGTTCATCGTGTTCGACGACGCCGATGTCGACGCCGCGGTCGACGGCGCGATGGTCGCCAAGATGCGCCATTCCGCCGAGACGTGCACGGCCGCCAACCGCTTCCTCGTCCACGACGCCGTCGCCGCTGAGTTCACGGAGAAGTTCGCCGCGGCGATGTCGGGCGTGCGCGTCGGCAACGGCCTCGATGACGGCGTCGCGTGCGGTCCGATGATCAACGCCAAGGCGGTCGCCTCGATCGACGAGCTCGTGAACGTCGCCGCCGACGGCGGAGCCACCATCGCCACGGGCGGTGGGGTGATCGACGGTCCGGGGCACTTCTACCGCCCGACCGTGCTCGGCGGCGTGGCGCCCGATCAGGAGATCACCCGCCACGAGATCTTCGGTCCCGTCGCGCCGATCATCACGTTCGACGACACCGACACCATGGTCGACATCGCCAACGACACCGAGATGGGTCTCACCGCCTACGTGTACACGGCCGACCTACGCCGCGGCCTCGCCGTCAGCGAGCGCATCCAGGCGGGGATGGTCGGTCTCAACCGCGGTGCCGTGTCCGATCCGGCTGCACCCTTCGGTGGGATGAAGCAGTCCGGCCTCGGCCGCGAGGGCGCCTCGGAGGGCATCTACGAGTTCTGCGAGACGCAGTACATCGCCACGAGCTGGTAACGAACGTCGGGGACGGGTCCCGACGTTCGTTTCTCCCTTCTCGGCGTCGCGCCGTCCACGGGGAGGCATGCCACGCCATCCTCGTCTCCGCGGACCCGACATGTCGATCGTCAGTCGACGACGCTGAAGTACTCACCGAAGTCGGCGGACTTGAGCAGGCGGCCGGCCTTGCGGAACTCGGCGGCGACGCCGCGGACGGCGGTCTCCATGGTCACGTCGGTGCCGGATGCGGCCGCCGCGAACGCCGCTTGTATCGCCGCGTTGCGGATGCCTGCGCCGGACAGTTCGAAGTGTTCAGCCAGCCAGCCGACGTCGACCCCATCGACGGGCGCGCTCGCCGGGAGGTTGTACTGCCAGATGCGCGTGCGCTCCTCGACACCGGGCATGGCGAACTCGACACGGACGTGAATGCGGCGCAAGAACGCCTCGTCGACGTTCTTCTCGAAGTTCGTCGCCATCACCACGAGCCCGTCGTAGGCCTCGAGCCGCTGCAGCAGGTACGACACCTCGATGTTGGCGTAGCGGTCCCGGGCGTCTTTCACTTCTGATCGCTTGCCGAAGAGCGAGTCGGCCTCGTCGAAGAACAACACCATGTTGCCGGCGCTGGCGGCATCGAAGATCTGTTCGAGGTTCTTCTCCGTCTCGCCGATGTACTTGCTGACGACCGACGACAGGTCGAGCTTGAACACGTCGAGCCCGAGCGCGCCGGCGATGATCTCCGACGCCAGCGTCTTGCCGGTCCCCGACGGACCCGAGAACAACGCCACGAGCCCGCGTGACGGCGTGGCCGTGAACCCCCATGAGTCGTAGACCGTGTGGCCGTGCTGGTACCGGTCGACGATCGACTGGAGGAGCGCCAGCCGTTCGGGGCTGACCACGATGTCGTCCCAGCCGCGGGTCGGCGTGATGCGCCGCGTGAGGTGCTCGAGGGGGCCGCTCGCCAACCGGCGCACCGCCGCGTCGACATCGCCGCCGACGGCGTCGCGCACGCGCTGCACCCGATGCATCTGGTCGAACGTGAGTCGGTGCGTTCGTTCCACGGAAGGCCCGAACACCGCGTCCCACTCCACGTCGGTCGGCTCGGTCGTGGTGGCGTGGACCTCGGTCCACGGACGCGCCGGGAGTTGTTCGATCGGTGGAGCGCTGCGGGCCAGCACGACCCACACGAGGTGGGTCGCCCGTTCCAGCCAGCGTCGCAGCGGGGCGTCGAGCGTGTCGTCGACCTCGACCATCAGCCCACGCCCGGTGATCGTGGCCTCGCGCACGAGGGTCGCCCACTCGGCGTCGCTCGTCGGGGCGGTCGCGCAGATGTACCGCCCGCCTGGGGCCGACGCGGCGCCAGCTTGGCGGCGACGCATGCGGTCGGCACCGGTCACGATCACGAGGTCGGTGGTGGCGGGTGGGACGTTGCCGATGTCGTCCGGTGCGTCGACGTACTCGACGCCGAGCGGGAGATCTTCCGCCGGGGCGGTGTCACCGATCAG
>CAZQCP010000040.1:16596-21517 GCA_964592115.1 uncultured Ilumatobacteraceae bacterium
GCACGTGCCTGTCGCTCGCCAACCCGGCGACCGCGGCCCTCACGTCGGCTGCGCTCGGGGTGTTGACGCCAGGTCCGTGTACGCCCGTGATCGCTGCTCCCTGGGCGCCGGGCTCGCCGACCGTGCTCGTGAAGAACGTGCCGGCACTCAACTCGACATCGAAGTGCATGTGCACCTACGGCGGCGTGATCTCCGTCTCGGTCCCCACGGCGATGACCGAGACGGTCCCGTGACCAGGCGCGACAGCCCGGCCGACCGCACCAACTGACGGATTCACGACGCCCGCGGGAGTTCGAGAAAATTCGCGCGCAGCGTGACCGCTCGGCTTCGCGCGACGTGCTACGTTGCGAAACACGGGTTGAAGGATCGGGTGAGCTGGGCGGGAACCGCCCTCACTTCCGGGTGTGGAGGTCCGTTGGCGAGCCTCGCCGGCCGAGGCCTCGTCACTTTCAAACGTATGGATCGGGAGGTTCGAAAGTGCCGTCTTACTTGACCCCTGGCGTCTACGTGGAAGAGGTTCCGTCGTCGAGCGCGACCCTCTCCGCGGGCGCCACCGCAGTCGCCGCGTTCGTCGGCTTCACCGCCAAGGCCCCGACGGACGACCCGTCGGATCCCGACGGTCTCAAGCCGCGGCTCGTCACGAACTGGACCCAGTTCGAGCAGATGTACGGCGGCTTCACCCCGGGGGCGATGCTGCCGCACTCCGTGTACGGCTACTTCAACAACGGCGGCTCGTTGGCGTACATCGTCCGCATCCCGCACACCGCACCGGCGAGCGAGTCCGGCCAGCTGGCGCTCACCACCGGTGACCGCGCCCTCGGTCCTGCGGTCGAGTTCACGACCGTCGAGCCGAACGCTCCGGTCACGGTCTCGGTGAACCCCGAACCGGCCGCCGACGACGCGGGCGACGATGCGCCGCCGACGTACGAGGTCACGATCACGGAGGGCAAAGACGAGCCCGAGACCTTCAGCGGGGTCACGCTCGGCGGCATCTCCGGCGCGATCAACGGCACGTCGACGAAGGTCAAGGTGGAGACCAAGGTCGACATCGATCAGCTCGCCGCCGACCTGCAGACGCTGCCGACCGGCAGCTTCGCCATCGAGCCGGCGCAACCGACGCCAGTCGAGGTACCCGGCCGTGCCTTCGCCGGTTCCGAGACCGCACGCACCGGCATCGGCGGGCTCACGCTCGCCGAGGACGTCACGATGGTGATGGTGCCTGACCTGATCACCGCGGCGACGAAGGAAGACGGTTCGATCGACCTCGGGATGTGGAAGTCGGTGCAGTTGGCGCTGATCAACCACTGTGAAGGTCAGGCCAACCGCATGGCCGTCCTCGATGCGCCCCCGGGCATGTCACCTCAGCAGATCAAGGAGTGGCGCAGCGACACGGCGATGTACGACTCGGCGTTCGCCGCGCTGTACTACCCATGGATCGAGGTGTCGAACCCGGCCGCCACGAATGGCGACACGGAGATCGTCGTCCCGCCGTCGGGTCACCTCGCCGGCATCTGGGCCCGCACCGACGACACGCGCGGCGTGTGGAAGGCGCCCGCCAACGAGGTCGTGCGCGGTGCGCTCAACGTCGAGACGAACATCACCAAGGCCGAGCAGGGCCTGTTGAACCCGATCGGCATCAACTGCATCCGTCCGTTCGGCACGCAAGGCATCCGCGTGTGGGGCGCCCGCACGCTGTCGTCGAACACCGACTGGACCTACATCAACGTCCGGCGCCTGTTCAACATGATCGAGACCTCGATCATGAACGGCACGAGCTACGCCGTGTTCGAGCCGAACGACAAGAAGTTGTGGGAGGGCCTCAAGCGCACGGTCGGCTCGTTCCTGCGAGGCCTGTGGCGTGACGGGGCGCTGTTCGGCGCCACCGCCGAGCAGGCGTTCTACGTCAAGTGCGACGAGGAGACGAACCCGCCCGACTCGATCGACCAGGGCAAGGTCGTCGTCGAGATCGGCATCGCGCCGGTGAAGCCTGCCGAGTTCGTGATCTTCCGCGTCGCCCAGATCAAGGACGAGAGCTGACGGACCGATGATCCAGATGTTTGAAAGGAGCAGACCATGACGACGGTGGTCCCCAGTAGCAATGATCAGGCCGCGCTGATCTCCTCACTCTTCACGGTCGAGTTCAAGCCCGTGGGAACGGAGCTCTTCACCGAGGTGTCCGGCTTGTCGATGGACATCGAAGAAGTGCCGGTCAAGTACGTGAACGCCAACCAGCAAACGGTGACCAGGTACGTGCCGGGCACGGTGAAGTACGCCACGATCACGCTGAAACGCCAGTTCACCGGTGACAAGAAGTTCTGGCTCTGGCACCAGGAGATGGCCCAGGGCAAGCAGAGCTATTCGGATGGTTCGATCGTGCTGTTCGCGCTCGATGGCACCGAGATGGACCGCTGGAGCGTCGGCAAGGCGTGGCCGTCGAAGTGGAGCGTGTCCGATCTCGACGCCAGCTCCGACGATCCCATCACCGAAGAGATCGAGATGCAGATCGAGTACCTGGAAAGGGTGAAGTGACATGCCTGGAGACGCAAGTCCAGCACAGGGCGGCTACTTCGGGTTCGAGCTCGGTGACAAGTTGTTGGGGTTCTTCACCGCGTGCAGCGGGTTGTCCTCGGAGATCCAGGTCATCGAGCAGACGCAGATGACCACCGCAGGAAAGCGGATCACGACCAAGCAGCCCGGACCGGAGCGCACGTTCGCCGAGGTCGTGCTCAAGCGCGGCTACACGAAGGATCGGACGCTCAACGACTGGTTCGACCAGACCGTCGACGCGGGTGCGAAGGTCGAACGCCTGGCGGCTTCGATCGTGCTGTACACGCGTGAGTTCGACGAGCTCGCCCGGTTCAACCTCGAGCAGTGCTTCCCGTCGAAGCTGTCGGTGTCGGACCTGAACGCCGGGAGCGGCGAGGCGATGGTCGAGGAACTGACGCTGCGCCACGAACTGCTCGTCTGGGCCTGACGATGGCCGCGTTGCGTACGGAGTTCGAGTTCACGCTCCCGAAGGGGTACGTCGGTCCCGACGGTGTGTTACACCGTCGCGGCACGATCCGCCTCGCCACGGCGCGCGATGAGATCGAACCGCTGCGCGACAAGACCATCGACGGTCCGGACGACCCGTACCTCACGATCCTCGTGCTGGCGCGGGTCATCACATCACTCGGAACGCTTCCCGAGGTCGGTGTCGCAGAGGTCGAGGGCCTCTTCGCCGCCGACCTCGCGTTCCTTCAAGACCTCTACGGGATCATCAACTTCGGTGATCAGTCCGATGTCGCCGCGCTCCAGGAGAGCGTGCTCGGTGACGATGATCTCGGCGACGATGACTCCGATGACACCCCCGCCGACCCTGGCGATGACGATCTCGGTGAGGTGGCGAGCAACGACGCCTCCGACGGGCCCGTCGAGGACCCGCCGGTGTCGCGCGGTCGGCGCGCCCGCGTCGAAGAGGTCGCCACGCGGTCAGCGTCGTAACGAGGGCGTCGTGAAGCTCTATCCGGAGGACTCACTCTGGGGGGAGATCGCGTATCTCGCGTACCACCTCCACTGGGACCTCGGCGACCTCCTCGACCTCGAACACACCGATCGGGCGCGCTTGATCGAGCTCGTCGCCGACATGAACCAGCGGGCGTGGGAGGCGCTGACCAATGTCTGATCATCTGCTCAACGACGCCAGCACCGCGACCTTCCTGTTCGAGGTCGACGGCATCGAGATCGGCAACTTCATGGAGGTCAGTGGGCTCGAGGTGTCGATCGAGACCGAGAGCATCTCCGAGGGCGGGCAGAACAGCTTCGTCCACAAGCTGCCCGGACGCATGACGTGGCCGAACATCACGCTCAAGCGCGGCGCGACGAAGACGAACAACCTGCTGCAGTGGCTCAACGAGTCGTCGGGCGAGTCGTTCAGTGCCAACGGCAACAAGGTCACCCGCACATCAGCGGCGATCACGCTGCTCGACCGCACCGGCAAGCGGGTCACGTCATGGGACTTCATCGAGGTGTTCCCCGTCCGCTGGTCGGGTCCGACGTTCGCCGCGTCGTCGGGTGAGGTGCCGACCGAACAACTCGAGATCGCCCACCATGGATTCCGGGCCAGTGAGCACTGAGGCTGCCGTCGCGCCGGCTTCGTCCGATCAGCCCGCGCTCGGGCGCGGGATGGTGCACCGGGCTCGGCGTCAGACCGTCCTCGCGCAGCACTGGTCAGCAGCCGGCGTCGTCGGCGCGGTCGGCCGGGCGAGCGTCGGGTTCGGACTCGCGATCGGTCGTTCGCGGGCGATCCGGCCGACCGTGAGCTACGCGGATCTCAACAGCACCGCGCTGCGCCCGTCGATCGAGGGGTGGCGGGCGATGCAACTCCATCACGCCCGAGGCGACGACGGCGTGCCGGCGCCGCTCGGCTCAGGGCCGGCGGGTGACACTCGCCCGCCGGTGCGAGGGCCCGCCACGGGACCGACCGACCAACCCGCCCGATCGACTCACCGCGAGCCACCGAGCTCGCCTGCCGCTCGTGGAAGCGGGCGCGGCCGACCGGCCCGGCACCGCCCGTCGGTCCCGATCCGTCGCCAGCCGGAATCGTCGGCGCGGCCGACCTGGACCGATCAGGTGATCCAGCGCAGCGGCGTCGGGTACACGCCCCCCGCCGCGGTCGCGGCGCGTACGCCACCGTCGCTACCAGACGGGTTCGTGCCATTCGGTGACCCGGCGATCGACCGCATGCGCCTGGCGGCGATGGCCAAGGAGGGCCGTCTCGACGTAGCCCCCGCGGGTGCAAGCGACGCCGCGTCGAGCACGGACGTTCGCCGCTCGACCGCGTCGGGCACGGGCGTCCGCAGATCGGCCGTCGCCGGCGAGGCGGGCCCATTGCTGCATGGCGACACCACAGCGGGCGGCTCCACTGCGCCCGGCAGGTTGG
>CAZQCP010000041.1:0-21442 GCA_964592115.1 uncultured Ilumatobacteraceae bacterium
GTCCATGACGAGACGCTATCGCGTACACGTTCGCCTGTCAAGCCACAAACCGAATATTCGCGCGATGATCCTCGATCAAGCCGGCAGGGCGAGTGCCGCTGCGACCGCCGCCTGGAGGGAGTCATGGACGGCGACGTTGCGTGCCCGGTCGCTGCGCACGACCGCCACCCACGGGCCAGGCTCGGCGAGTTGCGCCACGAGGTCGCCCAGCGACCCGATCCGGCGGGTGGGCACGCCGAACCCGGTGGCCAGGCCGACGACGTCGACCCCGAGCGGCGTTCCGAACAGTTGCTCGAAGCGATTGTGGGCGAGCGTCGTGGCCTGCGGCAGGAACGAGAAGATGCCACCACCGTCGTTGTCGACGACGACGATGCGCAGGTCCGCCTCGCGGGCGGTGAGCGCGACGAGGGCGTTGGCATCGTGCACGAAGGCAAGATCGCCGATGAGCACGTAGGTCGTTCTCCCGGTGAGGGCTCGCCCGAGAGCCGTCGACAGCGTGCCGTCGATGCCGTTGGCTCCCCGGTTGGCGTGGGCACGGGCGGAGCGACCGCCGAACCACTCGAGGTCGCGGACGGGCATCGACGAGGCGACGACGAGTTCAGCGTCGTCGGGTAGGTGGTCGGCGACCGTCCGCGCGATAGCAGGCTCGGTGGGATCGGAGAAGCCATCGAGCGTGCTGACGATCGCCGCCGCGGCACGCTGGTCGGCGTCGAGCCACGACGCCATCCACGCCGGATCTTGGTCGCCCAACTCGGCACGGGCGACCAGCAGGTCGTCGATGTCGCACACCGTGACGACGTTGCGGTCGGGATCGATCACGCCAGGGCCGCCCACTTGGACAACGGGAACGCCGCAGGCGGCGGACCACTGGGCGAGCACCTTCGACGCGGCCGGCCGTCCGACGCGCACGATCACGTCGGGCCGGTGCGCGGCGACGAACGGCGGGTGACGCACGAGCGCGTCGGCGTACACGACGGCACCGTCGAGGTGGCGCATCCCGGAGACCGGGTCAGCGATCACCGGCCAGCCGGTCCGCCGTTGGAGCTCGACGACCATCTCCGGCTCCACCCCGCTCCGGCCGCCGGCGAGCACGACGCCGCGCGCCGTACCGAGCGCGGCGACGACCGCCGCTGGAAGTGATCCTCCCTCAAGGGGAGCGTCCATCGCCTGCACGGGAGCCGCGTCCGCAGGCGCGTCGTTCGGCAACTCCCCCGCGGTCCCGACCAGCGGCTCGCGGAACGGCAGGTTCAGCTGGACCGGCCCTGCGGTCGCCTGCAGCCACGCCTCCCCCGCCAGCGGCCGCCACCCCCTGCTGCCAGCCGCGTCCGGCACGCCCGGATCGTGGAACCAACGCACATGGCGCCCGTAGAGCTCGATCTGGTCGATGGTCTGCGGCGCACCGACGCCGCGCAGTTCTTCCGGGCGGTCGGCGGTGAGCACGAGCATCGGCACATCGGACAGTCCGGCCTCCACGACGGCAGGGAGGAAGTTCGCCGCGGCCGTCCCACTCGTGCACAGCAGCAGCGCCGGCACACCATCGAGTCCGAGACCCAGCGCAACGAAACCTGCGACGCGCTCGTCGTGGACGACGTGCAGCGCGAGCTCGTGACGATCGGCGAGCGCCAACGCCATCGGCGTCGATCGCGACCCGGGCGCGACGACCGCATGGCGGGCGCCGCGGCGGATCCACTCGTCGACGAGCGTCGCGCAGTAGGTCGCCTGCACGTCCTGTGGCCGGGGATCCATCGGGTCGGAACGATACGTCGCCACGGCGCCTGCCGGACCAGTGGCCGGGGGCGGGACACGTGACCGTTCTCAGGGCGGTCGGTGCCGGATTCCGACACCAGAACCCCCGAGAAGTCGTCAGGGGTAGGGTCGGGGCATGAGCGAGGACACCCGCCCGACCGTCACCGTCGACATCTGGTCCGACGTGATCTGCCCGTGGTGCTACATCGGTAAGCGACGATTCGCCACCGGCCTCGACGAGGTGCGCACCCACCTCGCCGCCGACGGAGTCGAGGTCGACTTCGACGTCTCGTACCACGCCTACCAACTCGACCCGACGGCCCCGATCGGCACCACGACGCCGGTGCGCGAGGCGTACGCCAAGAAGTTCGGCGGGCCGGAACGCGCCGATTCGATCATCGCCAACGTCAGTGACACCGCGGCGAGTGTTGGGCTCGACTTCCGCATGGATCGGGCGCTGCGGGCCAACACACTGCTCGCCCATCGACTGATCTGGCTCGCCGCGCAACCCGACTCCCCTGTCGCCCAAGACGCCATGAAGGAGCGGCTGCTCAAGGCGTACTTCATCGACGGCCTCGACGTCGGCGACCCCGCAACACTCGCCGACTGCGCGACCGAGCTGGGCTTCGACCACGACCAGATCATCGAGTTCTTGGAGTCCGACCGTGGCGTCGCCGAGGTGACCGCCGACCTCCGCGCCGCCCACGACGAAGGCATCACTGCCGTGCCGACCTACGTGATCAACGGTCGATGGGCGATCCCGGGTGCCCAAGAGCCCGAGACGTTCGCCCAGGTGCTGCGCAAGATGGCCGACCAGACCGTCGCCGGCACCGCCGACGGTTGATGCGCCACGACGCCACCCCTCGGCCGAGGCGGATGGTCCTCGCCCACGGGTTCACGCAGACGGCGCGCTCGTGGGGCCGCGTCGAACGCCTCCTGACCGAACGTCTTCCCCTGCTCGACACGCTGGCGGTCGATCTGCCAGGTCACGGCGACTCGGCGGCTCCTGCCGGCAGCGACCTGTGGGCCAGCGCCACCGCGCTCGTCGACGACGGCGGCACTGCGACGTACGTCGGCTATTCGATGGGCGGCCGCGTCGCGATCCACGCGGCACTCGCTCACCCCGATCGTGTCGAGTCGCTCGTACTGATCGGGGCGACCGCAGGGATCGACGACCCCCGCGAGCGAGCCGCCCGACGAACGGCCGACGAGGCGCTCGCCGATCACATCGAAGATGTCGGCGCCGACGTCTTCATCGACGAGTGGCTCACCAACGCGCTGTTCGCCGGCCTCGACGACGAATCGGCCGGGCGCGCCGATCGCCTCCGCAACACCGCCGCCGGTCTCGCCGCGAGCCTGCGCGCCACCGGTACCGGCACGCAGACACCGCTGTGGGAACGCCTCGGCGAGATCGCTGTGCCGGTGCTCGTGCTCGTCGGCGCAGACGACACGAAGTTCACCCTTCTCGGCGAGCGCCTCGTCGCCGGGCTGCCCGACGCAACCCTCCAGGTCATCCCCGGAGCGGGCCACAGCGTCCACCTCGAAGCGCCGGTGGCGACCGCCGACGCCATCGCCCGCTGGTACCTCGCGCGGCACGCTGACAGCTGAACCGCGGCGACTCAGCCGCCGAGTGCGAGGCCGACCGCAACGGCGGCACCCCACACGAGCTGCAAGCGTCCGGTGGCGCCGAGGACCGGGATCAGCGCCGGTCCGTCCGCGCCGCCGAGCACCGCTCGGATCGGGGCGATGGTCAGCGGGATCGCGACGAGGCCGACCAGCACCGGGGGTCGGTCGAACGCGGCGACGAGCGTGAGGACGAACGTCGCCTCGAGCAGTGCCACGTACAGCCATCGCGTGCGGCGGTCACCGAGCCGCACAGCCAGCGTGCGCTTACCTGCCACCCGATCGGTCGGGATGTCGCGCAGGTTGTTCACCACCAACAGTGCGCACGCAAGGGCGCCGGCTGCGCATCCCATCAGCACCGCCAAGCCGGTCACCCGCTCGATCGCCGCGTACGTGGTGCCGGCGGTCGCCACCAGTCCGAAGAACACGAACACGAACAGCTCGCCGAGGCCGATGTAGCCGTACGGGCGCGGGCCGCCCGTGTAGAACCACCCGGCGGCAATCGCCGCGGCGCCCACGGCGAGCAGCCACAGCGTCGTCGACAGCGCGATCGCCAGCCCGGCCGCCGCGGCGACCCCGAATGCCACCAGCGCCGCCCGCTTGACCGACGACGGTGCAGCCAGCCCGCCGGCAACGAGGCGGACGGGTCCGACGCGGACATCGTCGGTTCCGCGCACGCCGTCGCTGTAGTCGTTGGCGTAGTTGACGCCCACCTGGAGCGCCAGGGACACGACCAGCGCCAGCACCACACGCCACCAAACGATGCCGTCGCCGTGCGAGGCGCCGACCGCCGCGGCCGCTCCGACGGCGACCGGCACCACCGCTGCGGGAAGCGTGCGGGGGCGAGCTCCGATGATCCAGCGGTTCATGTGAGGGCCTTCATCTGTCGGCCATGATGGAGCCCGTGCCCCGACGCCCGCAACTCGTTGCGCTCGACCTGCCGGGCGGTCCGGCCTTCGTCGACGAGCTGCGGCGCATCTGGGACGCGGGCGATGCGGCCTTCCCCGTCGACCAGCGACTCCCCGCGGCGGCCAAGCAGGCCGTGTGCACGGCGATGCGCGTCGGCGAACCCGTGGAGCGCGGCGATGCACTGGTCGTGGCCACGAGCGGCTCGACCGGCGCACCGAAGGGAGTGGTGCTGACCCACGACGCCGTTGGCGCGTCGGCGGCGGCGACGAGCGCACGGCTCGCCGTGACCTGCGACGACCACTGGCTGGCATGTCTCCCGTTGGCGCACGTGGGTGGGCTCTCCGTGGTCACCCGCGCCCTCTACGCCGGTACCCGGTTGACGGTGCTGCCTGGCTTCGATCCGAGCGCCGTCGAATCTGCTGGCGCCACGTTGGTCTCGCTCGTGGCCACGGCGCTGGCCCGGATCGATGCAACTCGCTTCCGCGCGATCGTCCTCGGCGGGAGCCGGCCGCCCGCCGACCGTCCTCCGAACGCCGTGACGACCTACGGCATGACCGAGACGAGCAGCGGGGTGGTGTACGACGGCGTGCCGCTCGACGGCGTCGAGGTCACGATCGCCGACGATGGCGAGATCCGCCTCCGCGGCCCGATGCTCACCCGCGGCTATCGCGACGGCAGTACGCCGATCGACGCCGACGGCTGGCTGGCGACCGGTGACCTCGGGCGTTGGCTCGACGATGGGCGGCTGCACGTGGACGGCCGCCGCGGCGACCTGATCATCTCGGGCGGTGAGAACATCTGGCCCGAGGCGGTCGAGGCAGCACTCAGCGATCACCCCGCCGTTGCCGACGTGATGGTGCGCGGCGTCGACGATCCGGAGTGGGGGCAGGTTGCGGAGGCGGTGATCGTTCCGAGCGGTGCGCCGCCGACGCTCGGCGCGCTGCGCGACCACGTCAAGTCGAACCATCCGGCGTTCATGGCGCCGAAGCGGTTGGTGATCGTCGACGCGCTCCCGCGGACTGCGCTCGGCAAGCTCCGCCGGGGCAGTTGACGTGCGTGCGTGTGGGGCCTGTGGAAAAGAAGCAACGGCTGGGGCCCGTCCCCAACCGTTGCTTATCCGACAGCGACGCCTGAACCGCCGTCGATGACGTAGGTCTCGCCGGTGATCCAGCTCGCCTTGTCGCTGGCCAGGAACACGGCAAGGTTGGCGATGTCCTGCGGCGTGCCGAGCCGCTGCAGCGGGACCCGCTTGGCCAGCGCCTCGCCGAAGTTGTCGACGAGATAGGCGGCGAAGTCCGTCGCCACGAGTCCGGGGGCGATCCCGACGACCCGCGTCGGGCCGAGCTCGGAGGCGAGCTGACGGGTCATGTGGATCAGCGCCGCCTTCGTGAGGTTGTAGATCCCGAGCCCACCACCGTCGGTCCGCAAGCCGCCGACGGAGGCGATGTTGACGATCACACCGGGCTCGTCCTCGAACGCCTGGTCCCACGCCGCCTTGCACCACAGCAGCGGCGCTTCGAGGTTGACCTGGAACGTCTTGTCGTAGCGCGGCTTGTCGACGTCGAGCGTGCGCCCGTAGTACGGGTTGGTGGCCGCGTTGTTGACGAGGATGTCCAGCCGACCGAATCGCTCGATCGTGGCCGCCACCGCGCGTTCGCCGGCGTCGGCGTCACCGGCGTTGGCGGCGAAGATCTCGACCTCGCCGTCCATCTCGGCGCGTGCCGCTTCCAACTGGTCCGCCTTGCGGCTGTTGATCATGACCTTGGCACCCGACGATGCCAGCGTCGCCGCGATCGCCTTGCCGATGCCCTTCGATGCCCCCGAGACGAGGGCGACCTTGCCCTCCAGCGTGATCTCCATGGTCGCCGACGCTAACCGGCATGGATCGGCGACGTGGGGTTCGCCGCTCGTTGCGCCTCCAGGTGCTCGATCGTCATCACCTGCGCCGGGGCCACGAGCAGCACCGACGCCGCGCTCGTGAGTGCTTGGCCCGTCAAGAAGACGGCAACCCCGACCCACGTGCCGAACAGGAACGTCGCTCCGTTCGTGAACCCGAACGGCAACGCGACGACGCTGGCGAACAGCCCAGCGATCAAGAGCCGGCCGACGACGGGCCAGTAGTGACCCTCCGTGAGCCGCCAACTGCTGGTGATCCCCAAGCCGTGGCCGCCGCGGGCGGCGAGTGCCAGCGACAGCGACAGGCGCCCGGCGACCCAGCACGTGAGCACGACCACGGCGACGATCCCGAGTGTGCCGGTGATGCCGATCGCGGCGGTCCCCGAGTCGGCCGCGATGGCCACGAGGAGCGGAACGAGCGGCACCGTGAGCGACGCGATCCCGATCGCGCCGAGCACGAGCGCGCTCGCCAGCATCACCGGGAACCGCGCCGTGGCTGACGCGGCGAGCGACGGCGGGTGCACCACCGAGCGGCGACCATCGCCTTCTTGGTCATCCACCGCTTCCCACGCAGCGCGGGCGGCCAAGGCGGTCGTCCAGAGTGTGACGATCCCGACGATCAACACCGCGATCGAGACGATCAAGACGATCGAGCCGATGACGTCTCCGAACAGGTCGCCGGCGCGCTCCCACTGGGCATCGGTGATGTCGTCCGCTTGCTCGAACATCGACTCGAGCTGGTCCACCAGAGCCTCGAGTCGGTCACCGGTACGTCTGGACAGCATGGCGGCCGCGATCGCCGTCACCGCGGCGTACGCCACGAGGTGGGCGATGAGCACGACCACGCCGACGCGCCGCAACGTGGCCTTGACCAGCGCTGTTGTCTCTTCGAACCACGCTCCGAACGAGTACGGATCGCGCGGCGCTCGAACGAGCATCGGCGCCACATGGTCGGTCCAGTGCACCCCGTCCCAGTACCGCCACGTGACAGGTTGGCCAGGATCCGGATACCAGCCGGCCACCGGCATCGGTGGCGGCGACTGCGGTACGTCGGGCGGCCGCACCGGGGGCCCCGCCTGCCAGTTCACGCTCGTACGGTAGTGCGACGCGCCATCATCACTCGTGCGCTTGACGGAAGCCGGCCGGGGCCGGGCCGTGCCAGTGATGCCGTTCGAGGAGCGCCAGTTCCCGGGACCGCATCACTGCCGTCTCCGTAGGCTCCGCGTGATCATGTCCGCGCACGTGCAAGATGCCGTGCACGATCAGCAGCGCCAGCTCGTCGTCGAGCGTGCCCGCATGATCTGCACACTGGGCGGCGGCAACAGCGGCGCTGACCACGACGTCGCCGAGCAGCGCCGGCACGCCCGGCATCGGGTCATCGTCGTCGTCGAGGGGGAACGACAACACGTCGGTCGGGCCGGTCTTTCCCATGTGCTCGGCATTGAGCTCGGCGATCTCGCCGGCGTCGACGAACGTCAACGTCAATTCACCGGTGACGCCCTCATCGGCGAGGACCGCCAACGCGAGTGCCTCCCAGCGGGCGAGGTCGACCGCCAGTTCGGCGCGCTCGGCATCGCCCCGCTCGTCGGCGGCCACGACCGACGGGGCATCGCTCACGACGTGGCGGAGCCGCCGTCGCCGGCGTTCACCTGCCGGTCGTAGGCGGCGACGATGTCGGCAACGATGCGGTGGCGCACGACGTCGGCACCCGAGAGGTGCACGAACGCCAACCCGTCGATGCCGGTGAGCGTGCGCTCCAGGCCGGCGAGCCCACTCTTGCCGTACGGCACGTCGACCTGGGTCGTGTCGCCGGTGACGACCACCCGCGATCCGAACCCGATGCGGGTGAGGAACATCTTCATCTGTTCGGGGGTCGCGTTCTGCGCCTCGTCGAGGATGATGAAGCTGCCGTTGAGCGTGCGGCCGCGCATGAACGCCAGCGGGGCGACCTCGACGACCTGGCGTTCGAGCAGTCGCTGCACCGCGTCGGCATCGAGCATGTCGTACAGCGCGTCGTAGAGCGGACGCAGGTACGGGTCGATCTTCGCCATCAGGTCGCCGGGGAGGAAGCCGAGCCGCTCCCCAGCCTCGACCGCCGGGCGGGTGAGGATGATCCGCTGCACCTCTTTGGCCTGGAGTGCCCGCACCGCCATCGCCACCGCCAACCACGATTTGCCGGTACCGGCGGGACCGAGCCCGAACGTGATGACGTTCTGGGCGATCGTGTCGACGTAGCGCTTCTGACCCGCGGTCTTCGGCTTCACCTGGCGGCCCTTGGCGCCGCGCAGCACCTGATGGGTGAGGATCTCGCTCGGCCGCTCGCTGGCGCCGACCATCGCCAAGATCCGTTCGAGCGTCGGTTCGTCGAGTTGCTGGCCGGCCTGCAGCAACGTCGACAGCTCCTCGAACAGCTCGCCGACCGACGCCACCACGGCACCGTCGTCGCCGGAGATGCGCACCTCGTTGCCACGCACCGTGATCTGTACCGCAGGGAATGCCTGCTCGACCTGGCGCAGATATCGATCGCGCGGCCCGAGCATCGCCGTCATGACATGGGTGCCGGGGACGACGATCGTCGTCGTGGTGGGGATGCTCGTCGTCATGTGCTTGCTGCAGGCTATCCGGCCGCGTCGCACCGGCGCAGCCGGTTCTTGGACGTAAGCGTCCGGTGGGACTGCAGAGATCCCAGTGTCGACACCAGTGCTCGGGATACCGTGCCTTGCCGATGTTTTCGCCGTTCCGGGTCATCGCCACGACTGTGCTCGTGGCCGCGGTCGGCCTCCCCGCCGCCGTCGGGGCCGCCGCCCAGGCGACCGACGACCGCTCCGTGCGCGAGCTCGCCGACTCGCTGGACATGTCGTTCGGCATCGCTGTCGACGGCGATTCGCTCGGCGACGACCACTACGACGCGCTGGTCGCCGCCAACGCCAACACGATCTCGACTCGCGCGGAGCTGTCGTTCGCCGTCACCCAGCCGACGCAGGGAACCTTCGACTTCGCTGCCGCCGAAGCGATCGTCGACTTCGCCGTCGAACACGATCTGGCGGTCCGCGGTCACGACCTGATCGCACCCGATCGACTTCCGGCCTGGATCACCGACGGCACCTGGGATGCGGCGACGTTGACCGGCGTGCTGACCGAGCACGTCACCACGGTGATCGCCCACTTCCACGAGCGCAACCCAGGTGTGATCACCGATTGGGATGTTGCCGCGCGGGCCGTGCAGGCCGACGGCACCGCGCGTGAATCGGTCCTGCATTCCGTGCTCGGCGACGCGTGGCTGGACATCGCCTTCGATGCCGCCCGGGCCGCCGATGCCGACGCAACGTTGTTCTACGGCGACTTCTTCGACGACGCGTCGATCGTTCGCGACGCGGCACTGGCCGGGCAGCCGATCGTGCCCGGAGCCGATGCCTCCCGATCGACGTGCGATCTCGTGGCGAAGTGTGTCGGTGTGTCAGCCCTCGTGCAGACGCTGCAGGCCCAGGGCACGCCGATCGACGGGGTCGGGTTCGAGGCGCGACTGTTCTCCGCCGAGCCGATGGACTTCGCCCAGTTCCACGCCTGGGTCGACGATCTCGGTCTGGAGTGGGCCGTGACCGAGTTCGACGTCCCCCTGCCGGCGACCGAGACGGCGACCGCCGAGATGCTCGAGTACCAAGCCGACACGTACCGCGCCGCGCTGACCGCGTGCCTCGACGCGCCGAGCTGCGACACGTTCGTCACCTGGGGGATCAGCGACCGCTACTCCCCGCTTCCGGCTGAGACCGGAGGCGTGTACGACGGTGCGCTCTGGTTCGATGCCGACGATCAGCCGAAGCCGGCGTACACAGCCATCCGCGGCGTGCTCGCCGAGCGTGCCGGGCCGCCCACTCCCACCACGACCGAGCCAGCGCCTTCCGACGCGGATGCGATGGCGAGCGAACTGGCCCCCTCGCCCGAAGCCGACGACAGCTCGCCCGATGCCGGCGCTGGTGGTTCGTCCGTCGTGGCCCCGGCTCTCATCGGCGGCGGCGCACTCCTCGCGGTGGCAGCCGTCGTGTTCGCCCTCCGCCGCCGCTCATCGCCCGCTCGATGAGCGAACCGCCCCCACGTCGCGGCGGTTGGCTCATCGCCGCTCACGAGAATCGGCGCGGCGAACTGGAGGCGACGTCGGGAATCGAACCCGAGTACACGGCTTTGCAGGCCGTTGCCTAAACCACTCGGCCACGTCGCCAGATCCGGGGACCGAGCGCCGAGGATAGCGGGGCGACCCCCGAAGTCGCGGTGCCGCGGCTCAGCGCGCGTACCAGGCGGCGAGGCGACGCAGTCCGTCGTCGATCGTGACGGTCGGTTCCCAGCCCAGGTCATCGCGGGCGGGTCGCGGGTCGAACCAGTGCGCCGTCGACAGCTGCTCGGCGAGGAAGCGGGTCAGCGGTGGCTCCTGCGCGCCCTTCACGACCGGCCACACCCGTTCGACTGCCGCGCCAGCGACGAGTCCGACGCGTCGCGGCACCGAGCGCGGCGCGAACGGAACTCCGGCAGCTCCGCAGATCCCGGACACCAGCTCGCGGATCGTGCGCGGCTCACCGTTGGCGATGACGTACGCCCGCCCCGAGCACCGGGCACCGGGAGCGACCGCGTCGAGCGATGCGACGAGCGCCGACACCGCGTTGTCGATGTAGGTCGTGTCGACGAGCGCCGTCCCCCCGCCGATGAGGGCGAGACGGCCGCCACGAGCGCGGTCGACGATGCGCCCGACGAGCTGCGTATCCCCCGGTCCCCACACGAGGTGTGGGCGGACCGCGACGACGCCCATCTCACGGTCAGCGGCGGCGAGCGCCTCGATCTCGGCGAGCGCCTTCGACTCCGCGTACCAGCCGTGAGAACGTCCGGTGTGTGGCACATCGGCGCCCGCACCGACGATCGGTTCACCGCCGTGGGCGACCGACGGCGACGACACGTGCACGATCCGAGTGATCCCGTGGGCCTGTGCGGCGGCGATCACGTTTCGGGTGCCGTCGACGTTGACGGAGCGGAAGTCCTCCCACGACCCGACGACACCGACACGGGCGGCGACGTGGACGATGGCCTCACAGTCGGCGGCGGCGTCAGCCAACGCCGCCGCGTCGCGAACGTCGCCGAGGCGCTCGACGATCGCCGCCCGATCGGCGTTCGTCGCCGCGGCCCGCCGCTGGAAGCACACGACCTCGTCACCGCGCCGGACGAGCGAATCGACGACACCGGCACCGATCAGGCTCGACGTACCTGTGACGAACACCCTCACGAGCGACGCCATGGGCGACGGATGGACGCCGCACGACCTCCGGCCAACACGGTGCCCGCCCACGCGGCGAGTGCAGTTCGGTCGATCTTCGCGTTGTGACGGATGTCGACCGGCAACGACGCTTTCGCCAGCACCGCAGCGACGGAGGTCGGTGCCGCTTGTCGCACCTGGTCGGCGACGTCGTGCGCGGCGAGCCCATCGCGCGGGGCATCGTCCACCTCCACGACCACGACCACCTGCTGGCACCCGCTCGGCCCGACGCCGACGGCGGCGACCCTGCTGCCGGGCAGCGCTCGCTCGACAGCACGCTCGACCGGCACGGGCGTGACCGCACCGTCGACGGTGTCGATGACATGTGCCGACCGCCCCTCGACCCACAGTCGCCCGCGCCCGTCGAGATGCCCGACGTCACCCGATCGGTGCCAGCCCTCGCCCGGGCGCGCGGCGCGCTCGGTCGCCCACAACCCGTCGTACCCGTCCGACACCCATGGCGCCCGCACCAGGATCTCGCCCGTCACTCCCGGTGCGAGCGCAGTGAGGTCGCTCGACCCGAGGGCCGTGATCCGCACCTCGGCGCCAGCGACCGGGAGCCCGACGCACACCCCGCCGGTCGGCTCGTCGGCCTCGGCGGCGAGGATCCCGGCGAGGTCGATGTCGGCGACGGGGAGCGCCTCGGTCATGCCGTACGGCGTGTGCAGCTCGGCGTGTGGGACCAGGCGCGACATCGCCGCGAGCTGCTCGGACGGCACGGGTGCACCGGCCGACAACACCAGTCGCAAGGCGGCCACGGCACGCCGAGAGCTCTCCCCGACCGACGCTGTGGCGACCACGTTGGCGATCGCCGTCGGGGACGCGAACGCGAGCGTTGCGCCGATGCGCGCGCACGCCGCGTCGAGTGCGGCCGCGGTGAGTTGCGACGGCTTGGTCACATCGATGTCCGGCAGGGCGGTCGGGATGCCGAGCGCCGGCCCGTAGAGCGCGAACGGGGCGAACGCAGCCACCAGACGATCCTCGCCGCCGATCGCATAGGCCCTTGCCAACGCGTCACGCTGGGCGGTCAGCTGCCGGTGCAAGTACCGCACGCCTTTGGCGGCGCCGGTCGCACCGGACGTGAACAGCACCGCCGCCGGGTCGTGGGCCGCGGGCACCGGCACATCGGCACCGCTGCCGACCGCGGCGACCAGATCGGCCACGTCGAGATGGGTCGCACGCGGTGTCCACCGCAGCGCCTGCGCCGCGACAAGCGCACGGCGCGGGCCGATCACCCACTGCGGTCGAGCGGAGCGCACGGCAGCACCGAGGCCCCGCAGGCCCAACCCTCGGTCGGCGATCACCGTGACGCCTCCGGCGCGCCACACGCCGTACACGACTGCGATCAAGTCGACACCCGGTGGCGTCAGCACGGCGACGCGATCGCCGGGTCGCAAGCCACGCTCGTGGAGCAGCCCAGCGACGCCGTTGACCCGACGCGCGAGCGACGCCCACGACAGTGAGTCGCCAGTGGCGAGATCGACCACGGCGTCGGTCCGCTCCCCGGCTCGTTCGTCGATCGCCGCCCAGAGCGACGTCGCCACCGACGGCGGCGCGAGCGGTCGCGGCTGCGCGGTGGTGCCGTCGATCTCGTCGAGCCAGCGATCGACCACACCGGCGACGTCGGCCTCGGCCACGGAGAGGTGTCCAGCATCCGCGAGGCGATGGCGCACGACGTGGGGAAAGCGAGCCGCCAGGTCGGCGGCGAAGTCGTCGTTGAACACCGGGTCCTTGGCGCCCCACGTGAGCAGGACGGGTGCATCGACGGTGTGCAGCTTCGCCGCGACCTCGGCGAGCGCCGGCGCCGACGGATGATCGTGATACAGCGGTGCATCGTCGACGAAGTCGGCGATCGCCGCCCGGTCGGGAGCGGCGCGGTACGGCGCCCGGAACGCCTCGCGGTCGATGCGCGACAGCCGGCGACCCGAGAGCCGCAGCGTGCCTTCGAGGAACACGGGCGTCCCGCGGCACAGCGCGTCCAGGAGTGGTGCCGACGCGGCGACTCTGATCAGTGCCGGCGCCTGACGTCGATCCGGCACGGTGATGCCCGTGTTGCACAACACGAGTCCAGCGAGCCGCTCGGGGGTCTGCACCGCCCATCCCATCGAGACCGCCCCGCCCCAGTCGTGGCCGGCGAGCACGATCGGACGGTCGATGTCGAGCGCATCGATCATGTCGGTGAGGTCAGCGACCCGCTCCGCGTATCGGCGCTGCACGGTGCGTTCGCTGTATCCCATGCCGAGCTGGTCGACCGCGATGACGCGGTGGCGCGCGTTGAGCGCGGCCAGGAGTGGGCGCCACAGATAGCTCCACGTGGGATTGCCGTGGACGCACACGACCACGGGTGACTCGATGGTGGCGGCGGTGTCACCGGTGTCGAGGACGTGCCACACATGGGTCCGGCCAGCCCGGCTCGGCACCGAGATGCGCCTCGACCAGGCCGGGTCGATGCCCCAACGTCGCCACGTCGCGTCGTCGGGCACGTCGGGGATGTGGCCGGGGCCGGACACCACCGTGTGGTCGGCAGCCGCTGCGTCGTTCGACCGCGGTGCCACCGATGTCACCAGACGATCTCGGTGAAGCTCGTGTTCAGGCCCGAGCCGATACCCATGCACAGCACGCGTTCACCCGGCGTGATCTCCGGGGCGACCCCCGCGAGCGTGATCGGGATGGCGGCCGGACCGACGTTGCCGAGATGCGGGAACGTGAGCGGGACGCGCTGGGGATCGATGCCCAGGCGCTCGGTGATCAACCGGGTGTGCACCTGGCTCACCTGGTGGACGATGTAGCGATCCATCCCGAGCTCCCAGTCGAATGCCTGCCCTGAGTGCTTCCAGGCCTCCTCGGCGAGGTCGAGCCCGGCGACGAGCAACCCGTGCGTGTCGGTGGTCATCCGATCGAGATCGCCGACGCACAGCTGGTGATGTGCGGTTCCGGCGCGGGCGATGCCGCCGACGAGGCGGTGCGCGTCGGGATGCTGGTCGAGTCGCCCGAGCACTGCCGCCGCGGCGCCGGAGCCGAGTGTGAGCGAGGCGAACTCGGCGAACACGTCGGCGGCCGTTGCGTCGGGCGCTTGCAGCCGGGCGATCGTGGTCTCTTGGGTGTAGCGACTGCCTTCGCCGTCGACGATCAAGGCGTAGTCGATCTGGCCCGCGTCGATCGCCGCGGCGGCGATCGACATCCCGTTGATGAACCCGAGGCAGGCGTTGCCCACGTCGAAGTTGAGACAGCTCGGCGCGAGGCCGAGGCGATGGTGGACGGCGCACGCGACGGACGGTTCCAGGTGGTGCTTGCAGACCGAAGTAGAGATCATCATGCCGATGCGCGCCGGTTCGATCCCCGAGGCTTCGATCGCTGCCCGGCCGGCCATGGCTGCGGCTTCGTCGAACGTGACGTCCGTCGGCCACCACCGGCGCTCCTCGATACCGGCGAGCTCGGACAGCGTGCCCGGCTTGAGTCCCGTGCGTTCGTAGGTCTCGGCCAGCTGCTCGTCGATCCAGACCGACGTGACGACCTCGGGGGCCTCGATCGCTTGGACCGAGAGCAAACCCACGTTGCGGTGGGTCAAAACGGAGTTCTCAGTCATCAGCTGTCCTTTCCCATGGTGGCGACGAGCCTACGGCACGCGCCGCGGAGTCATTCGGTCGCGTGTCCGGCACCGAGCGGGCCCCCGACGCGCTGTACGGTCGCCACGTGGACCGGGGGCACCAGGCCCTGGGGGAGAGACGGAGGGGGAACCATGGAGCTCAACGACACGAAGGTCGCCGTGGTCACCGGCGCGGGGAGCGGGATCGGGCTGGCGATGGCCAACGCGTTCGCCGGTGCAGGTTGCTCCGTCGTGCTCGCCGACGTGCAAGAAGACGCCCTCGAGCGCGCAGTGGTCGAGGTCGGGCGCCACGGTGGAGCGGCGCTCGCGGTGCCGACAGACGTGAGCAAGGCTGACGAGGTGCAGGCGTTGGCAACCGCCGCGATCGAGCACTTCGGTGCTGTCCACGTGATCTGCAACAACGCCGGCGTCAGCGGCGCAGGCGATCCCTGGCTCGGTCCGATCGAGACGTGGGAGTGGGTGATGGGCGTCAACTTCTGGGGCGTCATCCACGGCGTGCGGGCCTTCCTTCCGCACCTCGTGATGTCGGGCGGCGGCCACATCGTGAACACCGCCTCGATCGCCGGCCTGTACCCCGGGTTCTCGCCGCCGTACGACGCGAGCAAGCACGCCGTGGTGGCGGCGACCGAGGGCCTGTACACGTCGTTGCGGGCTGCGGGCGCGCCCGTTGGCGTCAGCTGCCTGTGTCCCGGCTGGGTGCGCACCGGGATCATGGACTCGGATCGCAACTGGCCCGCCGAGCTCGGCGACGTGCCGGAACGGACCGCTGCCGCGGAAGTCACGAGCAGCTACGTGCGGCGGGCGATCGACGAAGGCATGCAGCCGGCCGCCGTTGCCGATCTGGTCGTGGACGCCGTGCGCGGGGATCGCTTCTGGGTGTTCCCACATCCCGACTTCTTGGAGATCGCGATGGAGCGCTTCCACTCGATCGGTGAGCAGCGCAACCCCGAACCGCCCGAAGAGTTCCCCGGCCTCCCGCCGCGCTCGCAGATCGCGGCCGAAGTGCTGGCGGCGATGATGCCCGACGCGTCCGACACGTGACGCCGCGGGCGCGTCACACGTCGAGCCGGTAGACGCGCGCGGCGGTGCCG
This sequence comes from uncultured Ilumatobacteraceae bacterium, assembly GCA_964592115.1. Taxonomy (GTDB): domain Bacteria; phylum Actinomycetota; class Acidimicrobiia; order Acidimicrobiales; family Ilumatobacteraceae; genus Sva-07. The sequence goes on from CAZQCP010000041.1 coordinate 16,169, forward strand.
CGCAGCATCGCGTCGCGTTCGTCGGGACTGAACGGTGCGGCGAGCTTCTTGAACGCGTTCCACAGCGTGCGGTACGACAGTGAACGCCGGTCGACGGGAAAGTTCGACTCGAACATGCACCGTTGCGGCCCGAACGCCTCGATCGCGTGCAGGTAGTACCGCGACTGGGCAGCGAGGAAGTCGTCGGAGGTCGGCGGCTGCGGCGAGGCGTCCCACCCGAACCCGTTGTCGGGCATCGCCAGGCCGCCGATCTTGGCGACCACGTTCTCGCTGCGGGCGACCTCGGTGATGTCGGTCTTCCACTGCTCGAAGATGTGCTCGCGCTGGCTGGCGTAGGGCCCGACACCGAGCGGTGTGCCGAAGTGATCGAGCACGAGCAGCGTCTCGGGCGTGTTGCGGGCGAGCGCGGCGAACTCTTGAAGTTGGTAGTGGTAGTGCCACGTGTCGTAGGTGAGTCCGCGATCGCCGAGCGCGCGGACACCAGCGACGAACGCCGGGTCGCCGTACAAGCCGATCGGCGCTCGCCCGGGGATCGTCAACACCTCGGGATGCAGCGCGTGTGCCCCACTGTGACGAATGCCGCGCAGGCGACCGGCGCCCGCGTCGTCGTGGGCATCGAGGATCCCGGCGAGTTCGGGCCGACGTAGGTCGGCGTGCGCCACGATGCCACCCATCACTTGCCGTTCGGACCGCGCCGCCTCACCGGCGACGAACGCCGTCTCCGCGACGGGTGCCAGCGGGTCGGGACCCCGGTGGTACGCAGCCCCGCACTCGACGAACACCGTGTCGAGCACCCGGTGGCCGCTGCCGAGGTCCGCTTCAAGATCGGCGAGCCCGTATGCCATGCCCTCACCCGCCGGCCAGAGATGGTGATGTGGGTCGATCACCGCGACGTCGGGATCGATCACGTCCTCGGTGACGGCGTCGAGCCACTCGGCCGAACCGGGCACGGGTGCGCTCATGGCGGCGACGCTACCGCGGCCCGATCACACGGCTACCACGCAGCGGCGCGCACCCAGAAATGCAAAAGCCCCTGGTCAGGTGTCTGACCAGGGGCTTCGTGGAGCGGACGACCGGGATCGAACCGGCGACCTCAACCTTGGCAAGGTTGCGCTCTACCAACTGAGCCACGTCCGCGTGGGATCCACAATGTAGCAGTGGTCCCGCCCGAGCGGACAACCTCTGCGGGCAGCGGTCGAGGTCAGCGCTGGTCGGGTGGACGAAGGTCGATGCGCAGTGTGAGCACCCCGTCGTCGAGGCTGGCCGCCGCGTCGGCGATCATCGCGAAGTCCTGGAAGTCGGCCTTCGACTGCTCGATGAAGTGACGGCGACCCTCGCCTTCGACGGGCGGCATCGGGCGCTTCTTGACCGCCTCGGCCCGCTCGGCGAAGCGGTGGATCATCTCGTTCGGATCGAAAGTAGCCACGCGCTCGACCCTACCGCGCTCCCCCACCGATGAGCTCGGCTCACCCCTCGGACCGCTCGCTCATCGCGGTCCCGGGCCCGTCCGGCGCCACATCCTCCTCGACATCTTCCTCGCCATCTGGCGCGTCAGCAGGCTCATCGGGTTCGATCGCAATTTCGGGTTCGGGGTGGGGGTCGGGTTCGGGGTCGGCGGTGTCAGCCGTGTCGTCCGCTGCGGCGAGGCCCGGTCCGAGGTCGCTGAGCGACGTCACCGGCCGAGGCTCGTCGAACTCGGCGAGCAGCTTGGGCGGATCGGGTAGGCGGTGCAGTGGGCTCGCTCCCGGCGGACGGACCTCGTCGAGCATCCGTTGCTGCGTCACGAGATCACGACGCTTCCAACGCCGGCCACCCATGCGCTCGAGCGGCCCGAGCACCGGCGGATCGACACGGGTGCGGCGGATCAGCCAGACGCCCAACACGATGGCCGCGACCCCGACGAGCGCCAGGCCGATCACCATCGCGTACACGAGCCGGGTGGACGCAGGATCGTTGGCGGCGAGCACGCCGGGGACGACGACCGCCGATGTCAAAGGGAGGTGCCGCCTGCTGGCGAGCGGCTCGGACAGGGGTGGCTCCACAGCGATCCGATTGTGGCAGGTCGCGGTCGCCTGCCCCACAATCGCCACTCGCACCGCCGTCGACTCAGCGATCCGACTTGGCGGCGACGCCCAGGAATCGTTCCAGCGGATCGGCGAGCTGGTCGCCATTGATCAAGAACGCATCGTGACCGTGGGGGGAATCGATCTCGAGATAGTCGCTCGGCAGGCCCGACGCGGCGATCGCCTCGTGGATCTGACGCTGCTGGTAGGCCGGGTACAGCATGTCGCTCCAGATGCCCACGGAGAGCGTCGGCGCGGTAATGCGCGACACGGCGGACGCCAATGATCCTCTACCGCGGGCGATGTCGTGGAGATCCATCGCCTTGCCGATCGAGAGGTAGCTGTTGGTGTCGAAGCGGAGCGCCAGCTTGCGGCCGTGGTGCTCGAGGTATCGCTCGACCTCGAAGCGTTGCCACATCCCGAACGAGTCGCCGATGACGGACGTGTCGGCGAGCTCACGACCGAAGCGGTCGGTGAACACGTTGTCGCTGCGGAACGTCACCTGGGCGATCATCCGGGCGATCTCGAGACCTTCTCCCGGGCCGTCTCCCGCGCCTGCCTCGTAGTAGTCGCCGTCACGCCAGCGAGGGTCGAGCCGGATCGCCCGGCGGCCGATCGCGCCCCACGCGATCTGCTGCGCGGTCGCCTGCATGCATGTGGCCACCGCGACCAACGACCGCACCCGGTGCGGGTACATCACCGCCCACTCGAGGGCCTGCATGCCGCCCATCGAACCGCCGACGACCGAGAGCCAACGGGTCACGCCGAGGTGATCGGCGAGGCGCGCCTGGGCGCGGACCATGTCGCGGATCGTGACGACCGGGAAACGAGAGCCGTACGGGCGGCCGTCGAGCGGATGCGGCGAGGCCGGTCCCGTGGATCCCTGGCAGCCGCCGAGCACGTTCGCACACACGACGAAGTACGTGTCGGTGTCGATCGGCTTTCCCGGACCGACCATGTCGTCCCACCATCCTGGCGTCGGGTGACCGCGACCCGCGGGACCAGCGGCATGGCTGTCGCCGGTCCAGGCATGGCACAGCAACACCGCGTTCGCACCGTCGGCGTCGAGACGCCCCCACGTCTCGTAGGCGACGACGACGTCGGACAGCATCACCCCGCTGTCGAGCGCGAAGCGTCGATCGGTGGCGAACGTGAAGAACTGCCGATGACCGGGTTCGTCGCCGGGCATCCAGGCGCCGGTGACCGGAAGCGGGGCGAGGTTCGTCATGACTGGGCACCGTGCGCCACACACGCACCCGTCCGAGCGTACCAGTCACCCATCGCGCGAGGTCGTGCACGATTCGGGTCGGAACACGTGGCACTCGGGCGAAACATCTGCCCCAGATCGTTGGTGCAGCTCGGTTCAGTGCGGGACGGCACCGATCACGGGCTGGGCGAACGACATGCGTTGATCGAAGCCCGCTTCATACGGGAGGAAGCCGTTCGGGTCGGGGTACATCAGCTGCACGGCGGTGAATGGCCCGCCCCGGTACCAGGCGGTGGCGGTGTCGAAGTAGCCACCCCAGCGGTCGAGGTCGATGGGGGCGAACACGCACCGCAGGTCGTGATCGAGCAATCCGACCAGCTCGACGCCGAGCGGGATCTCCGTCCCGCCGCGACGAGCATCGACGACGAGCGACACCAATCCGTTCGCCGCGACCGGCGCCAGACCGAACACCGCGACCTCGGCGAACTCGACGGCGGCCGGAAGCCCGATCGAATATGCGTAGCCAGGTGTCGGCGTGAGGCTGTCGAGGTCGGGGGCGATGGCTTCGAGCGCCCAACCGTGTGCCTCGATCATCCACTCGATCTTGTCGAGGGCGCTCATGTCGCCGAACTGGTCGGCGAGGTGATCACCCGGCACGCCAGCAGCACCGTCGCTCACCACCGGGACGGTAGCAGCCGACCCGCGTGGGATGGCCGTGGCCGCGCGCCATCGACCAGGCCGGCCGAATGCGTGAACGTGTTGCGTGTTGAACACGCAACACGTTCACGCGTTCGTCGATCTCGGCGTGGATCAGGCGGATGCGGTCTCGGGACCGATCACCGCGGCGATCGGCGTCACGACGTCGGCCGGGAACCCGCCCTGGCGGGCGTGCTCGTAGATCGTCTCGACGTCGTCGGTCTCGTGGACGCAGTAGATCTTGTCGCCCGCGACATAGCTCGTGATCCACGTGTACGGGACGCCGAGGCCGTCGACGACCTCGCACGACTTCGCCGAGATGCCGGCGAGTTGCTCGGCGGTCAGGCTGCTCGCACCTTCGACGTTGCGCTCGATGATGAACTGGGGCATGGCAGTGCTCCTTCGCTGTTGGTGCCGCTGCCGACGGTGTCGTCCCCGTCCGTCTGACGCTCGTCGACGGCATGACCACGCGGTGCGGCGCGTCCATTCTTGCGCGGACGGCGCTCCGCGTCGAGAGCCGGGACGCGACGGGTGGCCCGCACGATCAGTCGACTTCGCGCACAACCAGGTATCGCTAGAACGCGGCGACCGCCGTGGTCGTCACCGAAGCGCTCTTGACGATGTCCTTGCCGAACGGCATCAGAGCGAGTGGAATCAGCTTGAAGTTGCCGAGTCCGAGCGGGATCCCGATCACGGTGATGCACAGCAGGATCCCGAGCAGCGCGTGCGCGAGCGCCAGCCAGAAGCCTGACAGGACGACCCAAATGACGTTGCCGACGAGACTGAGCGACGTCGACGAACCGGGGCGCTCGACGACCGAGCGACCGAACGGCCAAAGCGCGAAGCCCGCGAGCTTGAAGCTCTGGATCCCGAACGGAATGCCGATGATCGTGATGCACTGCAGAACGCCAGCGACCAGGTAAGCGAGAAAGAGCCAGAACCCCGAGAGCACCAACCAGACGATGTTCAAGACGACGCTGCCAGCACCCGGCGACTTCGTTGACGAGACCTGGGACGTCACGGTGACGGTGGCCGGTCGCAGGATCGGTGTCGGGATTGGTGTCGGCGTCGGACTGGTCGGCATCGGTGGTAGCGCCGGCTGAGCCGGAACGGTCGGACTCGCTGCGGTAGGCGGTGGAAGGGCGCCGCCGGCTTGCGTGTCGTGCGAGCTCATGGTGCTTCATCGTCGGGCGAACGGATGAACTGAAGTATTGCCGGACGACTCCTGATAGCACCGATTGCTAGCATTGGATACCATGACGACGACACGCACGACGTTCACGTTGGACGACTCGCTGGCCGAGCAGG
>CAZQCP010000042.1:0-21393 GCA_964592115.1 uncultured Ilumatobacteraceae bacterium
GATGCAGCGCAGGTAGTTGATCTCGTAGACGAATCCGAACCGCTCGCCGGGCGACGTGGGGTTCGTCGGGTCGTTGTCCGCGCCACGCACGTAGATGCAATCGGCGGGGCAGACACCAGCGCACAGCTCGCACCCGATGCACTTCTCCATGCCGTCCTCGTACCGGTTGAGCACGTGGCGGCCGTGGAGCCGTTCGGGGCGCGGCAGCTTCTCGTCGTGCTCGACGTCGCGGGCATCGTCGTTTCGCTTCCGGGCGCGCCGACCGCCCGAGTACTCGGTCGTGACGCGCTTGCCACCGAACAGGCGGTGCTGGCGGAGCGTGACACCGAATCCTTCGAGGTAGCCCATCAGGCGGTCACTCCGTTCTGGTTCGGGTTGCTCGGGTCGGCGTTCTGTTCGCGGTTGCGGGCACTGACCCGCAACGCCCCGGTGAACAGCCCAACGGCGACGACCGCGACGACGAGGCTGATCAGCACCACGCGGATGCTGTCACCGGCGCGGCCCTCGGGCGAGAACTCACGCAGCGCGGCGAGCAGCAAGAACCAGCCGAGCGAGATCGGGATCAGGAGCTTCCAGCCGAAGTCCATCAACTTGTCGTAGCGCAGCCGCGGCAGCGTCGCCCGGAGCCAGACGTAGAGGTACAAGAAGCCCATCAGCTTGACGAAGAACCACAGCGTGCCCTCGATGCCGCCGGGGATGCCCGGGATGTTGAACAACCCCTGCGGACCACCGAGGAACAGCGTCACCATGACCGCCGACATCGTGACGACGTTCATGAACTCGGACAGGAAGAACAGCGCGAAGCGGATGCCCGAGTACTCGGTGTTGAAGCCGCCGACGAGCTCTTGTTCCGCTTCGACGAGGTCGAACGGCGGACGGTTGAGCTCGGCGGTGGCGGCGATCACGAACACGACGAAAGGCACGATGCCGGTCGAGATGACGTTCCAGTCGGCGAGGCTGTCCTGGGCGAACACGATCCCCGACGTCGACAGCGTGCCCGACGACAAGATCACGGCGGCGACGCTGAGCCCGAGCGCCGCCTCGTAGGAGATCATCTGTGCCGACGCCCGCACGGCGCCGAGCAGCGGGTACTTCGATCCGCTGGACCAGCCGGCGAGCATGATGCCGTAGACGGCGATCGACGAGAGGGCGAGCACGAGCAGGATCCCGATCGGGGGGTCGGCGAGCTGCACGCGCGTGACGTGGCCGAACCACTCGACGTACCCGCCGCGGTTCTCGAAGTCGCCACCGAGCGGGATGACGCTCCACACCAAGAACGCGGGCACGAACGACAAGAACGGGGCGAGGCGGAACACGATCCGGTCGGCTCGAGTCGGCAGCAGGTCTTCTTTGAAGAACGCCTTGATGCCGTCGGCGAGCGTCTGGAGGATGCCCCAGGGGCCGGCCTTGTTGGGTCCGACGCGGTTGTGCATGCCCGACACGACCTTGCGCTCGTACCAGATCATCAGCATCGTCGACACGAGGCCGAGCACGAAGATGACGACGACCTTGAGCACGACGATCAGCAGCGGCGTCCACAAGATGCCCTGTTCGAGTACCGGGTCGAGCGCGAACATCAGGTGGTCACCCGTTCGATGCGTACGTCGGTGACGGCAAGGCGATGGTCGATGATGTCTTCGATCGTGCCGCCCCGGTGGTCGAACGGCGCCCAGGCGACCCCGCGGGGCACGCGGGGATCGGGCGTGACCGGCAGAATGCTCGACGCCTTGGCGCTGACCACGCGCACCTCGGCGCCGGCGGTGACGCCGAGCGCATCGAGGTCGTGCGGGTGCACGCGAACGGTCGCCGCCGTGGCCAGGTTGGCGAGCGTGCGCGACATCGCCGTACCGATGGCCCGGTCGTACATCGTGCGGCTCACCACGAGCCGATAGTCATAGCTGTTCCGGGCCGGTGCAGTGAAAGACAGCGGCGGCAGCGGTGTGACGGTGTTGGCGACGACGATGCCATCGGGATGCTCCGCGAGCGCCCCCGGTGTGATCCCCACGTACGCCGGCACAGAGGCGGCGATCAGCTTGGTGATGTCGTCGACGGTCGAGACGCCGCGCAGCGGATGGTCGGCGCCGAATGATGCGTCGCCGATCAGGAGCCCGAGCTCGAGGGCGATCATCCAGTCGGGGCGCGACGTACCGCGGGCGGTCACCTGCTGGGCGAGCGTGTTGACGCGGCCTTCGATGTTCGTCGTCGTGCCGGCCTTCTCGCCGTACGCCGCCGCAGCGAGCACCACATCGGCGTGTTGCGTCGACTCGTTCGGGAACGTGTCGATCGAGATGATCCGGCGGGCACCAGCGATGGCTCGCCGGGCGAGATCGGCATCAGGGCAGCTCTGCAGCGGGTCGGCGCCGAGCAGCACGAGCAGTTCGATGCGGCCTTCGGCGGCTGCGGTGAGCGTGGCGATGGCGTCGTGATCGTCGTCGGCGGGCGCCAGCCCGAGCGACAGCGCTCCGATGACGTTGCCGCGGCGCAGGGCGGGCAGCACCGTGGCGTCGGGCGCCGCGTCGAGCACGGCGGCCAACGCCGCCAGCGTGGCGTCGGGAGACTCGGCGAGGTTCGGTCGTCCGGCGACCACCACGACGGGCCCGGCGGCGAGCTGCGCGGCGATCTCGGTGTCGGCGAGGGCCTTGGCGACGGCCTCGGCTTGAGCGCCGGGTTCGTGGCGGATCGACCGCCACGCGCTGCGGGTGAGGCCCGAGTCGATCGCCGCGAACTCGATGATGCGCACGTTGCGCCGCTCGGCGGCATCGCGCAGGCGCAGGTAGAGGACGCCCATCTCCTCTTTCACATCGGGGGCGAGCAGGACGATCGTGGACGCCGAGGTCGCCTCGGCGATCGTGGCCCGCGGCAAGCCGAGCACCGCCGGCGGCAGGCCGTCACCGAATTGCGGATCGCGGTGGGTGATGCCGATCGCATCGGCGAGCTGGGCCCACGCGTACGCGTCCTCGTTCGAGCCGCGAGCACCACCGAGCAGCGCGATCGACTCGGGTCCCCCCGCGGCGAGCGCGTCGGTCACGAGCCGGGCGGCACCGCGCAGCGCCGCGTTCCACGTGGTTTCGACGAGGCCGTCGTCGCTGCGCACGAGCGGGGCGTCGAGGCGCTGATCGGACTTCAGGCCCTCGAAGTTGAACCGTCCGCGGTCGCACAGCCAGCCCCAGTTGACCGCGTCGGAATCGACGCCCTGGACGCGCACGATCTCGTCGCGGCTCGACTGGATGGCGGTTCGGCAGCCCATCGCGCACGTGCCGCACGTCGACTCGCTCTCGGTGAGGTCCCACGGGCGCGCCTTGAAGCGGTACGGCTTGGCGGTCAGCGCGCCGACCGGGCAGATCTGCACGGTGTTGCCGGAGAAGTGCGAGGCGAACGGCTCGTCGGGGAACGTCATCACCTGCGTGTCGTTGCCGCGGCTGATGAAGTGGATCAGCTTGTCGCCGGCGACCTCGTCGGCGAAGCGGGTGCAGCGGTCGCACAGGATGCAGCGCTCGCGGTCGAGCAGCACGATGTCGCTGATCGGGATCGGCTTTTCGTGGTGGCGCTTCTCCTCGACGAACCGGCTCTCGCCCGGGCCGTGGCTGTACGCCTGGTCCTGCAACGGGCACTCGCCGCCCTTGTCGCACACGGGGCAATCGAGCGGGTGGTTGATGAGCAGCAGTTCGAGCACGCCCTCCTGGGCGCGCTTGACCTGGTCGGTGTCGGTGCGCACGACCTGGCCGTCGGCGACCGGCGTCATGCACGACACGACCATCATCGGGCCGCGCGGGCCTTCGACTTCGACGAAGCACTGCCGGCACATGCCGACCGGCTCCATCCGCGGGTGGTAGCAGAAGTGCGGGACGAACGCGTCTTCGCGCAGCGCCGCTGAGAGCACCATCTCGCCCTTGCGTGCCGTGACCTCGCGTCCGTCGATCGAGATCGACACGGCGTTCGGGTCAGGTTCTGGTTCGGGTTCGGGTTCGGCCATCGCCTCGTCGACGGCGTCGGCGAGCTCGGGCGCGTCGTCGTGCGCAGCTTCGAGCGCCGCCTCGTCGGTGGCTCCGGCGTCGATGTCGGGGGTATCGGGCTGCTCGGTCGTCACTGTCCGACTCCTGCACTGACCGGGATCATGCGCCGTTCGGCACGCGGTTGAACGAGGGCTTGGAAGACCTCGGGGAACAGCGTCAGCGCCGAGTGGATCGGCACGTACGCCGACGGGCCGACGAAGCAGATCGTCGTCATCTTGTAGGGGAACGGCACCGCCTCGATACCGAGCCGCTCGCTCGACGCGTGCGGCATGTCACCGGGGCAGATCGACTCGCCGACCTCGAGGATCGTGTCCAGGTCGGCGTCGGTGCCGTGACCGTCGACGATGCGCTGCACGATGCGGTACAGCCACGTGCCACCTTCGCGGCACGGCGTGCACTTGCCGCACGACTCGTGGGCGTAGAACTTGACGAGCGTCAGCGCGGCGGCCGCGACGTCGGTCGTCTCGTCCATCACGATCACCGCGCCGGAACCGAGCATCGACCCAGCAGCGCTCGCTTGGGGACCCTCGAACGGGATGTCGAGCTGATCGGGAAGGAACCAGGGCGCCGAGCCCCCACCAGGGACGAACACCTTCAGTTCGCGGCCGTCGCGGATGCCCTGGGCGAAGTCGTCGCCGTAGATCAGATCGCGGAACGTCGTCGAGCCGTTGATCACCTCGAACACACCGGGACGCTCGACGTGACCGGACACGGCGATCATGCGCGTGCCGGGCGACGTGGCCGTACCGATCGCCGTGTAGGCGGCAGCCCCTTCGCGGGCGATGAACGGCAGGTTCGACAGCGTCTCGACGTTGTTGACGATCGTCGGCTGGCCGTACAGGCCGACGGCCGCCGGGAAGAACGGCGGCTTGAGCCGCGGCATGCCGCGCTCGCCTTCGAGCGACTCGATCAGCGCCGTCTCCTCGCCCACGACGTAGGCGCCGGCGCCGGTGTGCAGCACGATGTCGACGCCGAAGTCGGTGCCGAGGATGTTCGTGCCGACGTACCCCGCGGCGTACGCGTCGTCGAGCGCCTTGGCGATGCGCTCGTGGGCGAGCGGCATCTCCCCGCGCACGTAGAGGAAGCACTGCGACAGGCCGGCCGCGTAGCAAGCGATCAGGCAGCCCTCGATCAGTTGGTGCGGATCGCACTCCATCAGCAGGCGGTCCTTGTAGGTGCCTGGTTCCGACTCGTCGCCGTTGACCACGAGGTAGCGCGGCCACACGCCCGCGGGCGTGAACCCCCACTTCGTGCCCGCCGGGAAACCGGCGCCACCGCGTCCGAGCAGCGTCGAGTTCTTGACCTCCTCGGCGACCTCGCTCGCGGTCTTGGCGAGTGCGGCGCGCAACCCGTCGTAGGCGCCCGTGGCGAGCGCCCGCTCCATCGTGTGGCCGTCTTCGTACTGGAACCGACCCGTGACGATCGTCGGCCGGTCGCTCGGGTAGTACCCCGGCGCCCACGGGTAGGGGCTGATCGTCGTCACCGCACACCTCCGGGGCTCACTTCGATCCAGGCGGGCGCCTCGTTGACGTCGGAGGGGGCGCGGGCGCCGACGGCGCGATCGACGGGGATCTGCTGGCGGTTGCGAGCGAGTGTGCCGTGCGGCGGGATCTGGTCGTCGAGCGCACCCGAGCGCAAGTCGTCGACGAGCTGATCGAACTGCTCGTGGGTGACGCGGTAGCGGTGGCGGAAGTTGACCTGCAGCGTCGGTGCTTCGGTGCATGCTGCTTGGCACTCGGCGTGCTGCAGGGTGATCAGCCCGTCGGCGGTGGTCGAGCCGGCCTTGACGCCGAGCGTCTCTTCGGCGTGGTGCATCAGCTCGGCGCCGCCCAGCAGCGCGCACGACATGGTGCCGCAGATGTTGATCAGGTACTTGCCCGTCGGTTCGAACCGGAACATCTCGTAGAAGCTCGCCGTGCCGTAGACCTCGGCGGGCGTGACGTCGATCAGTTCGGCGATGTGGCGCATCGCATCTTCGGTCACGTAACCGTTCTGCTCCTGGCTGAGGTGCACGAGCGGGATCAGCGCCGACTTCTTCTTCGGGTAGCGGGCGATGATGTCCTTGGCCACCAACACGTTGTGATCGTTCAGCCGGCTCATCGGTCCACCCCGCCGAGGACCGGGTCGACGCTGGAGATGACCGCCACCGCGTCGGCGACGAGGCCGCCGCGCATCATGTGCGGCAGACACTGGATGTTGACGAAGCTCGGCTCGCGCATGTGAATGCGGTACGGGTTGGCAGAACCATCGCTGACGATGTAGCAGCCGATCTCGCCACGCGGACCTTCGACGCTGGCGTACGCCTCGCCCTCGGGCACCTTGAACCCCTCGGTGAAGATCTTGAAGTGGTGGATCAACGCCTCCATCGACTCGTCGATGCGCGCCCGCGGGGGCGGCGTGACCTTCTTGTCCTGGATGCGGTAGTCGCCGGCGGGCATGTGATCGAGGATCTGAGCGACGAGGCGCATCGACTCGCGGATCTCGGCGAGGCGGATCGCGTAGCGGTCGTAGGCGTCGCCGTACGTGCCGACGACGACGTCGAAGTCGAGCTGGTCGTAGAACATGTACGGCTCGTCGCGACGCAGGTCCCACTCGACGCCCGTCGAGCGCAGGATCGGACCGGTCGCGCCGAGCGCGACGGCCTCGTTCGGGGTGATGACCCCAACGCCCTGGAGCCGCTCGCGCCACAGCGGCTGGCCCGTGAGCAGCGTGTCGTACTCGTCGAGGCGCTCGGGCAACATGTCGAGGATCCCCAGCACGCCGTCGCGCCAGCCGGCCGGCAGGTCGGCGGCGAGGCCGCCGACGCGCACGAAGTTGTGGTTCATCCGCAAGCCGGTGACCTCTTGGAAGAAGCGCAGGACCTCTTCGCGTTCGCGCCAGCCGTAGATCATCATCGACACGGCACCGAGGTCCATGCCGTTCGTCGCCATGAACAGCAGGTGGCTGGCGATGCGGCTCAGCTCGGCGAGCAGCATGCGGATCCACACCGCTCGGTCGGGGATGGCGCCGTCGATGCCGAGGAGCTTCTCGGTCGCCATGGCGAACACGAGCTCGTTGGCGATCGGGCTCAGGTAGTCCATCCGCGTGACGTTCGTGCCGCCTTGGGCGTACGTGAGCTGCTCGCCGGTCTTCTCCATGCCGGTGTGCAGGTAGCCGATGATCGGCTTGCAGCGCAGCACGGTCTCGCCTTGCAGTTCGAGCATGAGCCGCAACACGCCGTGGGTCGACGGGTGCTGCGGACCCATGTTGATGATCATCGTCTGATCCTCGTCGGGCCCCAGCGGCGCCTCGCCGAGCTTGGCGGCCTCCGCCTCGGACATCCGCAACACGGCACCGACCTCGCGCATCAGCTCCTGCGCCGTGAGCTCGCTCCGTGGTCGCAGCTCCTGGTCGCCTTCGTCGGTGCGCGCGACTTCGAGCCCGTAGTAGTCGGTCTCGGTGCTCATCAGGTGTTCGCCCCCTTGAACTGCACCGGGATGCGACCGATCTCGTAGTCCTTGCGGAGCGGGTGCCCGATCCAGTCCTCGGGCATCAAGATGCGCGTCAGATCGGGGTGGCCGTCGAACACGATGCCGAACATGTCGTACACCTCGCGCTCCATCGCCTCGGTGCCTGGGTACAGGTTGAACAGCGTGGGCAGCGTCGGATCGTCTGCGGGCACCTGCACGCGCACACGCACACGCTGGCGACGGTGGATGTCGAGCAGGTTGACCACGACCTCGAAGCGTTCGACAGCAATGCTCTCGGGGTCGGCGTCGCTCTCTGTGGGGGCAGCCGACACGGGGAGTTTGCGAGCGGGGTGCAGGAGGTAGTCGACCGCGGTGAGGTCGATGCACATCGTGTAGCCGGCGTCGTCGAGCGCGCTGATCGTGGAGAGGTAGTCGTCGCGACCCACGACGCGCACGTCGTCCGCAGCTCGTTCCGTCACGGCCTGTTCCGTCACGGCCTGGTCGCTCATGTCTTGGCCCCGAGCAGGACGGGCGTGGCGCCCGGTTCGATGAACTCGACGTGCACGTTGGCGCCGCCACCGTTCGCTGCGTTCTCGTCGCGGCGGCGCAGGATCTGGTTCGTCTCGATCAGCCCGTGGAGCGTCTCGATCGCGTGGATCAGCGTCTCGGGCGTCGGCGGGCAGCCCGGGGCGTACACGTCGACAGGCACGACCTGGTCGACGCCCTGCACGATCGCGTAGTTGTTGAACATGCCACCCGACGAGGCGCACACGCCCATCGAGATGACCCACTTGGGCTCCATCATCTGGTCGTAGACCTGGCGCAGCACGGGTGCCATCTTCTGGCTGACGCGTCCGGCGACGATCATGATGTCGGCCTGGCGCGGCGAAGCGCGGAACACCTCCATGCCGAAGCGGGAGATGTCGTAGTGGGCGCCGCCGGCGGCCATCATCTCGATCGCGCAACACGCGAGACCGAACGACGCCGGCCACGACGAGCGCGCCCTGGCCCAGTTGACGAGCGACTCCAGCTTGCCCGTGATCAGGTTGTGCGACAGCCCGCCGAGTCCGTCGTCGAGCACATCGTTCACGATGCCCATGTGTGACTCCTTGAATTCCGGCTGGTCGTTACGCTGCTTCGTCGCCCGCCGCCGGCAGACGACCCTCGGTACCGACGCGACGCACGGTCGACGCGGCCGTGCGCTCGGGCGACACCATCGACGCCTCGGCCGCGAGGCTGCGGTACCGCTGGATCGGACCCCAGTCGAGCCCGCCGCGGGCAACCTCGTAGACGAACGTCAGGAAGAACACCACCGAGAACACGAAGATGGCCCAGAAGCCGTACGCCCCGAGCGCCGAGTGGTTCACGGCGTACGGGTACACGAAGATGATCTCGATGTCGAACATGATGAACAGCATCGCGACGACGTAGAAGCTGACGGGGAAGCGTTCGGGCGGCTCTCGGCTCGGCACGATGCCGCACTCGTACGGGGCCTCCTTGGCGACCGACGGCCGGCGCGGCGCGAGCAGACGCGACGCGGCGAAGCTGAGCACGCCGAAGATCACGGCGAGGATCAACAACACGACGATCGGGAGGTACTGGCCCATCGCTAGACGCCGACGCCCTCGTTCTCTTTGACCGTCTCCGCCTCGTCCGACGTGGACGATGCCGTCGCTTCGACTGCGGCGGTGGGCAGCGGCTGGGCGAGGTTCTCGCGCAGGTGATCGTCACGGCGGTGCAGCAGATAGCACAGCGCGAGGAAGATGATCCCGCCGCCGATCATCAACACGGCCGCCGGCTGACGCCGGGCGCCGAGATCGCGCACCATGTAGACGTAGGTCGCCGGGCGGTCCTCGTCGATCACCGGTGTGGCCGGTGCCCGGCCATCCTCGGTGCGCACCGGAACGAGCGCGGCCGCCTCGGCGACCACGAAGTGCGGCTCGTGGAAGAAGGCGAGGAAGTCGAGCGAGTCGTTGATCTTCGGGTACCGGTCGCCACCGGTGTCGAAGATCTCGACGATGGTGAACTGGCCGTCGGCGAATGCACCCGATTCGACGAGGAGCTCGGCGGCCGCCGCCTGGGCCTGGCCGAATGCCGGCGACGCCGGGTCGAGCACGACCCAGCCCTGGTCGATGAACGTCTCGCGGACGATCGCGGACGACTCGACCGGTGTCGCGTCGTCGGGCACCTGCGCGGGCGGGTCGAGCACGCCCGCCGAATCGAGTGCGGCGACGCCTTCGAGCACGCCGGCAGCGGGCACCGGTTCCCACGATGGGTCGGGGCCGCGCAGACCGATGCCGTAGATCATCCACACGAGACCCATGATCGTCATCCACCCCATCAGGGAGGCGGCGACGAGCAGGAACGCCAGCCGGTAGCCGAGGTTCGTGGCCATGATCCCGTAGATGCTGCCGCACAGGATGACCACACCGATGATGACGGTGAGGATGCCGCGGAGCTCGGGCTCCCATCCGATGGCGAGTAGCGACATCACAAGCTCCGTACGTAGTCGATGATGGCCTGCAGCTGGTCGTCGGTGAGCATCGAGCCGAAGCCCGGCATGCGCCCGCTTCCCTGACCGTTGCGGCCGTACAGCTTGCCGAACTCGGAGCCCGACTCGATGAACGCGACGAGCGCGTCCTCGTTGGCGAAGTGGGCGTTGACCGAACCACCGGTCAGGTTCCAGCCGTAGGCACCCTGGCCCGACACACCGGGCTCGCCGTAGCTCCAGCCGAGCGTGTGGCATCGGGCGCAGCTGTAGGCACCGCCGGCGAGCTCGAGGTTGAACAGCGCCTCGCCGAGCGTGGCCGCTTCGCCCGAATCGACGGCCCGTTCCGCGGCCGCCTGGATGTCGGCTTGGATGGCGGCGGGCAGGTGACCGCTCTCGCAGACCCGCGCGTCGGTCTCCCCCTCGCCGCAGTTCTCGCGGGGGATCTGGATGCTCTTGATGTAGGCGATCAGCGTGTCGATCTGCTGGCTGTTCATCGGCCCGCCGCCGACGAGACCCCACGGCGACATCGGCGAGAACGGGCGGCCGTACTCGAGGATGAAGCGGATCTCGTCTTCGTCGAAGCGGTAGAACGCAGTGTTCAGTGCCGGCGCGGTCCAGTTGACGGCCACGACCTCCTGGGTCACCGGGTCGGTGACGGTGAACGGAGCGACACCGCCGACCGCATCCATGCCGCCGTGGCAGCCGGCGCAGTTGAACCCGCCTTCGTCGGTCGGCGCGAACAGCGACGCGCCCCAGCTGGCGAAGCGCTTGTCCCAGCCCTCTTCGGCACCCGCCTGGCGGCTCGGCTCGAACACCCAGTACACGGGCAGGGCGACGACGATGATCGCCAGCAAGATGACGCCCCAGAGCTGGACCCGCTCGAGGCGCGGGCCTTCCAGCGTCTCGTCGTCGTAGTACGGCTTGCGGTTCGGCGCCAGTTCGATCTCGGAGCCGACCTCGCGCCGTCCGCCGGCGACGTTGAAGATCCCGTAGATGATCCAGCCCGCACAGATGACGACGAGACCGATGACACCGATGGTGGTCGTGGTCAGTCCGACGATCGCAGGCGTGGCGATTCCTGGCATCAGTGGTCTCCACCCGACGTGCAGTGCGGACCCTCGGCCTCCTGGCCGGTGGTGTTGGTGCCGATCGGCATGCCCGGCACGACGTTGCCCGTGTTGACGGTGACGTCACCGGTGGCCGACACCGTGGCCGGGAAGTGGTCCATGCCGCGCGGGGCGGGGCCACCCTTCTTCTCGCCGACGCGGTTGTACTGCGATCCGTGGCACTGGCACTCGAACCACTGGCTGGTCTTGCACTCGGGCACGCGACAGCCGAGGTGCGGGCACTTCTGGCTGAGCACGATGATGCCGTTGCGCATCGTCTCGAGCAGGTTCGCCGGGTACACGGTCTCGGCGAGCGGCAGCGCTTCCGACGGGTACTCGGTGACCCACGAGCGCGCCTCGGCGGCGTAGAAGAACCCGTTGTTCCCCTTGATGCCTTCCTTGATCACGTCGAGCTTGCCGATGTTGACCTGGCCGCCGAAGCCGCCGGTGCCGCTCGGCCACAAGAAGGCGACGAACGCGGCGGCGGCGAACGCGCCGAGCCCGGCGCTCATGAGCGTGACCGTCGCGCGGTTGAAGAACTGGCGCCGGCTGACGGCGAGCGCCTCTGGGTCCGGCGGTGTCCACGGCTCGACCTCGACGGGCGCCGCGGGGACGATCTCGGTGCTGTCGCTGCGTGCCGCGGTGCCAGCGGCCTCCACGTCGGCGGCGGTCGGCGCACCGGCGCCGACGAGCACCTCTTGACGTTCGCGGGCGACCTTGTCGCGCTGGATCGTCTCGCCCGACAGCGCGCCCGCGCCGCGCACGTCGCTGCGACGGGCGAGCGTGAAGAAGGCGAGCGCGCCGAGCACGACGACGACGCCGACCGCGATGGCGATGATGGCTGCGGTGGTCATGGTGATGATCTCCTTTCGCCTTCGCTCACAACTCGAAGAAGAGGCCTTCGACCCAGGGCAGGACGAAGTTGAAGCCGGGACCACGGAAGAACGACCCGATGAGGACGAGCACGGACCAGAACATCATGTGCACCGTCATCAAGCCGTACATGAACTTGCGGTCTTCGGGTTTGTTGGAGGGATTGCGATCGAGGAACGGGGCGAGGATCAGCGCGATCAGGCCCACGCCGGGGAGCGTCACACCGGCCACCATCGGGTGGAAGTAGAGCAACAGCTCCTGCAGGCCGAGGAAGTACCACGGGGCCTTCGACGGGTTCGGCGTCTGGTTCGTGTTGGCGAGCTGCAACAGCGGGGCGTGGACGAAGATCGAGAAGATGAACGTGAACGCCGTCATCGCCAGCGCGGCGACGAATTCGGCGGCGAGCAGGTGCGGCCACGTGTGGACCTTGTCGATAGGCGTGGCCTTGACGTCTTGGATCGAGCCCGACTTGACGACGGTCAACAGGCGCTGGGTGTGCCCGCCGGGTCCGGCGCCGATCGGCACGCCGCCGCCCGCCGGTGCGGTGGCGACGGCCGCGCTGACCTTCTCGGCGACGGCGACCGCACCGCCGCCACTGGATTCGGCTTCGCCACCGGCTTTGGCAGCCTTGGCGGCCTTGCTGCGTTGCAGCAGGTGCTCGGGGATGCGCGAGTCGGCCGGCGACTCGGACGCGGCAGCGCTCGATTCGGTTGCCGCCGGCTCGGCCGGCGCTTCAGCAGCCTTGTCGCGCGCAGCCTGCGCCCGCTTCAGGAGGTGTTCGGGGATCTCGGTCACGGTGTCGCTCCCATCACAACGGCCCGGAGATGCCGCCGTCCTTGCGGACACGCCAGAAGTGGATGGCCATGAAGATGACGATGACGAACGGCAGGAACAACACGTGCAACACGTACCATCGCAAGAGCGTCTCCGAGCCGATCTCGGCACCGCCGAGCAGCACGAAGCGGACCTCCTGACCGAACACCGGGGTGTACCCCATCATGTTCGTGCCGACGGTGACGGCCCACAGCGCGAGCTGGTCCCACGGCAGCAGGTAGCCGGTGAACGACAGCAGCAGGGTGAGGGTGAGCAGGATCACGCCGATCACCCAGTTGAACTCGCGGGGCGGCTTGTAGGCGCCGTGGTAGAAGACGCGCGCCATGTGCAAGAACACGGCCAGCACCATCAGGTGCGCGCCCCATCGATGCATGTTGCGTACGAGGAGCCCGAACGTGACCGAGGTCTGCAGGTTGTGGATGTCGTTCCAGGCCGCCGTGGCTTCGGGCCGGTAGAAGAACATCAAGAAGATGCCGGTGACGGTCAACAAGATGAACAAGAAGAAGCTGAGGCCACCGAGGCACAGCGTGTAGCTCACCTTGACCGCGTGGCGCTTCACCTTGACCGGGTGCAGGTGGTACAGCACCGAGTTCATGATCACGTAGCTGCGGTTGCGCGGGCTGTCGGTGTAGCCCTTGCGGAAGATCGAACCAGGTCGGAAGATCGAGCTCCAGGCCTGGCTGCCCTGCACGGAGTCGACCGTCTGGGTCACCCGGTCCTTGATCGTGGGGCGGGGTTTGTCGTCGATGATCTTTGCCATTATCAGCGTTCCCCGGCCACGCAGGCCGCGTCTGGGCGCTCGCTCGCTGGCGCTCGCTTCGCTCGTGTCGTCGATGTGGTCATAGTCATGGTCAGAGCCTCATGCCATAGCCGTAGCCGTGGTTGTTGGTCCGCACGTGCGAGTTGCCCGCCGACGTGGCGGTGCCGACCTTGCCGAGGATGATGACCCCGGTGGGGCAGCGATCGACACAGAGCGCACAGCGCGTGCAGATGTCGTCGTCGATCGTGAACATGAACGCATCGGACGGGTCGGTGCCCGGCTGCTCGGTGCCGTCGGCGTCCACGACCGCGTTCGTCGACACCATGTGGATGCACTTCCACGGGCAGATGTCGACACACCCCTCACAGGCGATGCACTCGCTCTGGTCGATGTGGATGAACTGCTTCGGCTTGACCGCCTTGGTCAGGTAGTCGGCGTCGACCTCCACCAACGTGTACTCGTCGGTGTAGGGCATCATCGGGGGGTTGGCGTCGGTGCGGGCCATCGAGCTACGCCTTCTTGACCAGCGGGCGGCCGTAGGCGGAGGTGGGGAGCTCCTTGGGCTTGACCTCGCCGCGCTTTTGCCACCACACGGCGACCCAGCCGAGGAGCACGAAGAAGACGAGATGCAACAGCACGACGATCGTGTCGCGGACCGCCTCGTACTGGAGCGTGATCGGGTTCCAGCCGCCGGCCGACTCGGGCTTCAAGATGCCGCCCGGGCCGAAGAGCAGCTTGTCGCGCGACCAGCCGAGGTCCTTGTCGGCGTGGTCGATCCACTGGTGGGGCACGATGCCGAAGGCGACGAAGAGCACGAGGAAGACGTATGCCGACCCGAGCATGACCTCACCCCAGGTGGCCTTCTTGTCGACCGGTCGACGCTTGCCGTACGCGACGATGGCCAGGCACATCAGGATCGTGCCGAAGAACGACACGAGGAACGCCTGGTTCATCCCGGGCCACTCGAGGATGTCGATTCCGATCATTCTGGATGGGGTTCTTTCGCGTTCAGTTTCATGACACTTGCGACTCGCCAGCGACCGTCAGACGCGGCCGGGACAAGGCATTCCCGACGAACTGTAGTCGTCGGCGTCAGATGTACGAAGTCTGGCAGCAGAGTCTCGCGGCCCGGCGCGGTTGTGCGTAAGTGCACCTGTTGACGGCGGTCACGCCCACCGCCCGCGTCGACCACTCTTGCAGGCTTGCTGGAGGCGGCAGGATTCCCGACAAGCTCGGAAGCTGTCGGCACCCCGTGCGAAAACCGGCACCGACGCCGACAGCCTCCGAACCAGTCGGGAGTCATGCGGTGCGCTGACGACCAACGGAACGCTGCCGGCCGAGCCGCGGCGCGGACGAGCGGACGCTATGCGCTCGTCGTCTGCAGCGTGGTATCGATCGTCCTGTTCCCGCTGCTCGTCCCGGCGATCGCTCTGATCGTGCTCGGCCTGCGCAACAGCGGCGGTCGGCCGGGCGAGCTGTGGGGCGTGGTGCTTGCCGTCGCGCTGGTCGCCACGTTCGCCGTGGTCGTGTTCCACCAGGACCCGGTCACCTGGGACGGTGGCAGCAGCAGCAACATCGTCACGACTGCGGAGGCGACGCTGTCGATCGCCGTGGCCATCTGCGTCCTCGGCGCCGGATGGGCGCTCGCCACCGTCACCGCCCGCAGCTGAGCTGGCCGACACGTTCCGAAGCATTCGGCAGTCGTGCCGGAGAACGACACCGCCGCCGACAGCTTCGGAACCAGTCGGGAGTCTCGGCGGTGCGCTCAGACGTGACCTGGCTGCCCGGGGATCCAGGCGGTCGTGGGCATGCGGGTGGGCAGATTCCCGGATCGCGGCGGCAGCCATCTATCATCTCGCCAGTGACCGAGATTCCCGAACACCTCCTGAAGCGGTCTCGCGAACGGCGCGCCGCGATCGGCCAAGGTGACGCCGGTGGCGAGGCAGCGGGCGGCGACGCCGCGGAGGCCCCGGCAGCGTCGGCCACGCCGGCCAAGGCTGCGGCGGCACCGGCTGCCGCCGCGGCGCCGAGCGGCCCGGCGGCACGAGTCCCTGCACCCGCACCTGCGGCCGCTCCTGCGCCCAAGCCCGATCCGGTGTACGTCACGGCGGCCAAGACGCGCAAGAAGATCCCGTTCTGGGCGATGGCCACGTTGAGCCTGATGCCGGTGTGGGCGTTCATGTACGTGCGCGCGCTCACCGAGAGCCCCGACGTCTCCCACGGTCCCCTCGGCGTCGGCGCCGAGGTGTACGGCAGTTGCGCGAGCTGCCACGGCGCCACCGGTGGCGGCGGCGTCGGGTACGCGTTCGCCGGCGGGTCCGTGCTCGACACGTTCCCGGTCATCCAGGACCAGATGCGCTACGTCTACTTCGGAACTGAGGGCTTCAACGCTGCTGGCGTCGAGGTCTACGGCAACCCCGATCGCCCGGGTGGCGCCCACGTCGCCGGAGCACTGAACGTGATGCCGGCGTTCGGTCCCCAGATCAGCCAGGCCGAGATCGTCGCCGTCGTCTGCCACGAGCGCTACACGCTCGGCGGAGCGGACCCGACGAGCGAGGAGTTCGCCGAGGAGTACGAGACCTGGTGTTCGGAAGCGGCGCCCGCGTACGCCGCGGTCGAAGCCGGCCAGTTCGACCTCACGTCGCCGGACCCCACGACCATCGGCGCGACCGACGTCGTCGGCATCGGGCCCGAGCCGATCCCCGGCTCGTCCGGCGCCGCAGGCTGACGGAACCTGGCAGAAAGGGTCGGCCGGCCACGGACGCCTCGCCCGACTCTCCGTCCGACGCCGCTCTCGACGTCACGACCGACGTGCTCGTGGTCGGTGGCGGCCCCGCCGGCGCCTCGGTCGCCACATGGCTCGCCCGCCACGGCCACGGGGTCACGCTCGTCGAGAAGCGTCCGGTGCCGCGCCACAAGGCATGCGGTGACCTGCTGACGCCGCGGGCGCTCGCCGAGCTGGAACGACTCGACATCACCGCGGCGACGCTCGGCGCACATCGCATCGCCGGCATTCGCGCCGTCCACGGCCGTCACGCCGTGACGATGCCGTGGCCGCGCCGCGACGAGCTCCCCACCTACGGCGCGGCGTTGCGCCGCGACCGGCTCGACAGCTTCCTCCGCGAGCAGGCAGCGAGCGCCGGCGCCAACGTGTTCATGGGTCACGAAGCGACGGCACCGATCGTCGAGCGCGGATTCGTGCGCGGCGCGACACTCGACGGCGACCGGCCCGCGGTGCGCGCCCGGTTCGTCGTGGTCGCCGACGGCGCCAACAGCACGTTCGGCCGGGCACTGGGCACCACCCGGCACCGCCAGTGGCCCTACGGCATCACGACGCGGACCTACTTCGCGTCGCCCCGCCACGCCGAATCGTGGTTGGAGACGAACCTGGCCATCCCCGGCCCGAACGGCCACCCGGTCACCGGGTACGGATGGGTGGCACCGCTGCGCGACGGCACGGTCAACGTGGGCGTCGCCGTGTCGTCGACGTACCGGGAGGTGCGGGCGGTGCACGTGCTCAAGCTGCTCGACGCGTTCGCCGAGAGCATCGCCGACCGCTGGCAGATCGATCCATCCGCGGCACTGAAGGCGCCGACCCGATTCCGGGTTCCGGTCGGCGGGTCGGTGGGGCCGACGATGGGCCCGACGTTCCTCGTCGCCGGTGACGCCGCGGGCATGGCGAGCCCGCTCAACGGCGACGGCGTCGATGCCGCGCTGATGACCGGGCGCCTCGCCGCCGAGGTCCTCCACGAGGCGCTCACCACCGGCAACTCGACCGCCCTGCAGCGCTACCCCGGCCTGCTCGCCGCCGAGGTCGGAGAGCAGCACCGCGTCGCCCGACTCGCGCTGCGCTTCCTCGGCCGTCCGCTCGTGTTGCGTTCCGCGTTGGCGCTCGGCCTCGGCAGTGAGCGCGTCGCGGGAGCGGCGCTGCGCGTCGCCACCAACGAACTGCGCGACGAGGGCGCTGCCGGCGCCGAACGCGCCTACGCGCTCGCCCGCGCGATCTCCAAGCTCGCCCCCGCCTGGTAGCGATTGCATCCGGGGTCAGACCCCACATGCAACAACGCACCAGCGCCAGGCCGGCCAACACGACGTGTGCTGTTGCATGTGGGGTCTGACCCCGGATGCAATCGCCGTTCAGCCGACGATGGTCGCCGAGTGGAGCAGTGCTCGCGGAGCGGCGCGCAGCGCGTCGGTCGCCGCGGAGTCCGGGAGGTCGTCGCAACACTGCTCGGCGATGTCGACGTAGCCACGGGCGGTGGAGATCGCCGACTCGACTCCTTCGTGGCGACGCACGATCGACAGCGCGCGCTGCTTGGCGAGGTCGTCGAGCGGCGAGCCGAGCAGGTCGGTGAGCTCAGCGGCGTCGGCGTTGCCGAGTGCCATCGTGCGCAGCACGGGCAGCGTGTACACGCCTTCGACGATGTCATGTCCGGTCGGTTTGCCGAGCTGTTCGGGCGCGGCCGTGAGGTCGAGCACGTCGTCGACGATCTGGAACACCGTGCCGTACGCGTTGCCGTACTCGGTCAGCGCGTCGATCACCGAGCGATCGTGACCGGCCACGATCCCACCGATCCGGCACGCGGTGCCGTACAACGAGGCGGTCTTGCCGTGGATCGAGGCGAAGTAGCTGGCCTCGGTGCGCGAGCGGTCGTACGTGTGACGCAGCTCTTCGATCTGGCCCTCACACAGCCACCCGATCGTGCGGGCCAGCAAGCCGGCGACCTCGGTCCCGAGCGACGCCGCGATCTCCGACGCCCGCGCCAACAAGAAGTCGCCGGCGAGGATCGCTTGCAGGTTGCCCCACTTGGCGTTGACGGTCTCGACGCCGCGGCGCGTGTCAGCCTCGTCCATCACGTCGTCGTGATAGAGCGACCCGAGATGCACGAGCTCGCAGGCGACGCCGCCGCGCACGACGTCGTGCGACGCCGGCTCACCGAAGATCTGGGCGGCGGCGACAGCCAGCACGGGGCGCAATCGCTTGCCACCGGCGACGATGAGGTGCGAGGCGAGCTCGGTGAGATACGCGTCCGTGGCGACCACGGCGGCGCGCATCGCGTCCTCGATCCGTTCGCGGTCGACGTCCATCGCCGAGAGCGCGAACAACGGCGACGCCGTGTTCGGTGTCAGCACCTCTTCCTGAGACACGCCGACAGGCTACGCGAGTCCGCCGAGTACGCACGAACGACGATCGCTGGCCACCCGTCGGCAACTGCCCGTATCCTTGACGCCATGCGCACGATGGCGACGGCACCGGCTTCCCTGCCGAAGGCGAACGAGCCGTGCTGGTGCGGCAGCGGCCGCAAGTACAAGCGGTGCCACAAGCGCAGCGAAGGGCGGATCCTGCCCGGCGAGGTGTCGCCGATGCGCAGCGTGCCGCCCGAGATCGGTCGCCCGCCCTACGCCGACACCGGTGAGGTCGAGCATTGGGACGAGCCGCGGATCAAGTCGCCCGAGACGATCGAAAAGATGCGCCACTCCGGTGCCGTCGCCGCCGAGGTGCTCCGCCTCGCCGGCGAGCTCGTGGCCCCTGGTGTCACGACCGAGGAGATCGACATCTTCGTGCACGAGGCGTTCATCGCCCGCGGCGCCTACCCCTCGACGATCAACTACCACGGCTACCCGAAGGCCTGTTGCACGTCGGTCAACGAGGTCATCTGCCACGGCATCCCCGACTCACGGCCCCTGGAGGACGGCGACATCTGCAACATCGACGTCACCGGTTACATCGGCGGCGTGCACGGCGACACCAACGCGATGTTCTTCGCCGGCGACGTCGACCCGGAGAGCCGCCAGCTCGTGCAGGTGACAGAAGAGTGCATGTGGCACGGCATCGAAGCCGTCAAGCCTGGCCGCCCGCTGAGCGACATCGGCCGGGCGATCGAGGACCACGCCAAGCAGCACCGCTATGGCGTGGTGCGGGCGTTCGTCGGGCACGGCATCGGCGAGCAGTTCCACGGCGACATCCAGGTGCTGCACTACTACGACGCCCGGTCGTCGATGATCATGCGCCCCGGGATGACGTTCACGATCGAGCCGATGATCACGCTCGGTGCGGTCAGCTACCGCATCTGGGACGACGACTGGACGGCGGTGACCTCCGACGGCAAGCGCACGGCGCAGTACGAGCACACGGTGCTCGTGACCGACGACGGCTACGACGTGCTGACCGGTGGACCCGGCGCCGCCAGCCCGTCGGCGCCCTGGTCGCGCTGAGCGCTCGTCGGCACGGCGCCGAAGAGCCACCACAGAGCGAGGCCGGCGAACGCGAGTCCCGCCGACATCGACGCCGCGGTCACGGCACGGTCCAGCCAGAACGGCGCGTTCGTCGGGATGATCGCCGCGCCGAGGCCGTCGCGGCGGATGAACCCCCACACCGCCAACTCGACTCCGACGATCAGCAACGCCGCGTCGGCGAGGAACTGCGAGTAGCGGCCGCCGACGAGCCCACCGAGCGTCCAGGCCACGGCGACCGCGGGGAGCGCCACCCACACGAGCCGCGGGCCGGTCGCCGAGGGCAGTGACCAGTACTGCCACGCGCCGATCATCAACGCGGCAGCGGACACGGGTAGCGCGGCGAACAGCGCGGGCATGCCCATGCGGCGTGCGCCCCACGCAGCGACGCCGAACGCGAGCCCGGCGACGACACCAACCCATGCCGCGATCGGCGAGGGCTCGGGGAGCCACGTGCTGGTGACGCGCACGTCGACGGACTCACCATCGACACGCACCTGGATCACGGCGTCGACGATGACGTCACCCGGTTCGTAGCCGACCGGGCGGCTCGTCTGCATCCAGTGCGCACGGTGGTCGTGCCACGCCCAGTCGCCGCCACTCGCCACCTGTCGCCAGTCCGGTTCGGCGTCCGCCGATGCGGTTGCTGGCAGCTCGGATCCGCCATAGCGGTCGGCGTTGAGGTGCGTGCTCGGCGAGTTCTCGTTCTCGAGGACCACGCCGTCGGAGCGGAACCACAGGTAGTCCTCGTCCTGGTAGCCGAGAACGATCACGTCGGTGCCCCGATCGACGCGCAAGCGGACGAACGAATCGCCACCGACGATCGACGCCTCGATCGTCGGTGTCACCGGCTCGACGGCAACGACGACGGAGCGGTAGTCGGTCGGGCCTGCCGGGTCGGCATGGGCCACCGAGGCTGACCCGAGTGCCACGAGCAGCCCGGCGATCAGCGCACCGATCAGCCTGCTGGCGTGTCCACGTGCGAACAGGAGCCCGACGTCAGCCATCGGCGAGGGACTGGATGTACGCCACGACGTCGGCGACCTCTGCGTCGCTCAGGTTGTTCGCCGGCATCTTCAACGAGTAGCCGTCGCGACGTTCGGCGCTCGGGTCGGTGATCGCCCGGGTGAGGTACGCCTCATCGGCGATGACGGTCGTACCGTCGTCCAGTTCGATCTCCGAACCGGCGAGGCCGATCCAGCCCGGCCCCGACGCGCCACCGAAGTTCGGTCCGTGACATCCGGCGCAACCGTTGCGGCGGGCGATCTGCTCACCACTGCCCATCGCCGTCAACGACCCGGTCGGCGCCTCATCGTCGCCACCGCCGCACGCCGCGGCGAACATCGCGAGACCGGCCGTGAGCGCGGCGCCCACCGCCAGCAGCCGGATCCTCGTGCGGAGGCCGGTCGTGTGCAGCTCGTGACGGGGCGGCTCGCCAGGATGCGCTTCGGACCTGCGCGGTGCGAGATGGTGCAGCTCGGTTCGGGGCTCCACACGCCCATCATCGCAGCGCGCGCTCCGAAACGCCCATCGACGGGGGGCGACGGGACCGATGTCACCCACCTGGCCGCCGCTCGATGCGCGCCTCGATGCGCGCCAGGTGTGCGGCCCACCAGTCGAACAACGCGTCGTC
>CAZQCP010000043.1:0-2220 GCA_964592115.1 uncultured Ilumatobacteraceae bacterium
CCGACAACCGTCAGCGCTTCGCCATCGGCCCGCTCGAGCCCGGCTTCGGCCACACGCTCGGCAACTCCCTGCGTCGTACGCTGCTGTCGTCGATCCCCGGCGCGGCCATCACGGCGGCTCGCTTCGACGACTCGCTCCACGAGTTCGACACGATCAAGGGTGTCAACGAAGACGTCACCGACATCATCCTCAACTTGAAGGACATCGTCGTCACGTCGGAGTCCGAGGAGCCGGTCACGATGCGCCTCGACGCTCGTGGACCTGGCGCGATCACCGCCGGGGACATCGAGTGCCCGGCCGATGTCGAGATCCTCAACAAGGGCCTGCACATCGCCCACCTCAGTGACAAGGGCCGCCTTGCGATCGACCTCACCGTCGAGCAGGGTCGCGGCTACATCTCGAGCAACCGTGAAGACGACAACCGCGTGATCGGCGTCATCCCGATCGACGCGATCTTCAGCGCGGTGCGCCGTGTCGCGTTCGACGTCGAGCCGACCCGCGTCGAGCAGTCGACGAACTACGACCGCCTGGTCATCGACATCGAGACCGATGGGTCGATCACACCATCCGACGCCCTCGCCTCCGCCGGCGCCACGCTGCGCTCGCTCGTCGACCTCGTCGCCACGATGTCCGACGAGCCAAAGGGCCTCGAGCTCGGCGAGGTCGTCGATGCCACTGTCAGCTCGCCCGATCTCGACTTGCCGATCGAGGACCTCGATCTGTCGGAGCGTCCGAACAACTGCCTCAAGCGGGCCCAGGTCAACACGATCGGCGAGCTGCTGACCAAGACCGAAGACGACCTGTTGAACATCACCAACTTCGGCCAGAAGAGCCTCGACGAGGTCAAGGCCAAGCTCGACGAGCGCGGCCTGACGCTGCGCGGCTGACGCGCCATTGCGCCAGATGTAACGAAAGAGCCACCGACATGCCCACTCCACGCCGCTCCCGCCGCTTCGGCAGTTCCGCTGCGCACCAGCGCCTGATGATGGCGAACCTCGCCGCCTCGCTGTTCGCCGCCGAGGCGATCACCACCTCCGAGGCCAAGGCCAAGCACCTCCGTCCGATCGCCGAGAAGCTGATCACGAAGGCGAAGAAGGCCCAAGAAGAAGGCCCGATGCAGGTCCATCGCATCCGTCAGATCCAGGCTTTCCTCGGCGACAAGGAGATGACCTACAAGCTCGTCCACGAGGTCGCTCCGCGCTACGCCGAGCGCAACGGCGGGTACACCCGGATCCTGAAGATGGGTCCGCGCCACGGCGACAGTGCGCCGATGGCTCGCATCGAACTCGTCTGACTCGAGCCTCGGCGTGAACACGCTGCCGAACAGCGTGCGCAACGTCGCCTTGACGGTCGCCTACGACGGCACCGACTTCCACGGCTTCGCCGAGAGCGACGGCGTGCGCACCGTCATGGGTGTGTTGCGCGATGCGATCGAGACCGTCGTCCGGCGACCCGTCGAACCCACGGGTGCCGGCCGCACCGACACCGGGGTGCACGGGTGGGGGCAGGTCGTCACGCTGGAGGTTCCAGCCGCCACCGACCTCGATCGGTTCGTACGCAGTCTGAACGGGCTCTGCGCCCCCGATGTCGTGGTGCGCCGCGCCGAGTGGGCGGCGCCCGACTTCTCCGCTCGCTTCTCGGCAACCGCCCGCGCCTACCGCTATCACGTGTGGAACGAGCCGACGCCGCATCCGTTGATCGCCCGCACGAGCTGGCACGTGCCACAACAACTCGACGTCGACGCGATGAACGTGGCAGCGTCGGCGTTCGTCGGCGAGCACGACTTCAGCTCGTTCTGCCGTCGCCCGAAGCCGGCGGTGGGGTTCGCTGAGCCCTCGATGGTGCGTCGGCTGCACATCGCCCGCTGGACGTCGGTGGACGACGAGTGGTCGGGGCGACTGCTGCGCTTCGAGATCTCGGCGTCGTCGTTCTGTCACCAGATGGTGCGCAGCATCGTCGGCACGTGCGTCGACGTCGGGCTCGGCCGCCGACCGGCTGACTCGATGGGTGCGATGCTCGCTGCTCGCGATCGCAACGCCGCTGGCCAGGTCGCCCCGCCGACCGGACTCGTGCTGTGGTCGGTCGACTTCACCGGCACACGTTGGGACGCCTGAACGATTGCATCCGGGGTCAGACACCAAATGCAACAGCGACGATCCGGTGGCGCCGGTCGCCAGCGTGTGTGTCGTTGCATTTGGTGTCTGACCCCGGATGCAATCC
>CAZQCP010000043.1:2320-7810 GCA_964592115.1 uncultured Ilumatobacteraceae bacterium
GCCGGTCGCCAGCGTGTGTGTCGTTGCATTTGGTGTCTGACCCCGGATGCAATCAGTCGGCGGCGAGGGTCGACATGTGCACGGGGCGCAGGCGCTGGGCGATCGTCGAGGTGGCGAGCGCGGCGAGGCCGGCCACGGCGGGGATCACCACCAGCAGGCCGAGCGCAGTCAGCCACGGGAAGACGATGTCGTTGTCCTCAGGCGCCGCGGCGAGCACCGCGGCGATCGGTACGAAGCCGGTGGGGATGGCGAGCGCCGCGGCGCCGACCGTGAGCACCACCGCCTTCAACCCGGCGAGCCGGCGCATCGTCCGCGGTGGACTGCCAACAGCGACGAGCACGTCGCGCTCGTCGCGGCTCTCGGTGGCCGACAGCGACAACCCGATGGCCACGACGATCAGGGTCATCACGAGTGCAACGCCCAGCGCGATGGCGTCGACGAGCGCCCGCGGCGGCGCCGATGACGGGGAGTGGTAGTCGAGGTAGACGGAGGGGACGTACCCCGGGTCACCTGGCCCCGGAGCGGCGACGCTGGCGTCGCCAGCCTCGATGAACGGATCCGACATCTGAGTCCACAGGTCGCCCTGCATCTCCGACAACGCGGCACGCTGGTCGGCGGTCAACGGGGCAGGGGAAGTGAACACGACGCCAGCGTCGACGACCTCCATACCGTGCGCGGCGGCGAATGCTGGCGTGACGACCTCACCCCAGCCGCCGGCGCGCGAGCTCAATGGATCCCGGGGTACGGCGGCAGGGAACTCCGTCATCGACCCGTCGGCGGTCGGCGCCCAGATGGAGAACGTCTGCTCGTCGACGGCCGACGAACCAGCCCAAAGCACCATGGCACCGATCTCATCGAGGGTGGCGTGGTCACGGTCCGACAGGCCGAGCATGGCCAGCGTCGCCCCGTCGGCGACGAGGAAGCTCGGCTGGCCGTACATCTGCGCCTGCTCGTCGGTGAGGTCTGCGACGGCGAGGTGACGGATGGATTCGCTGGCACCAGGAACGATGGCGCGCACGCGGTTGACGATCGCCGGGTCGAGCTGAGGACGTTCGCTCGGTGGGAGCAGGTCGCCGTCGGTCCAGTTCCACTCCGCCTGCGCGATCACCGTGTCGCTCGGGATGTGCGGTGTCTCGGCCTCGTCGAAGGCGACGCTGCCGACCGCTGTGGTGATGGCGATCGCGGCCGCTCCGGTGACGGCGATCGCCGTCAACACTCCGGCGCTGCGCGTTCGTGATCGAGCGACGCTGCGTGCGGCGAGGCGCTTGGTTCCCGCCAGCCTCGAGCCGGCGCGTCCGACAAGGTCGACGGCGACGGGGCTGGCGCAACACATGCCGGCGAGCACGGCGAGTCCACCGAGCACCGCCATCGCGGCGACGAGGTTGCCGTCACCACCGTCGGAGTTGCCCGACGCCAACGTCACCAGCGCGAGGACCATCGTGCCGCTGCCGAACAACGCCAGTCCGATCGGGACGAGCTGGCGGGGGACGGCGGCCAGTGGGCGGCGCCCGGCGAGCGCGGCGAGCACCGGGATCCGGGCGGCCGACCGTGCAGGAACGAGCGCGGCGAGCGTCGCCGCGACGACGCCGGTCGCGGCGATCACGGCGAGCGCGGCGAGATGGAACCGCCACGGCCCGATGCCGTGACCGACGACGTACTCGAGCAGCGGGCGCGACAGCGGCACCAGCGCGAGGGCGGCACCCATCCCGATGACCGTGCCGACGAGCCCGGTCCACGCACCTTGCAGCGCGAGCGTCGCGGACACCAACCGCTGGGAGGCGCCGTTCGCCGAGAGCTGGCCGATCGTGGCGAGCTGGCGGCGTGCACTCGACGCGAACGCGGCTGCGATCACCACCCCGACCGCGGCGAGCGCGAGCACGCCGGCGATCCAACCCCACGCCAATTCGTTGGCGCCGATCGGTGGCCCGTCCGACCAGCCGTACATCCCGAGGTTGCCGAAGGTGGGGTCGACGTCGGTGGCCGTCTCCAGTTCATGCTCGACGCGTGGCGCGAGTCGCCACCAGCTCGGGTACGTCGATGTCGCATCAGCGTCGTCGGCCGCCTCGACCGTGCGTTCGTACATCGCGGTCAGCTCGCGGGCCAGGTCGCTCGGCGCGAGATCGGGGAGATCCACGAGCGACACCAGGTTCACGGCCTCGGGACGGAGCCGTTCGGCGGGGAGCTCGGCGACCTGGGCCAGCGCAGCCCGGCGGTCGCTGGCGAGGCGTCCGATGCCGACGACGGCCCAGTCACCCGACGGCCGGGCGAGCGTCAGCGTGTCTCCGACGCCAACGGCGAGGTCGTCGGCGAGGTCCGGACTGAGCAGGATCTCGCCCGAGGCGCCCGGGAGGCGGCCGGCGGTGACCTCGACGGGTCGATCGGCGACGTTGACCGCGGCTGGAGCGACACGGAAATCGACGTAGCCGGTGAGGCGACCATCGGCGCGGGTGAGACGCGGGTACGTCTGCAGGTACGACGTCACGGTCGCTCCGGCAGGAAGGAGCGGTCGGATGTCGTCGGTCGTAGGGATCGCATCGCCTGTCGAGCCCCACTGCACCATCAGATCGGTGTCGCCCCACGAGCGGGCGAACTCGGCCTGCGGGTTGTCGCGCGCCGACTGGGCGAGCACGAGCGCGACCGTCATCGCGAACACGGGCAATGCGACGAGCGCGGCCACGAGGGCGGTGCGGCCCGGTCGGCGCCGGACCTCGCGCCGAGCCAGGCGAGCGGCGAGTCGCAGTGGTGCCGGGCGCAGCGCTGTGGGACCGGATTCGCGCCGCTCGACCGCAGTGGTCGTCGTGGTCGGCGGTGGCGTGTCGAGCAGTGTCACGACGGCGTGCCGCCTGCCGCGCTGTTCGCGGTGTCGTCGACGACGAGGCCGTCGCGGAGGAACACGACACGGTCGGCCCAGGATGCGAACCGCGGCTCGTGGGTGACCATCACGATGCTCGTGCCGTCGGTGTCGCACAGGTCGCGCAGCAGCTCGACCACCTGGTCGCTGTTCGTCGT
This sequence comes from uncultured Ilumatobacteraceae bacterium, assembly GCA_964592115.1. Lineage (GTDB taxonomy): Bacteria > Actinomycetota > Acidimicrobiia > Acidimicrobiales > Ilumatobacteraceae > Sva-07. The sequence goes on from CAZQCP010000043.1 coordinate 5,330, forward strand.
GTCGAGCGCACCGGTCGGCTCGTCGGCGAGCAACAACCGGCGCTTGCCGATCACCGCCCTGGCGATGGCGATGCGTTGCTGCTGACCGCCCGAGAAGTCGTCGGGGTAGCGATCGAGGTGGTGATCGAGCCCGACCCGCTCCAGCGCCGCGACGGCGGTGGTCCGTGCGGCCGACGTCGACACACCGTCGAGCTCCAGCGGCAGCATCACGTTCTCCACAGCGGTGAGCGCGGGGATGAGGTTGAGCCGCTGGAAGACGTAGCCGACGTCGCGGCGACGCAGATCGGCGCGTTCTCCCGCACCCAGCGTCGCCAGGTCGCGACCTTCGACGATCACGCGGCCGGCGGTCGGATCCTCGAGGGCGCCGGCGAGGTGCAGGAGCGTCGATTTGCCGCAGCCGGACGGACCCATGATGGCGACGAACTCACCCGGCGCGACGTCGAGCGTGATGCCGCGCAGTGCCCGCACCTCCAATGGTCCCGTGCCGTACGCCTTCACGACGTCGAGGAACGAGAGCCGTGGCGCGTCGGCCGTGGCGTCCTGGTGTCGCGGGTCGATGGTGGTGTCGGTCATCGCGTTCCTTTCGGAGTCGTGTCGGCGTTGGCGTTCGTGTCGGCGTTGGTGTTGGGGTCGGCGCTCGTGTTGGCGTCGACGGTGAGACGCGCCTCGCAGAGGTCGAGCCAGCGCAGGTCGGCTTCGGCGCGGACCACGAGGGCGTCGGTGACGAGCAGCTCGGCGATCGACGCGCCCGCGCTGGACCGGCGTTCTCGCCGCCGGGCTTGGAGTAGTGCCGTCAGCGCAGTGCGATGGGCCGTGATGACGCCGAGGGCGTGTACCGGCCCCGACTCGATCGCCAAGAGCACCTTAAGCATCAGCTCGTCGCGTGGTGGGGGGTCGTCGGCGGGCACTGTCGTCCACCACGCGCCGAGCTCCTCACGGCCCGCGGCCGTCACCTCGTAGACCTTGTGGCTCGCGCTCTCGTCGCTCCCCGGACGAACGGCGACGAGCCCGTCGCGCTCCAAGCGGTCGAGCGTCGTGTACACCTGCCCGACGTTGAGCGGCCACACGCCGCCGGTCGCGCCCTCGAAGCTCGTCTTCAACTGGTAGCCGTGGCGCGGCCCGTCGTCGAGCAGCGCCAGCAGACCTTCACGCACAGCCATAGATACCGAGTATGCATATACTGAGTATCTACGTCAAGCCAATTTCCGCTCCAACCCCGATCTCGGGAGGAATCGTCCCGGATCGCGGGAAGATCCCGACCGAGATCGCTGTGTTTCAGGTGGTGGCGCGGGCCGGGTCGTCGGTGAGGACGATCCGCGGCAGCATCGCCAGCATCTCCTCGGGTGACACCGCCGGTGCGAAGAGCCACCCTTGGAACGACTCGCAACCGAGTCCGCGCAGGCGGTCGCGCTGGTACGGCTGCTCGACGCCTTCGGCGACGCACGTCAAGCGCAGGCTCTCGCTCAAGCCGAGGATCGCCGTCGTCAGGTTCGTCGCTGCCGGATCGACGTCGATCCCGGCGACGAAACGGCGGTCGATCTTGACGCCGTCGACAGGCAGTTCCAAGAGGTGGGCGAGGCTCGAATAGCCCGTGCCGAAGTCGTCGATCGACACGTGGATGCCAGCCTGGCGCAGCTTTTGCATGTTCGCCAGCGCGGCCGCGCCGGGGGACAAGAGGTCGGTCTCGGTGATCTCGACCACGAGTTGGGCCGGTGATGCGCCGACGCGCCGACATCGGTCGAGGAACGACGTGGCGAACGACGGTCGCGCCATCAGCTTCGGATCGATGTTGACGTGGACCTCGATGTCGGGATGGCCGCCGTCTTGGAGCTCGACAGCGAACGCGAACGCCCGCTCGAGCACACAGTCGTCGACCGCCTCGGCGAGCCCGGCCATCTGGGCGAGCGGCAAGATCTCGCCCGCGCCGACGACCCCGCGCAACGGATGGATCCACCGCACGAGGGCCTCGACGGCGGTGACGGTGCCGTCGGCGCGGCAGATCGGCTGGAAGAACGGCTGGATCTGTCCGTCCTGGAGCGCGTGCCTGAGGTGCTCGAGTTGCCGGCGGCGCTCGTTGATCGCGTCGACCGAGATGCTCGACGTGTCCGGGTCGGCATACCGCTTCGCCGACATCAGTTCGTTGCTCGCCCGCACGAGCAGGGCATCGAGCACCTCGGGGCGGGTCTCGTGAGCGATCGCCGTGCGGATCTGGAAGTTGACCTCCTGGCCGCCAACTTCGATCGAGCGCGCCATGTCGCGACGGACGCGCTCGCGGAGCATCTCCACCACCGCGAGGCTCGACGTCTTCAACGCCAACACGAACTCGTCGCCACCGAAGCGGGCGGTGATCAGGTCGGGCCAGCGGATCTGGTCGAGGCGGCTCGCCACGGCCGCGAGCACCGAATCACCCGTCGGCTCGCCGTACAACTCGTTGATCGAGCGGAAGTGGACGATGTCGATGATCAAGATCCCCAACCCGCC
>CAZQCP010000043.1:7910-20841 GCA_964592115.1 uncultured Ilumatobacteraceae bacterium
TCGCGGGCGACGAGTACGACGAGCCCGGCGAGCGGATCGTCGACGTCGGGCTGGCGATAGCTGCCGCGGAGCTCGAGGTACCGCCAGGTGCCATGACCGGTGCGAACCCGCAGCGTGAGGAGGTCGCCGAACGGTTTGCCCGTGACCGTGTTCATCGCCGCCATCGCCAGGTTGAGGTCGTCCGGATGGATCAGTTCGAGGACCGATTCGCCGAGCAGTTCGGCCGGATCCCAGCCCAGGACCTCGGCCGCGGTGTCGTTGGCGTAGCGCAAGACACCGGTGGTGGTGACGGCGAACACGGGGTCGGCGAGCCCATCGACCGACGGCCCAGCTCCGGCTCCTACTCCACCTCTGCCGGAGTTGCTGCCGGACGGACGCGCCGCACTACCGCGGGACAACCCACCGGACCCCTCCGGGAGTGACGCCGAGGCGGCGGACCTCATGTCAGTCCTTCGGTCAGTTTCGGTGTGAACTTGAGCAGAATCGTCCTGCGACGGCATGGGCGCAGCGAGCGTAGTCCCGCCGAGGGGCACGGTCCGAGCTTCGGGCTGGTTCGCCTGGTTGGAGGGCGGTTCACCAGCCCGTATCCTTTCACGGTTCCCTCGACGGCGCCGATGGCCGCGCGAGTTGATCGACTCCGATTCCGAACCTGACTGCGACAGAGACTGCCCGATGCCTACGTACACACCGAAAGCCAGTGAGATCCAGCGTGAGTGGCACGTTGTCGACGCGGACGGTCTCGTCCTCGGCCGGCTCTGCACCGAGGTCGCCCGCGTCCTGCGCGGCAAGCACAAGCCGACCTTCGCACCCCACATCGACACCGGCGACCACGTGATCATCATCAACGCCGACAAGGTCGTGATGACCGCCGGCAAGGCAGAGCGCACGAACGTGTACCACCACAGCGGGTACCCGGGCGGGTTGAAGTCGGAGACGTACGCCGAACTGCACAACCGCAAGCCCGAAGAGGCAGTGCGGCGCTCGGTCCGCGGCATGCTGCCCAAGGGCCCGCTCGGCCGCCAGCAGATCACCAAGCTGCAGGTCTACGCCGGCCCGACGCACCCGCACACCGCGCAGCAGCCGACCCCCCTCGAGATCCCGGCCGCCAAGGCCCGCTGAACGCACGACGAGACGCAGGAAGACATCGCACCATGGGAACCGCACCGCTCACCCAGACGACCGGCCGCCGCAAGGAGGCCGTCGCCCGCGCCCAGGTCCGCCCTGGCACCGGCCAGTTCACGATCAACGGCAAGGCGCTCGACGCGTACTTCCCCACGGCTGTGTCGCAGATGGTCGTCGCCGAGGCGCTCACGTTGACCGAGCGGCGCGAGAGCTACGACATCACCGCTTCGATCCACGGTGGTGGTATCAGCGGTCAGGCGGGCGCGCTGCGCCTGGCGATCGCTCGCTCGCTCGTCGAGATCGATCCCGAGACGCGCCCTGCGCTCAAGAAGGCCGGCCTCCTCACGCGTGACTCGCGGAAGAAGGAGAGCAAGAAGTACGGCCTCAAGAAGGCCCGCAAGGCCCCGCAGTTCACCAAGCGCTGACTGCGCCGCGCTGGCGATGCGCTTCGGCACCGATGGCGTGCGCGGTGCCGCCCACGACGAACTGACGGTCGACTTCACCCGCCGACTGGCGCGCGCCGCCGCCCGTGTGCTGTGCGCGGACGGGGGTCCACGCCTCGCCGTCGTCGGCGGCGACACCCGCGAGTCCACCCCCGCCTTCGACGCCGCGTTGTGCGCCGGCTTCGCCGACGCTGGGCTCGACGTCGTACGCCTCGGCGTGGTTCCGACCCCGGTGGTCGCCTTCGAGGCGCAGCGCCGCGGCGCCATCGGAGCGGTCGTGTCGGCTTCGCACAACCGCTACAGCGACAACGGGATCAAGCTGTTCGCCCGCGGCGGCCGCAAGCTGCCCGACGACGTCGAACGGCGGATCGAGGCAGCACTCGATGCCGACGACGAGCGAGCCGACGGCGAGCCGGCGGACGCGGCGCCGGCTGGCGACGAGATCGCCGGGGTGGTGACGTTCGACGTCGCTGACCTCTACATCGCTCACGTGCTCGAGTATCTCGAGGGTCGCCGGCTCGACGGCTTGCGGGTGGTCGTCGACACCGCGCACGGTGCCGCGCACCTGCTCGCGCCGGCCGTGTTGCGCGCCAGCGGCGCCGACGTCATCGTCGTCGCCGACGCGCCCGACGGGCGGAACATCAACGAGGGCTGCGGTGCGACCGTCCCTGCGTACGTCGCCGCCGCCGTCCGTGCCCACGGCGCCGACGTGGGCGTCGCACTCGACGGTGATGCCGACCGGCTGATCGCCGTCGATCACACCGGCGAGGTCGTCGACGGCGACCATGTCATCGCGATCACGGCGCTCGACCTCGCTGCCAAGGGTGAGCTGCGTGACGACACCGTCGTCGTGACGGTGATGACGAACCTCGGCTTTCACCTGGCGATGCGCAAGGCGGGTGTGCACGTCGCGCAGACCGCGGTCGGTGACCGGTACGTCCTCGAAGCGCTCGCCGCCGGAGGCTGGTCGCTCGGTGGTGAGCAGTCGGGCCACGTGATCTTCGCCGACCACGCAACGACCGGAGACGGCATCCTCACCGCGGTGGCGCTGCTCGACGCGGTCAAACGGTCGGACCGCCCGCTCGCCGACGTGGCCGGCGCCACGATGACGTCGCTCCCGCAGGTGCTGGTCAACGTCCGCACCGCGACGCGGCTGCGCGATGTCGCCGATCGGCTCGCCGACGACATCGCCGCGGTCGAAGCCGAGCTCGGCGACGCGGGGCGGGTGCTCGTACGTGCCAGCGGCACCGAGCCGCTCGTGCGGGTGATGGTCGAAGCGCCGACTCACGAGACCGCGCAGGCTGCCGCCGACCGCCTCGCAGCGGCCGCGCGCACCCTTCGATGAACACGCGACCCGAGGCGGTCCCCACGCGTCGATAGCCTGGGAGTCCTTATGTGCGGCATCGTCGGGATCGTCACCAGGCCGTCGACGCGGGCGGTGCCGTCAGCGTCCGAACTGCTCGGAGGGCTCGATCGGGCGATCGATGCCGCGGGCTCGATCAGCACCACCGCAGGCGCGTTGGACGACGGTCTCATCCCCGGTGTCACGGCGCACGTCCGGCAGGTCGACGCGTTGCTGCACGGCGTGCCGGGCGTGGCGGCCCTGGCCGGGCAGGTCGAGCTGGTGGCGGCGATCACGGCGCGGCTCGACCAGCTCGATGCCGTTGCTGCGACCAGGGAACGCTCACTCGACGCCGACGACGATCTCGACGCCGAAGCGCTGGAACGAGCGAACGCCGAGCTGATCGACCTCAAAGACGTGCTGTGGGCGGTGCGCCACGATCGCCTGCGCACGGCGCGTTCCGTGGAAGCGCTGGCCGGGCGTGACGCCGGTCCGGCGGCCCTCGCCGGGTACCTCGCCGTGCAACAGGCGTTGTCGGCGATCGACCGCCTGGAGGTGCGCGGCCGCGACTCCGCGGGCGTCCACCTCTTCGTGTGGAACCATGAACTCTCCGCCGACGTGCTGGGCGCGCTCGTCGAGGCGCGCGGGCACGACCCGCTGTTCCAGTCCGGCTCGGTCGAAGTCGCCGACGGCTGCGTGTCGTTCGTGTACAAGGCGGCCGCCGAGATCGGTGAGCTCGGCGACAACACGGCGGTCCTGCGCACGGCGATCGACGCCGATGCACTCTTGCGCCGTGCGCTCGACTCCACGACGGCGCGTGTCGCCATCCTCGGACACACACGGTGGGCGAGTGTCGGCATCATCTCCGAGCCGAACACGCACCCGCTCAACTCGTTCGAGCTCGAGGAGTCGGGCGGCCAGCGAGCGCCGTACGTCGTGGCAGCCTTGAACGGCGACGTCGACAACCATGCCGACCTGCGCGCCGAGCACTCGTTGCGCATCTCGCCGGCGATCACGACCGACGCCAAGGTCATTCCCGCACTCGTCTCCCGCAACGTCGGTTCGACCGTGTCGCTCACCGAGGCGTTCCGGCGGACCGTTTCGTCGTTCGAGGGTTCCGTGGCCATCGGTGTCGCCAGCGCACTCGACCCGTCGACGTTGCGGCTCGCACTGCGTGGCAGTGGCCAGGGCCTGTACGTCGGGCTCGCCGACGATTGCTACGTCGTCGCCAGCGAGCCGTACGGCGTCGTCGAAGAGACGTCGAGCTACGTGCGCATGGACGGCGAGCAGGGCGGCGAGATCATCGTGCTCCATGGCGACCGGGCCGGCGAGCTCGACGGCATCGAGCGGCTCGGGTATGACGGCTCGCCGCGGCCGGTCGTCGCTGACGAGGTCGTGGTCGCCGAGGTGACCACCCGCGACATCAACCGCGGCGACTCCCCGCACTTCTTGCTGAAGGAGATCACCGAGTCGCCCGAGAGCTTCGCCAAGACGCTGCGCGGCAAGATCGTCGAACGCGACGGCCTGTTGCGCGCTGAGGTCGGTGAACGGGCACTCCCCGCAACGATCGCCGAGCGGCTCGCCAACGGCACCATCCACCGCGTGCGCGTCATCGGACAGGGGACCGCTGCGGTCGCCGGGCAGAGCACGGCGGCGATCCTCGACGAGTTGACCGGTGGCGTGCTCGACATCGACGCGATCACCGCCACCGAGCTGTCGGGCTTCAACATGCGCCTCGACATGAGCGACACGCTGGCGATCGCCGTCAGCCAGTCGGGCACGACCACGGACACGAACCGCACCGTCGACCTGCTCCGCGGCCGCGGCGCGGCGGTGATCGGCATCGTCAACCGCCGCGCCAGCGATCTCACCGACAAGGCCGACGGGGTGCTGTTCACGTCCGACGGCCGCGACGTGGAGATGAGCGTCGCGTCGACCAAGGCCTTCTACGCCCAGGTCGCGGCGGGAGCGCTGCTGTCGTGCGCGATCGCCGAGGCCGCGGGTGTCGGCGTCGCGCGGCGCCGCTCCGACTTGCTACGTTCGCTGCGCGAGCTCCCGGCGGCGATGCGCACCACGCTGACGCGCCGTGCGGCGATCGCCGACGCGGCACGCCTTGCGCCGCCCAAGCGCTACTGGGCCGTCGTCGGCAACGGGCCGAACAAGGTGGCCGCGGAGGAGGTGCGGATCAAGCTCAGCGAGCTCTGTTACAAGTCGATCGCGTGCGACTCGACCGAGGACAAGAAGCACATCGACCTGTCCTCGGAACCGCTGATCCTCGTGTGCGCGGCGGGGCTCGTCGGGTCGACCGCCGACGACGTGGCCAAGGAGGTGGCGATCTTCTCGGCGCACAAGGCCACGCCGATCGTCATCGCCAGCGATGGCGACGTGCGTTTCCAGTCGGCGGCCACGATCACCGTGCCGGTCGTCGACCCGGCCCTCGGGTTCGTACTGTCGGCCATGGCCGGTCACCTCTTCGGCTACGAGGTCGCGCTGGCGATCGACGCGTCCGCACACCCGCTGCGCGAGGCGCGCGAAACGATCGAGCGCCTCGCCGCCGAGCACGATGCCGCCGACGAGGTCGTCGCCCGGCTGGCCACGGAGTTGCGCCGGCCGATCGATCGGTTCCACGATCACGTCCGCTCGGGGACCTACGACGGCCAGCTCGAAGCGTCGACCGCGGTGCGCCTCGGCGGCTTGTTGCGCGACGCGATGTCGGCGAACCCGGTCGAGCAGTACCAGGACGTCTCCGGCAAGGTGGGCTCTCCGGCCGCGCTGCTCGACGACCTCGTCGCCGCGCTGACCAGGGCGATCGAGGAGTTGACCCGGCCGATCGACACGATCAAACACCAGGCCAAGACCGTCACCGTCGGCATCTCGCGCAGCGACGAGGGAATCATCGACCGTCCGCTCGTGCAGGCGGTGCTCGCCGCCGGTGCTGGTCGGGACGTGTTGTCCTACCGCACGCTGCGCGTGCTCGCCGACGTCGACCCGGCCGTCGCCGACGTGCGCGGCTACACGCGGTACCGCATCGACAGCGGCTCGATCTCGATCATCGATCGCGGCGGCATCGCCCGCGACCTCCCGAGTCGGGTCGACACGAACGCGACGCTGCGCGGCACCAAGCACCGCGTGGCCAACGAGCGCGAGGTGCTCATCGCCGTCGGTCGCAGCGACGGCCGCACCGTGGCGTTCGTGCCCGAGGTGAAGGGTGGCGAGACGACCGGGATCACCCTGCTCCACCTCGTGTTCCACGAGCGGTTGCCGGCCGACGTGATGCGCGGCGTGCTGCAGGGCTACGACCGCCGCTATGACCGCCTCGTCGACTGGGTGACGGAGACCGAGGGCGGCTTCGACGAATCGTTGCTCGGCACGATCCCGGTCGCCGAACTGCTGATCGGCCCGATCTCGGACACCGCCGATCACTGGCGTCGGTGACGGGGCACGCGCCGTGATCGGGATCGGCGTCGACGTCGTCGACATCGAGCGCTTTCGCCGGTCGCTCGAACGGACACCGACGATGCGCACCCGCCTGTTCACCGAGATCGAGCTCGCCTACGTGGCGCCGCAGGCGGATCCGGTGCCGTCGCTCGCCGCCCGGTTCGCCGCCCGGGAGGCGGTGATGAAGGCGCTCGGCGTCGGCCTCGGGGCCTTCGGGTTCCACGACGTGTGGGTCGAGCGGGCGCCTTCCGGGCAACCGTCGTTGACGTTCGTCGGGCGTGCGCTGGAGCTGTCGAACGCTGCTGGCGTGCGCGCCTGGCACCTCTCGCTCAGCCACGGCGACCTGATGGCCGTCGCCTACGCCGTCGCCGAATAGGGCAATCGGGGCCTGGCCCCAGCGTTGCCCAACGGCCCCGGTTGGAGACCGGCGACGAACACTGCGATCATCTCTCCCATGTTCGAGGAGTATCAAGAGGCGTGGGACGAGTTGACGGCGCCCGGCGCGCAGTTCGCAACGAAGACGATCGACGTGCGCGGCGTGCCGATCACCGTGTTCGAGTCGGCGCTGCCGTCGATGCGGTCCGTGTGGGAGCTCGCCCGCGGCTACGGCGACAAGGACTACGTCGTGTTCGAAGACGAGCGATACACCTACGCCGAGACCGATGCGATCGTGCGTGCGCTCGCCGGTCGCCTGCGGGACGTGTACGGCGTCGAGCGAGGCGACCGGGTCGCCATCGCGATGCGCAACTATCCGGAGTGGGTGTTCAGCTACTGGGCGATCGTCTCCCTCGGCGCCGCTGCCGTCGGCATGAACGCGTGGTGGACGACCGAGGAGATGGAGTTCGGTCTCGCCGACTCGCGCCCGAAGGTGCTGATCGCCGACCGTGAGCGCGTCGAACGGGTGCTCCCGGTGCTCGACGGGCTGCGCGGAGGATCGCCGCTGTCGCTGATCACGGTGCGCTACGACGGCGACTTGCCTGCCGACGCGGTCCGGTGGGAGGACACCATCGATCCGGCAGCGGCACCCGACACCCTCCCCGAGGTCGACGTCGATCCCGACGACGACGCCTGCATCTTCTACACGTCGGGAACGACCGGCTTCCCGAAGGGCGCGCAGCTCACGCACCGCGGCTCGGTGCACAACTTGATGAACCTCATCTTCATGACCACGGTGGCCGGGGTCGCCGGCGCCAAGGCGGGCGTGCCGCCGACGCCGCCCGCGCTCGGGGCCGACGGCCAACCGCGCCAGAACGTGTTCATGGCGCCAACGCCGCTGTTCCACGTGACCGCCAACAACTGCCTCCTGCACCCGGCGACGATCTCGGGGTCACGCATCGTGTTCACCTACAAATGGGATGCGGGTCGAGCGCTGGAGCTGATCGAGCGCGAGGGTGTCACCAACTTCTCCGGTGTGCCGACGATGAGCCGCGAGCTGTTGATGCACCCCGACTGGGACAAGCGCGACACGTCGACGCTGGCAGGCATGGGCGGCGGCGGCGCACCGCTGCAACCCGACCTCGTCGACAAGATCGACAAGTCGCTGGCAGGTGGCGCGCCGAGCACCGGCTACGGCCTCACCGAGACGCACGGCATCGTCACCGCCAACTCGGGCAGCTTGTACACCGCCAAGCCATCGTCGTGCGGGCGCGTCGTCCCCACGCTCGAGGCCAAGCTCGTCGACGAGTCCGACAACGAGGTGCCGCCGGGCCAGCCGGGCGAGCTCTGCGTGCGCGGCGCGGTCGTGATCAAGGGCTACCTCAACCGTCCGGACGCGACCGAGGAGTCGATCCCCGAGGGCTGGTTCCACACCGGTGACGTCGCGCTGATCGACGATGACGGATTCGTGTTCATCGTCGACCGCATCAAGGACATGGTGCTGCGCGGCGGCGAGAACGTGTACTGCTCCGAGGTCGAAGCGGCGATCTACGAGCTCGACGGTGTCGCCGAGGCGGCGGTGTTCGGCGTGCCCGACGATCGCCTCGGTGAGATCGTCGGCGCGGCGATCGTGCTCGCTCCGGGAGCGTCGCTGACCGAGGCGGAGCTGACGGCCCGCCTGGCGGACTCGCTCGCCAAGTTCAAGGTGCCCGAGCGGGTCTGGTTCCTCAACGAGGCGTTGCCGCGCAACGCCAACGGCAAGTTCGTCAAGCGCGAACTGAAGGAGTCGCTGCTCGGCGGCTGATGGCGTCCGGGGCCGGACCCGAGATGTCATGCTCGTGACGATGCACCCGATCGTCACGCCCGACGAGATGGCGGCGATCGACGCCGCGGCACCCGAGCCCGTCGACGTGTTGATCGAGCGCGCCGGCGGGGCGGTCGCCCGCGCCGCGCTCGACATGCTCGGAGGCACGTATGGACGCCGCGTCACCGTGCTCGCGGGGAAGGGCAACAACGGCGCCGACGGCCGGGTCGCGGCCGAGCTGTTGTCGCGCCGTGGCGTCCGCGTCCGAGTGATCGAAGCCGTCGCCGCGCCGCCGACGCTCCCGGCGTGCGATCTCGTGATCGACGCCGCGTACGGCACCGGGTTCCGCGGCGAGTGGACGGCCCCACCGGTACCGCCTGACGCGATGGTGCTCGCCGTCGACATCCCGAGCGGGGTCGACGCGCTCACCGGCGTTGCCGGAACCGGGGTGCTGGCCGCCGATCGCACCGTCACGTTCCAGGCCTACAAGCCCGGGTTGCTGTTCGGCGACGGGCGCTCGCTGTGTGGCGACGTCGCCGTGGCCGACATCGGCCTCGACGTGTCGTCGGCGACCTGTTTCCTCGTCGACGGTGACACGGTCGCCGCGTGGTGGCGCCCCCGCTCGCCGCACGCGCACAAGTGGAACGCCGCGGTGCGCATCGTCGCCGGCAGCCCGGACATGCCCGGAGCGGCACGTCTGTGCGCGGCGGCCGCGGCTCGCGCCGGCGCGAGCCTCGTGACGCTGTCGAGTCCCGGCACCGACCCACGGCCGCGCGATGAGGTGATCCATCGCGCGGTGCCGGCCAGCGACTTCGCCTCGCACGTGCTCGACGATCTCGATCGATACGCCGCGCTCGCCGTCGGCCCGGGGCTCGGGCGCCACGAGGACACGGTCGCTTCGGTCCGCGAGCTCATCGCCGGCGCCACGCTGCCGCTCGTGCTCGACGGCGACGGCCTGTTCGCCGCCGCGTGGAGCGCGGACGGTGCTGCGGCACTGCTGCGCGGACGAGACGTGCCGACCGTACTCACACCCCACGACGGGGAATACGCGCTGCTGCACGGTTCGACGCCGGGCGTCGACCGGATCGCTGCCGCGGGCACGCTGGCGGAGGCCTTCGGATGCGTCGCGTTGTTGAAGGGACCGACGACCGTCGTCGCCATGCCCGGCGCGCCAACGTATGTGATCGCCAACGGTGACGAACGCCTGGCGACGGCCGGAACCGGTGACGTGCTCACCGGCGTCATCGCCGCATTGTTGGCTCGCGGCTGGCCGGCATCGCAAGCAGCGGCCGGCGGCGCGTGGCTGCACGCCGCAGCGGCGGGCCACGCCAGTGCGGCTGGATTCCTCGCCGGCGACCTGATCGATCTGCTCCCGCTCGTGGTCGGATCGTGATGGCGAGCGAACCACCTGACGTCCCGCGCCGCTGGGCGTGGGCCGACATCGACGCGGACGCCATCACCCACAACGTGGGCGTGATCCGCGCCACGGTCGCTCCGAGCGAGGTGTGGGCGGTCGTCAAGGCGAACGGGTATGGCCACGGCGCGGTCACCGCGGCACGTGCCGCGCTCCGCGGGGGCGCTGTGGGCCTCGGTGTCGCGCTCGTCGCGGAGGGCGTCGAGTTGCGGCGGGCGGGCATCGATGCGCCGATCCTCGTGCTCAGCCAGCAGGCACCCGCGGAGATCGAACTGGGGCTCGCCGCCGGCCTCGCGCTCACCGCCTACTCGGAGCCGTACCTCGACGCCATGGTCGCCGCCGCCGACCGACTCGGCACGATCGGCGACGTCCACGTCAAGATCGACACCGGCATGCAGCGTGCGGGTGCTGACCCGGCCGCCGCGGGTGCGCTCGTCGCCCGCGTGCGCGGCGAACCTCGCCTCGCGCTGCGCGGTGTGTTCACGCATCTCGCCGTGGCCGACGAACCGCAACGCGATGTCACCGCCGCGCAGCTCGCCCGCTTCGACGACGTGTTGGCGGCCCTCGACCTGCCCGACGACGTGCTCGGCGACCTGCTCATCCATGCCGCCAACACTGCCGGCGCGCTGGCGCATCCACGGTCTCGCCGCTCGATCGTGCGCGCCGGCATCGGGATCTATGGCATCTCCCCGGGCACCGGCGTCGATCACCTGGTGCACGAGCTCCGGCCGGCACTCTCGTTGCGGGCCCGGGTGTCGTTCGTCAAGCGGGTCCCCGCCGGGTCGAGCATCTCCTACGGTCACCGCCACACGTTCGATCGCGACACCGTCGTTGCCACCGTGCCACTCGGCTATGCCGACGGCGTCCCGCGGCGCTTGTCGGCGGTCGGTGGTGAGGTGCTCGTCGGTGGACGGAGGTGCCCGATCGTCGGCGTCGTCACGATGGACCAACTGATGGTCGACGTCGGAGCGGACTCGACCGTGGCCGTCGGCGACGAGGTCGTGTTGATCGGGGAGCAGCGCGGTCCCGACGGCCCTCATCGGATCCGTGCCGAGGATTGGGCGGCACGCCTCGACACGATCGGCTACGAGGTCGTGTGCGCGATCAGCAGTCGCGTGCCGCGGGTCGTGCGCCGTAGCATCGACGGGTGATCGTCGGTCGACCCGACGTGATGCACCTCCGTCACACACCAACGTCAGAATCACCATGCTCGAACTCCGCGCCGCATCTCTCGCCGAGACGCACGCCATCGCTGCCGCGGTGGCTGCCCAGTCGCGCGCTGGCGATCTGATCGTGCTGGCGGGGGAGATGGGCGCGGGCAAGACCGCCTTCGCCCAGGGATTCGGTCGCGCGCTCGGCATCGACGAACCGATCACGTCGCCGACGTTCACGCTGGTGCACAGCTACGACATCACCGAACCTGCCCACGAGCGTCGGGCGAGGTACCTGCACCATGCCGACCTCTACCGGCTCGAGAACACCGCCGAGATCGCCGATCTCGCGCTCGACGAGCTGGCGGAGCACCACGGCATCGTGCTCGTCGAGTGGGGCGACGTCGTCGAGTCGAGGTTCGGTGATCACCTCGTCGTCCACCTCGCCCACGACATCGACGCCGAATCCAGAGATGACGACTCCGGCGATGGCGACACCGGAGATGGCGAGGGGGTCGACGACGTGGAGGGCTTCGATCCACCAGCCCGATCGATCGAGATCTCGGCGAGCGGGTCATCGTGGGCGGCGCGCTGGAGCGCGATCGTCTCCGCGTGCGAGGACTACGCATGTTGATCCTGGGCATCGACACGGCGACGGAGCGGGTGAGTGTCGCCGTCGGCGGGCATGAGGGCGTGATCGGCCTGTTCGAGGTCACGAAGGGCCGCCGTCACGTCGAGACGCTCGTGCCGGCGATCGAGTTCACGCTCGCCCAGGCGGACATCGAGCTCGCCGAGATCAGCGTCGTCGCCGTCGACGTGGGTCCCGGCCTGTTCACCGGCATGCGCGTCGGGTTGGCGGCCGCCAAGGCGATCGCCCAAGCGCTGCGCATCCCGATGATCGGCATCACGTCGCTCGACCTGCTTGCGTTCCCGAACCGTCACACCGACCGGGTGATCGTGCCCGTGATCGACGCCCGCAAGAGCGAGGTGTTCTACGCCATGTACCGCCAGGTGCCTGGCGGCGTCCAGCAGGTCGCCGAGCCGACCGTCGGTTCCATCGACGAGCTCGTCGCCGACCTGCTCGCTCGTAGCCAGGACGTGCTGTGCATCGGTGATGGTGCGCTGCGCTATCGCGAGGAGATCCTCGAGGGTTTCAGGTGCGAGTTCGGCAGCGACGCCTATCCGTCCGCGGCGCCGCTCGTGCAGCTCGCCCACGCCCGTGCGCTGCGCGAAGACTGGGTGAACCCGCGCGACATCGAGCCCGTGTACCTGCGGGCGCCGGATGCACAGATCAACTGGTCGACGAGGGCGTCGCGATGAGTGTGATCGAGCGACTGCTGCGCCGCGACGCTGACCCGACGACCGACTCGACGGTGACGATCTCGCCGATGCGTCGCCGCGACATCGGCCGCGGCGTGATGGCGATCGAATCGGTCAGTTACCCGCGGCCGTGGTCGAAAGGCGTGTTCGAGAGCGAGATGGCGCAGGTGCGCGCCGGCACGCGGTACTACATCGTGGCGCGGCGGCACATCGCTGCACGCGGCCGCGGCGCGGGCGAGCAGATCGTCGGGTACGCCGGACTGTGGTTCACCGAGAACGAGGCGCACGTCACCAACGTGGCCGTGAAACCAGCGCAACAGCGCAACGGGATCGCCTCTCGGCTCCTCTTGGCACTCGCCGACGAGGCGATCGGACGCGGCAGCACGGCATGGACGCTCGAGGTGCGGGCGTCGAGCACGGGAGCCCAAGAGCTCTACCGGCGGTTCGGGTTCGCGCCGGCCGGCGTTCGCAAGCGCTACTACGAGAACACCGAGGACGCCATCGTGATGTGGTGCAGCGACA
>CAZQCP010000044.1:0-20297 GCA_964592115.1 uncultured Ilumatobacteraceae bacterium
TCAGGCGTAACCCTCGTCGATCGCCGGGACGTGGCCCTCGTCGACGAGCACGTTGACCCGCTCGCCGACGACATCGATGCCGCCCGGCGAGTGTTCGAACCAGCGGCCCTGCAGGTTGTCGAGACGCTGCCACGGTCCGTCGGTGCCAGCCACGAGTCGCTCGAGCACGTGGATCACGCCGCCGTGGGAGATCACGAGCAGATCGTCGCCCGGATGCCGTCGCGCCAGTTCGTCGAGGACCGGCAGCGCCCGGGCGGCCACCGACTCGTCGGGCTCGTAGCCAGGTGGATGGGTGCCGGACTCGATCCCGCCGGGGTAGCGCTCATCGATCTCGGTGCGGGTCAACCCCTCCCACTCGCCTGCTGACCGCTCGGCGAGCCCGGCGAACGCCTCACCCAGCGCCAGCTCGGCCGCCTCGGCGATCAGCTCACCGGTCCGCCGCGCCCGCTGCAACGACGACGTGACCACGAGGGCGAACGGTCCGTGCGCGCCGATCGCGGCGCCCGCAGCGCGCGCTTGCGCCTCGCCGCGCTCGCTGAGTGGCGCGTCGGCGCTGCCCTGCCAGCGACGCACCGCATTCCACGTCGACTCGCCGTGGCGCAGGAACAGAAAGCGCGTCACCGCGCGCCGCGGGTGCTGCCCGACAACCGCCCACGCGGGTGCACTCTCGCCGGCGCCAACGTCTCGTCCCAGCCGGGCGGGCAACGATCGGGTGCCAGCTCGGCGAGCGGTGCGAGGACGAAGCGACGCTCAGCGAAGCGCGGGTGGGGGATGACGAGGTCGCCACTGTCGATCGAGATGTCGTCGAAGAGGATGATGTCGACGTCGAGCGTGCGCGGGCCCCACCGCACGACGCGCTGACGCATCGCTTCAGCCTCCAGCCGCTGACAGCGACGCAACAGGGCGAACGGGTCGAGCACCGTCTCGACCTCGACGACCATGTTGAGGTATGCGTCCTGGCCGTCGGGGCCGCCGATCGGATCGGTCTCGTACACCTGCGACTGGGCGACCACCGGCGGCAGCCCGCGGATCGCCGTCCGCAAGAACCCCTCCCGATCGCCGAGGTTCGACCCGAGGGCGATGTACGCGCGATGCACGACCGGACCCGGCGCCCCGTGTTCGAGCGCGGTGCGCCGCATGACGACCGCCGTGGTGCCGGCGTCGACCGGGACGGGTGGGCGCAGCTTGGTCACCGTGACCTCGACGGCGTCGACGCGAGGGAACGTGAGGACCTCGTCGGCGATCCGCGAGGCGAGGCGTTCGAGCAGCACGTCCTTGGCCTCGCTGGCGACGTCGACGACCCGTTCGGCGACGAGTCCGTAGTGCACGGTGTCGTCGAGATCGTCCGACCAACCGGCGTCGTGAAGATCGACGTCGAGCACGAGATCGACCTGCAACGGCTGGCGCGCCTCGCGTTCGTGAGGCAGCGCGCCGATCACGGTCATCACCCGCAGTTCGGAGATTCGGATCTGATCGGACATCGCACTCCTGACGTCGAGGTGGGCCCGGACAGCCTAGAATCCCGATCGGGTACGAACGACAGGGGGATGTTCGATGGCCTACGACACCGACCACGTCGAGATGCCGCCGGTGGAGAACTGGCTCACCGATTGGGACTGGCTCGACGACCAGTGGGGCGAGAACGCGATCGACATCTGGAACGACGTCCGCGCCCAGTGCCCGGTCGCCACGACCGAGCGCTACGGGCGAGCGTTCATGCCGGTCACGATGGACGCCGTCGCAGCGATCGCCAACGACACGACCAACTTCTCGTCGGAGTGGGTCAATGTCGGCCGTCCCGATGCGGTGCGTTCGCCGGCGCCGCCGATCACGTCCGATCCGCCCGACCACCACGGCCATCGCCGACTCCTCCTCCCATCGTTCAGCCCGAAGAACGTCGCCCGCCTCGAGACCGACCTGCGCGCCTACTGCCGGGGCCTCATCGCCGACCTCGGCGGCGACGATGACGGTGACCGCGCCGACGCCGCCGCGCAGTACTCGCAGTTCATCCCCGTGCACGGCATCTGCCTGTTGACGGGCATGTCCGAGGCGGACGGTGACCTGTTCCGTGACTGGATCTATCGCAGCTTCCAACTTGCGCCGCGCGACAACGCCGTGCGCATGGAGGTCACGCGGGAGATGAGCCAGTACGTCCGCCAGCTCCTCGACGAGCGCGTCGTCGAGCCGCGCGACGACATGCTGACGCTCGTCGCCAACGCGACCATCGACGGCGAGGAGGTCGGCTGGGACCTCAAGGTCGGCTATGTGCGGCTCTTGATCCTCGCCGGCGTCGACACCACGTGGAGCGCCATCGGGTCCGGTTTGTGGCACTTCGCGCAGCATCCGGACCAGGTGGCTCGCCTGCTCGCCGTCGACAACGACGACCTGCTCTGGAACACGGCGACCGAAGAGGTGCTGCGCTACTACGCGCCCGTCACCATGGCACGCAAGGTGGTCGGCGAGACCGAGGTCAGCGGGTGCCCGGTCCACCCGGGCGACCAGGTGCTGGTCACGTTCCCGGCGGCCAACCACGACCCCGCCGCCTTCGACCAGCCCGACGTGTTCGACATCGACCGACAACGAAACCGCCACGTGGCGTTCGGGCTCGGCATCCACCGCTGCATCGGATCGAACCTCGCCCGCCTCGAACTGACCGTCGCCATCCAGGAGTGGCTCCGCGCCTTCCCGAACTACAGCCTCGACCCTGCCGGCCGCACCACGTGGGCCAACGGCCAGGTGCGCGGCCCGCGCTCGATCCCCGTCGTGCTCAACCGGTGAGCCGGTCGGGCGTCAGGAACTGAGCGTCGCGTCGGCAACGCGCGCCAGGCGCGGTACCGCCACGATCGCCGGACCGGCGAGTACGACTGCGACCACCGTGTACAGCCACGCGTCGTCCCAGAACGGGTCGAGCTCGAAGTAGTTGCGCAACCACGGCACGGCGAACACCACGACGTACCCGAGCGCCATCGCCACGACGAGCGCGAGCTTCCAGGCGCGCAGCGGCCGGCTCGCCACCGCCAAGATGACGAGACCGATCGACAAGAGCGTCACCGTCGCCAACGTGCGCGCCTGATCGAGGTCGATGCCGGCGTGGCGGCGGGACAGCTCGAACGCCCCGAACGTGGCGATCCCGGCGATCGCGCCGGCGGGGATCGAGAAGCGCAACACGCGGCCGAGGAAGCCGGGTTTGATGAGGTCGACCTCCGGCGCGAGGGCGAGGAAGAAGCCGGGCACGCCGATGCTGAACGTGCCGATCAACGTCAGCTGGCGCGGCAGGAACGGGAACGGGCTGCCGAGGATGCCCGTGAGCAGCGTGAGCAGCACCGCGTACCCGGTCTTGGTGACGAAGAGGTTCGATACCCGCTCGACGTTGTTGATCACCTTGCGTCCCTCGTTGACGACCGTCGGCAAGCTGGCGAACCGGTCGTCGGTGAGCACGAGGTCGGCGACGGCCCGCGTCGCCTCGCTCCCCGATCCCATCGAGATGCCCAGGTCGGCATCCTTCAGCGCCAGCACGTCGTTGACGCCATCGCCGGTCATCGCCACGACGTGCCCGCGCGACTGCAGGGCGCGCACCATCGCCTGCTTCTGCTTCGGCGTCACGCGGCCGAACACCGTCGTCGCCTCGATCTGGTCGGCGAGCTCGTCTTGATCGTCGGAGAGCTGGCGGGCGTCGATCGCCGTCGCGTCGTCGGCGAGGCCCGCCCGCTCGGCGATCGCCAGCACGGTGTCCTGGTTGTCGCCCGAGATCACCTTGAGCGTCACCTCGTTGTCGCGGAAGTAGCGCAGGATCTCGGGTGCGTCCGGTCGGATCTCGTCTTCCAGCTCGACGATGGCGAGGGCGCTGGAACCCGGCGGAACCGCGTCGCCGTCGGGACCGGCATCGCTCGACACGACCGCCAGCAGACGCTTGCCGGCCGCACTCAGATCGTGCGCGAGCTGGCGGCTCGGGTCTTCGGTGGGCAACACGAAGTCCGGCGCTCCGAGGTAGTACCACCCGCGGCCCTCGAACGAGGCCGCCGACCACTTGCGATCGCTGGCGAACGGCTCGACCGCCGTCGAGCGCCAATCCGAATCGGTGCCGATCTCGGCCGAGATCGCCGCCATCGTTGCGTTCGGTGAGTCGTCCGTGGCGGCGAGTGCGGCGAGGGCCGCCCGCGCCTCGGTCTCCTCGCGCCCGCTGGCGGTGTGCAGGGCGGCGAAGCGGATGTCGCCCGTGGTGATCGTGCCGGTCTTGTCGAGGCAGAGCACGTCGACACGGGCGAGCACCTCGACCGTCGAGAGCTGCTTGGCGAGCGCATTGCGCCGGGCGAGCGCCAACACGCCGGCCATGAACGACAGGCTGGTCAACAACACGAGGCCGTCGGGCACCATCGACACGGCGGCGGCGACGGTGCCGAGAAGGGCCTCCTGCCATCGGTCTTCGGCGCCGAGCAGGCGGATGAACAAGAAGATCGACGCCGCCGGGATGACGATCGTCATCCACCGCAAGATGCGATCGATCGCTTGGCGAAGCTGCGACGTGGCCAGGCTGAACTGCTTCGCTTCGGTGGCGAGCTGGTTGGCGTAGCTGTCCGCCCCGACGCGGTTGGCGGTGATCGCACCGCTACCGGCGACGACGAAGCTGCCCGACAAGACCTCGTCGCCGACGTCTTTGGGTACGGGCAGCGACTCGCCAGTGAGCATCGACTCGTCGAGGCGCAGGCCGTTGCCGGCGACGACGACGCCGTCGACGGCCACCTGGCCACCGATGCGCAGCCGAACGACGTCGTCGACGACGATCTCCTCGGCGGCGATGTCGACGTCGGTGGCGTCGCGCACGACCGTCGCCCGCGGCTCGGTGACGACGCTGAGGCGCTTCAGTTCGCTGCGCGCCCGCACCTCTTGCACGACGCCGATGACCGCGTTCGACACCACGACGCCGACGAACAGCCCGTCTTTGGGGTGACCCGACACGAGCACGAGCACGAACAGCACGAGCATGATCGCGTTGACGACGGTGAACACGTTGGCGGCGACGATCTGGCCGAACGACCGGCCCGGCGGCTCCGGCGTCACGTTGACCCGGCCGGAAGCGACGCGTTCGGCGACGTCGGTCGCACTGAGCCCGCGGGCGGCATCGACACGGGCCAGTTCCATCGGAGGCAGGATAAGCAACGGTTGGGGACGGCCAGGCCCCACCCGTTGCTTTGCCCCGCAAGCATCTCGCGAGCCACCCCGCCGACGGCGTGGTTCACTGGCACCATGCAGCGAGCCCCGTCGCCGACCTCGACCGACGAGCTGATCGCCTACATCCGCGACAACGTCATCGGCGGCGACGAGGTGATCGAAGGCCCGTTCGGCCCACGACCGATCATCTACGCCGACTACACCGCGTCGGGACGCTCGCTGTCGTTCATCGAGGACTACGTCCGCACCGTCGTGTTGCCGCTCTACGCGAACACGCACACCGAATCGTCCGGCACCGGCCTGCAGACCACGCGCATGCGCGAGGAGGCCCGCCAGATCATCGCCCGCAGCGTCGGCGCGACGCCCGGCGAGCACGCCGTGGTGTTCTGCGGCAGCGGCGCGACGCACGCCATCGCCAAGCTCGTCGGCGTGCTCGGGTTGCGCGTGCCATCAGCACTCGACGACCGGTACCACCTGTCCGACCACGTTCCGGCAGCCGAGCGACCGGTCGTGTTCATCGGCCCGTTCGAACACCACTCCAACGAGTTGCCGTGGCGCGAGTCGATCGCCGACGTCGTGATCATCGAGGAGGATGCCGACGGCCACGTCAGCCTCGACCATCTCGAGCGCGAGCTGCTCGCCCACGCCGATCGGACGACGCTGATCGGGTCGTTCTCGGCCGCCTCCAACGTGACCGGCATCATCACCGACACCGTCGCCGTGTCGACGCTGCTCCACCGCCACGGCGCGCTGTCGCTGTGGGACTACGCCGCGGCCGCACCGTACGTGCCGATCGCCATGGGTTCGTCGGCCGACGGCAACCTCGCCTACGCGGACGCGATCTTCGTGTCGCCGCACAAGTTGATCGGCGGACCGGGCACGCCCGGCGTGCTCGTCGCCCGGCGCGAGCTGTTCACCAATCGCGTGCCGGACGTGCCCGGTGGCGGAACCGTCCGCTACGTCAGCACCGTCGACCACGACTACCACGTCGACATCGAGCACCGCGAGGAGGCGGGGACGCCGGCGATCGTCGAGTCGATCCGCGCCGGGCTCGTGTTCCAACTCAAAGAAGCCGTCGGCGCGGAGGTCATCGAAGCGCGCGAGTCGGCGTTCGTCCGCCGGGCGATCGCATCGTGGGAGACGAACCCCCACATCGACGTACTCGGCAGCCACGAGGCGAACCGCTTGTCGATCGTGTCGTTCGTGGTGCGGCACGACAACGAGCGAAGTGACCGCTACCTGCACCACAACTTCGTCGTCGCCCTGCTCAACGACGTGTTCGGCATCCAGGCGCGGGGCGGATGCTCGTGCGCCGGACCGTACGGACACCGGCTGCTCGGCATCGACCTCGATCGCTCGCACGAGTTCCAACGGGAGATCACCCGCGGATGCGAGGGGATCAAGCCCGGCTGGGTACGGGTCAACTTCAACTACTTCATCGACGAGGCCACGTTCGACTACATCGTCGATGCCGTCCACCTCACTGCCAATCACGGCGCGGCGCTGCTCGGCGCCTACGACTTCGAGCCCGACAGCGGGTTGTGGCACCACCGCGACGGGTCACCCTCCAACGCGATGAGCCTCGGGGAGATCTCCTACGACTCGGGTTCGATGTGTTTCGACAACCGGCGACACCGTGGTGCGATCGACCTCGCCCGTCATCTCAGCGATGCCCACGCGCTGGTCGAGAGTGCAGCGGGCGACACGAGCTCGGCTGCTGCGCCGGCCCACCCGGAGACGAACGACGACTTCGAACACCTCCGCTGGTTCCCCTACGCCGGTGAGTGACGTGCCCGTGGGGACGGGTGCAACGGAACACCGCACGGCGCCTGTCAGCAGCTGACATCGCCGCACCACAGGCGACCGGGAACGGCCGACGTAACGAAACTGTCACATTCCGTTAGGCTCCCTCGGTCATGCCGCGGACCCACCTGGAGCTTCCCACGCACCCCTCGATGCGCCGGTTCACGCGCCTGGTCACGAGTTGCGTCCGGCGCGCCGGGGCCGTGCTCGCCGCGGCAACGTTGCTCCTCGCCAGCCCGGCAGGCGCTGCGCTGGCCGCCCCCGCCGACGATCCCGCGGCCGCGCAGGCGGCACGTGAGATCCAAGCGGCACGCGACCGGGCCAACGCCGCCGCGCAGGCGATGTTCGACGCCGAATCGCGTCTCGACGCGCTCGATGTCGACATCGGCCGCGCCGAAGCTGAGCTCACCGCCGTGGAAGCCGAAGCGACAGCCATGCGCACGAGCCTCCAGCAAGACGCACAGCGCAGCTTCGTCAAATCCGGGTCGGCGATGCCGTTGCTGATCGACATGCAGCACGCCAACGACGCGCTCGCCGCCAACCGGTTCGCCTCGGTCGCCCGGGGCGCGGCAGCCGTCGAGCTCGACGACTTCGCCGCGGTGATGAAAGATGTCGACCACCGGCGATCGCAGCTCGAACGCCAAAAGGAGCAGACTGCCGCCGCCCGTGACGACTACGAGCGGCTGAAGGGCGCCGCCGAGTCGGAGATGGTGCGTCTCGCCGAGATCGAAGAGCAGCGCCTGAAAGATGTCGCCGTGCAACGCGAGCTCGAACGCCAGCGTCGGGAGAAGCTCGACCAAGAGCGTGCCGAAGCCGCCCGCCTCGCCGCGGCCGCCACCACCACCGCTCCAGCCGCGTCGGCCTCCTCCGAGTCAGGCTCGTCGAGCACCGCCGCGTCGAGTGCCGGCGCCGCCTCGGCCGCTCCAGCCCAACAGGCATCGGCACCAGCGCCAGCGCCCGCGGTCACTCCCGCGCCAGCACCGGCACCTGCCCCGCCCAGCCCACCTCCGTCGAACGCCGGATCGGGCATCGTCTGCCCGATCGCCGGTCCGCGAGCGTTCGGTGACACGTGGGGCGCCGGGCGTTCGGGAGGGCGCAGCCACGAGGGTGTCGACATGATGTCGCCGGCCGGGACGCCGCTCGTGGCGGTCGAGTCGGGGTATGCGCAGTTCAAGACGACCCGGCTCGGCGGCAACTCGATCTGGGTCAACGGCAACAGCGGCACGCGCTACTTCTACGCCCACCTCAGCGCGTGGGAGGGCTCCAGCCGCAACGTCAGCCAGGGCGAGGTGATCGGCTACGTCGGCGCCACCGGCAACACATCGGCCAACCACCTCCACTTCGAGGTGCACCCCGGCGGTGGCCGAGCGGTCAACCCGTACCCCTACGTCCGCGCCGTGTGCTGAACGAGTAACAGTGGGGCCTGGCCCCGCTGTTACTCAGGCGACGGGGAAGCCAATGAGCTGTGAGCCCGCGTATGCCATCGTCGCCACCGACGCGGCGATCAAGATGAGCTTGCTCAGTCGGCTGCGGAACGAGGCGGTGACGCCGGCGAAGAACAGGGCGGTGGCGAAGAACAACGTCAGCGTGACGTAGTCGTCGGCGATGGCCCCCGCCTCCTCGCTGCGTTGGGTCGCTTCGGCCGCCGTCGTATCGAATGCCCGGGAGTCGGCGAACAACCCTTCGAGATACTCGTCGTCTTCGAGCAGGTTGGCGGGGAACCGCCCGGCGTCGACCTCCGCCTGCCACTCGTCGAGGATCGGCAGGAAGCCTGGGCGGACGAGCGTCTCGCGCAGGAAGTGCTGCAGTTCCACGCTGTCGATCACGACCGCCTGGGCGTACTGCGCGACGACAGCCGAGTCGTAGGCGACGAGCTGCGTCGCCAGCGCGTATTCGCGCGACGCTTCGATGCGGGCCGACGCCGACACGCGGGCCTCGTCCGTCTCGACACCGTTCCAACGCGACACCTGGAACGCGGACCACGCCGACCCGACCGTGGCCACCGCGAGCAGCAACACGGTGGCCACCTCGAGGATCCGACTGACCTCGACCGTGTCACGTCCACGGCCGTCCGCGGCCCACGGGGAGTCGCTCACTGGAAGTCGCCCGCCGCGTCCGACGCTGTCTCCTGGCCGGGGAGTCCCGCCTCGTCGCCGGGTTGATCAACGGCGTCATAGGCATGCGCTTCATCGGGAAGGGCCCCCCACAGCAAGCCCGACAACGGCGAGGTCAGCGGCAGAGGGATCGGCTGGGCACCGTTCCACCGCTGCAGGAGATCACGCCAGGCTTCGAGCTGACGGTAACGGAATGCAGAGTCGGTGTTGGCCTCACCGAGCACGTCGATCATGGCGACGTCGTTGGCGATGCGTGCACGGCGAACCTCGGCGATCGCCTCTTCGCGCTCGAGCTCGGCCGCCGCGCGGACCGTCTCTTGCACGACCGCACCAGTCTCGCCGAGATCGAGTTGTCGCAGCGTGAAGGCCCGCAGCACGAAGCCGACTCCATCGAGTGCCTCGCCGAGCGGCTTGGTGCACCGCTCTTCGAGGGCCGCCCGATCGAACGTGTCGGCGATGGTCGTCGATCCCTCCAGTTCCGCAAGCAGCGTCGCCCGCACCGAGTCGCGCAACGCCGGCCAGATCCCCTCCGGGCCGAACCGGTCGTGGACAGACTTCAGTGACCCCGCGTCGAGCTGGCATCGCACCGTGTAGCTCACCTCAGCCATGGCGCGGTCCGTCAGACGCACCGTCAGCGGTCCATCGACGTGCTCGACGCGGGGATCGGCCGGTTCGCCGCCACCGCTCACCAGCGCCAGCTCGCGCGACGGATAGAGCTGCATCGTGAACTTGCTCCACGGTGTGACGAAATGACGGCCGGGGCCGAGGGCGCGACCGGTCGCCCTACCGCGCCTGAGTAGGAGTGCGAGCGTTCCGGGCGGCACCCGGATCGAGGTCTCCAGCAGCACCAGCCAGAGCACGAACAGTGCGCCAGCGGACGTCACCAAGATGACGAGCCACACTGCTGAGTCCATCAGATGGTCCGTGACACCGTGTTCATCTGGCGGACGTTACTGGCCGACGTACCAACGTGGGATCACCCGATCCGGGGTAGTCGTCAGCCCGATGAGACTTCGTTGCGCAGTGGTTCGCCGCGATGGAACCGTCCGAGGTTGTCGAGGAAGATCTCGACGACACGGCGGCCCGTCTCGGCCGTCGATCCGGCCATGTGCGGCGTGATGATCACGTTGGGGAGATCCCACAACGGGTCGTCGGTGGGGAGCGGTTCCTCGGCGAACACGTCGAGGCCCGCCCCACCGAGGCGCCCGTAGGTCAGCGCTTCGGTCAATGCGTCCTGGTCGATCAGCTCGCCGCGGCCGACGTTGACGACGAACGCCTCGGGCTCCATCGCGTCGAGCACCTCGCGCGACACGAGCCCCCGCGTGGCGTCCGTCAGCGGGAGCGCGAGCACGAGCGCGGCAGCGCCGGCGACGGCGTCGACGATCTCACCCAGCGACCACACCGGGCACGGTTCGTCGCCGACCGGTCCGCGGCGCAACACCTCGGGCTGCATCCCGAACGCCGATGCCAGGCGCACGACCTCCTGGCCGATCGGGCCGTACCCGGCCACCACGATGCGTCGCCCGCGCAACTCGGCGAAGCGGCTCGGCGCCCACTCGTGTGCCGCCTGGGCGCGACCGAGACGCGGAAGATCCCGGCTGAGCGCCAGCAGGTACGTGATGCACGTCGCAGCGATCGGCGGGGCGCTCGCTCCCGATGACGTCGTGAGCCGAGCGCCGCGCTCGAGAAAGCGGCCGAACACGGGATTGTCGACGCCGGCTGCCATCGAGTGGAACCACTGCAGGTTGGGCGCGTCGAGGGCGACCCGCATGAACGGCGCGGCGCGTTCGGGGAACGCGTCGTGGGAGAAGAAGGCGATCGTGATCCGTTCCACATCGGCGGCATCGACGTGCTCGCCGTCCCGCAGCGGCACCACCGCCAGCCCCGGCGCGACATCAGCGACGGCGTCACCGTGAACGGCGAGGAACGTGTCGGTGCAGAACAGTGCCATGGCGCCATGTGTAACAAAGGTGCCTGGCACCCCTGTTACACACCCCTGTTACACGGGGTCAGGCGGTCAGTTCGGCGACGAACTCGCCGAACACGTCGGCATAACGCATCGCGTCGGCTTCGGAGTGCATCACCGAGATCAACCACTGCTCGTCGAGCCCTGGCGGCAACAGCACGCCGCGGTTGATGCCATGGATCCACTGGGCGAACGCCAGGTCGAAGTCGGTCGCCTTGTAGTCGCGATAGTTGCGCACGCGAGTCGGCGACCACGTGATGCAACCCTTGGCCCCGAACTGGACCGTGTGCGCCGGCAGGCCCGCCTCGTCGATGATCGACTGGCAGGCACCGACGAGCTTCGTGTTGAGGGCGATCGCCGCCTCGATCGCCGCGGGGGTGCACGCCTCCGTCAGCGTCGCCTTGGCCGCCGCCATCACGAGCGGGTTGCCGTTGTACGTCCCGAGGTGCAGCACTTCACCAGTTGCGATCAGGCCCATGTACTCGGCCTTTCCTCCGAATGCACCGACGGGGAACCCGCCACCGATCGACTTCGCCAGCGTCACGAGGTCCGGGGTGACGCCGAGTGCCTTGGTCGCGCCGCCCCAGCCCGCGGTGAGACCGGTCTTCACCTCGTCGAAGATCAGCAGCGTGCCGTACTTCGTGCACAGCTCCCGGACACCTTCGAGGTAACCGTCGTCGGGCAGGCAGATGCCGATGTTCTCCATCACCGGCTCGACGATGAAGCACGCCACCTCGCCCGTGGACAACGCCCGCTCCAGCGCCACGAGGTCGTTGAACGGCACGACGATCACGTCGTCGATCGTGCCTTGCGTGATGCCACCGGACTGCGGGATCGACAGCGGCGCGTCGGCCGGGCCGGCCTGGTCGAGCGGCGGCTTGTTGGAGATCATCACCTCGTCGTGGTGCCCGTGGTAGCCACCTTCCACCTTGACGAGCTTGTCGCGCTTGGTGACGCCGCGGGCGAGACGGATGGCGTCCATCGTCGCTTCGGTTCCCGAATTCGTCGGGCGCCACAGCGGAAATCCGTAGCGCTCGCCGAGCAGTTCGGCGACTTCGGCATCGAGCTCGCACGGCGTGACGTAGAGCGTGCCGGCGCCGAGCTGCGCTTCGACCGCTCGCCGCACGGCAGGATGCATGTGGCCGGCGAACAGCGCTCCGAAGCCCATGTCGTAGTCGACGTACTCATTGCCGTCGACGTCGATCATCCGCGAGCCGGCGGCGTGGCGCACCACGACCGGATGCGGGTCGTATGCCTGAAAGCTGGACGGGACACCGGCGGGCAGCACCTTGCGGGCGCGCTCGGTCGCAGCCTGCGACCCGACGGTTCGTTCGGAGTAGGTCACCAGCTCGCGAGCGGTGATCTGTGTGGCCCGGTGTGCGAGCTCGGTGGTCGAGTCGGTCACGGACATGGGTATCACTTCCCAGTTGTGTGTCGGGCCGGCGTCCACCGGCGTCGCCATGGTAGACCGAGGCGACAACGAACGTGACCGCCGGCGATCTCGGTAGCGATCGTCCCGGCATGCGCGAAGATTCCGACCGGGATCGCTTGAGGGGTGCTCGCAGCGACACAATGGGGGGATGAAGACCGCCGCCACCGACCTGCTCGGGATCGAGTTCCCGATCTTCGCCTTCAGCCACTGTCGCGACGTCGTCGCGGCAGTCTCCAAAGCGGGTGGGATCGGCGTGCTCGGCGCCGTCGCCCACTCGCCCGAACAGCTCGAGATCGACCTCAAGTGGATCGAGGACGAGATCGGCGAACGACCGTACGGCGTCGACCTGATCGTGCCGGCGAAGTACGCCGGCGACTCCGAGGGCGGCTACACGCTCGACGACATCCGCCAACTCATCCCCGACACCCACCGCGAGTTCATCGACGACATCCTGCGCCGCTACGAGGTGCCCGAGTTCCCAGCCGACGAAGAGCGTTCATCGGGCCGTTCGACCGCCGGCCACGGCGGGGTCGCGCCGTTCAGCGCCGCCGCCGCCGGACCGCAGCTCGAGATCGCGCTCGCCCACCGCACGGCGTTCGTCGCCAACGCGCTCGGCCCGCCTCCCCAGTTCCTCATCGACCGCGTCAAGGAGGAGGGCCGGCTCGTCGGCGCGCTCGCCGGGCGTCCGCAGCACGCCGAGCGCCATGAGGCCGCCGGTGTCGACATCATCATCGCCCAGGGTTCAGAAGCCGGCGGGCACACGGGTGAGATCGGATCGATGGTGCTGATCCCCGAGATCGTCGACGCCGTCGACATCCCGGTGCTCGGTGCCGGCGGCATCGGCCGCGGCCGGCAGATGGCGGCGGCGATGGCCCTCGGCGCGCAAGGTGTGTGGTGCGGTTCCGTGTGGCTCACCACCGACGAAGCTGAGACCCATCCCGTCGTGAAGGAGAAGTTCCTCGCCGCCACGTCGGCGGACACCATCCGTTCACGCTCGCTGACCGGCAAGCACGCGCGGATGCTGAAGTCCGCGTGGACCGAGGAGTGGGACCGCGCCGACACACCCGATCCGCTCGGCATGCCGCTCCAGCCGATCCTCACCAACGAGGCCCAGGCACGGATCAACCGAGCGGCGTACACGAAGGGGTCCGGCGCCGAGAAGCTGGCGAACTACTTCGTCGGCCAGATCGTCGGCATCATGAACCAGCCGAAGTCGGCCGGTCAGGTCGTGATGGACATGGTCGAAGAGTTCATCGAAGCGACCGAGTCCCTCGCCAAGCAACTCGAGGTGTGACCGATTGCATCCGGGGTCAGACACCAAATGCAATGGGACGCATGATGGTGGCCGGTCTGGCGCCGGTGTGCGGTTGCATTTGGTGTCTGACCCCGGATGCAATCGCGGGCGCTGTCAGGTGCGGTCGTAGCCGGGGGCCGGTTCGCTCATCTTGAACGTGACGCCCTGGTCGTCTTCGCAGATCGCCTCGCGGCCGGAGTCCCAGCGGTTGATCTCGACCACGGTGCCACCGGCGACGCGCACCCGCTCGACGGCATCGTCGAAGTCGCGCACGGTCCACCACATCTCGATCTCGCCGGGCTGGTTCTGCGAGAACTCGTTCTCCCGCGGCCGGATGCCGATCGGCATGTCCGTGTTCTCGACGTGGCGACCACCGGCCGGGTTCGGGTCCGAGTACTCCCAGCGCAGCACCGCGCCGTAGAACGCCGCCGCCGTCTCGACGTCGCCGGTCGTGACCGTCATGTAGTACGGCTCGGCCGGAGCGATCCGTTCGGCGAGCGCGGCCGCGTCGTACACCGGTGTGCCGACGTTCCACCGATGGCCGAACGGATCGACGAGCCAGCCACTGCGTGAGCCGTGGGCTTCTTCGATCGGGCGCGAGAGGACGGCACCGCCGCGCACTGCCCGCTCGATGAACTCGTCGACGACGGCGACTTGCAACACGATGCTCACCGAGCTGCGCGATCCGTCCCGTTCGGGTGCGTACACGCCGAGCTCGTGGGCCTCGTCGCTGAGGTAGAACTTCGCTCCCGACACGTCGAACTCGGCGTGGCCGACGCGTCCTTCCCACGGGATGACGTTGGCGACCGATGCCCCGAAGTACTCCTGGTACCACTCGATGGCGGCGGTGGCGTCGTGCACGCACAGGTACGGCGTGATGACCTGGGACGTGGCGGGTTGGCTCATGGTGGTGCTCCTGTCGGGTTCGGATGCGGTGGTGCGGATCGCGTGTGCGCTGGACGCCGGGGCGCCGCCACGCGGAGTGCCCGCACGTGGAGTGCCGGCCAGATCGAAGCGGCTGGTGGTCGTGGTGGGCGCACCGAGGGCACGCGCGACGCGGCGACGCAGGTCGGCGGCGAATGCCCGCGACATGGTGACTTCGCTCGCACCGAGGGCGGCGAGCTGCTCGAACGGATCGGTCGTGTCGGTCACGGCTCGTTCACCTCCTGGCGCTCGTAGATCGTGCGGAAGCGTCGGCGGGCGCGCACGAGCAACGTCTCGGTCGCCTCCACCGTCCGGCCGAGCGCGTCCGCGACCTGGGGGACGGGGAGCCCGTCGATGTAGCGGAGGACGAGTGCGCTGCGGTGGTGCGCGCCGAGCTCGTCCATCACTGCCTGCACGCGGGCGCGGTCGAGCACGGCATCCCAGACCTCCTCGCCGTTCGTCGGACGCGGCAAGTCGCCGGAGTCGTCGGGCAGCGTCGTGGTGACCGGGCGCCGAGCGGCGCGCCGCCAGTGGTCGATCAGCTTGTGGCGGGCGATGCCGATCAGCCAGGCCACGCTGACGTGATCGACGCCGCCGCGCCGCACCTGGCCGACGGCGGCGAGGAACGTGTCGGCGGTCAGGTCCTCGGCGACCGTTCGATTGCCGCATCGCGCGGCCAGGTAGGAGAACACTTGTGGTGCGGCCACGTCGTACAGCGCGAGCAGATCACCAGCGTGATCCACTCCCCCCGGTGCGTGCGCGGCCATCGCATCCATCATCGTCGCCACGACGAGAACTCCGACACCCCCTCGCTCCGTTTTCGTGATCTTGCGCGGCAACTGTTCGCACACAAGATCACGAAGACGGCGGGAGTCGCGGCCGAGGCGCGTGGATTTCGGGGCGCGTTCCGGCACCGTGTGGACCCGTGCACGCCGACCACGTCGACCTCGCGGTGATCGGAGGCGGACCCGCTGGTGCCGCCGCGGCGATGCGCGCCGCCCGCGCCGGCGCCAGCGTCGTGGTGTTCGAGAAGGGCGCACACGGCCGCGACAAGGTGTGCGGCGACGGCTTGACCCCCCGGGCCGTGGCTGCGCTGAACGAGCTCGGCATCCCGCTCGACGACGCGCATCGCATCCAGGGCCTGCGGATGATCGCCGGCAAGATCGCACGTGAGCTCGACTGGCCCGCCACCGACCGGTTCCCCGGTCACGGCGCGGTGTGGCCGCGTCGCCGTCTGGACACCGCGCTCATGGACGCGGCAATCGACGCCGGTGCCGAGTTCGTGTTCGCCGCCGAGGCCGAGGCCGTGCTCGACGGCGACCGGGTTGTCGGCGCCCGGGCGAAGGGTCGCGAGGTCACCGCCGATCTCACCGTCGTGGCCGCCGGTGCGCCCGGCGCCGTCGCCCGGATGCTCGGCGCCGACCGCGTGCCAGACGAGCCCTACGGCCTGGCGATCCGCACCTACGCCGCGTCGCCGCGTCACGCTGATGCCCACCTCGAAGCGTGCCTGTCACTGCACGACGAGCGCGGCACGGCGGTGCCGGGCTACGGCTGGATGTTCCCGGCGGGCGACGGCACCGTCAACATCGGCGTCGGCGCATTGTCGACGATGAAGGGGTTCAAGAAGCTGAACCTCAATCGGCTCCTCACGACGTACCGCCAGCAGGTGCAGCACGATTGGGACCTCGGCCCCGACCTCGAACGCCCGCGGGCGTGGCGCTTGCCGATGTCGGCTCAGCGCCGCCACGGACCGGGCTGGGTGGCGGTCGGTGACGCCGCCGGCCTGATCAACCCGATGAACGGAGAGGGCATCGACTACGGATTGGAGTCAGGGATGCTCGCCGCCGATCTGTTCCTCGACGATCCGGCGACCGCACCCGAACGGTACGACACGCTCGTCGGCGAGCGTTTCGACGCCTTCTTGCGCACCGGCCGGCGATTCTCGTTCCTCATCGGCCACCCGTGGATCCTCAAACCCGGCCTCCGGCTCTCCGTCAGCACCGACGCGATCGCCAACATCACGCTCGCGGTGATGGGCAACCTCGTGGACAACACGACCCCGGGTGCCGCCGGCAAGGTGATGTGGGCCGCCGACAAGACGCTCAGCCTCGCCGACCCGCTCCTCCGCAAGACCCGCGCCACCGCCTGAATTGCGTCCGCGGATTGCATCCGGGGTCAGACACCAAATGCAACCGCGCACCAACGCCAGACCGCTCAGCATCACGCGCGCCGTTGCATTTGGTGTCTGACCCCGGATGCAATTCAGGTGCGCGCGAGCGGAGGCGGGACGTAACCGCCGAGGACCGACTCGATGCAACGGGCGAAGGCCAGCGCGGTGAGATCGTGGAGGTAGGGCGCAACCACCTGGATCCCCACGGGAAGCCCACCGGCGGTGAATCCGACCGGCGTCGCTGTGACCGGGAGGTACGCGCTGCCGATCAGGCCGCTCCATGCGATCAGTTCCGAGTAGTGGATGTCGCCGAACTCCTCGATCGTCGCGTGCACCCAGTTCGGACCCTCTGCGCAGTGGACGTGAGCGAACGCTGGCACGGCGATCACCGGGCACAGCAAGATGTCGGTCGTCTCGAAGAACTGCGACCATCGTTGGCGAACCTCGCCACGGCGGCGGTGCAACACGTCCCACTGGCGATGGTCGAGCTCGAGACCGGCGGCGCTGTCCGCGGCGTACTCCTCGTCGGTGTCGGAGATCGCGGTCGCCGCGGAGATCAAGCGGAGTCCCTCGCGTGCCGCGGTCGCGGCATCGATCGATGGTCGGCGCTCGCGGTCGATGCGTGCGCCGGCACCTTCGAGCGCATCGAGGGCGGTCGAGAGCACGTCCGACACCGCTGGATCGACGGGCGCGAACGCGTCGTCGATCCACGCTGCGACTCGGAACTCGTCGATCTCGGTCGCCCGCTCCGGCGGAAGATCGAGACGCCACGCCGGGGCGTCGTCAGGGTTCGGGCCGGCGATCAATCCGAGGAGCACTTCGAGATCGTCGACCGAGCGAGCCATCGGCCCGAACACGTTGACGTCGGCGACGTTGCGGTGCGAGCGCGGGTTGTCGAGGTACCCGAACGTGGGGACGATGCCGAAGCTCGGCTTGTGGCCGACGATCCCGCAGAACGACGACGGCACGCGGATCGATCCGCCGATGTCGGTCCCGATCTCGAACCCGGTGAACCCCATCGCCACCGATGCTGCCGGACCGCCCGACGAGCCGCCCGGCGTGCGGGCGAGATCCCACGGGTTGTTCGTCGTGCCGAAGATCTCGTTGTAGCTCTGGTAGTCGCCGGACCAGCGCGGCACGTTCGTCTTGCCGATGACGACTGCGCCCGCCTGGCGGATGCGGCTGACAACCGTGGCGTCGACGGCGGGGACGTGATCGGCGAGCTCCACGGCACCACCGGTGGAGCGGATCCCGGCGGTGGCGAGCGCGTCCTTGATCGTCACGGGCACGCCGGCGAGCGCACCGACGGCATCACCGCGTGCACGGGCATCGTCGATCGCCGAGGCGACCTCGAACGCTCGCTCGACATCGGTCGTGACGACCGCGTTCACCTGACCGTCGAGCTCCTCGATCCGCTCGAACGTCGAGGTCACCAGTTCCCGAGCCGACACGTCGCGCCGATCGAGCGCGTCGAGGTAGTCCGTCAGCGGCGACGTCGCGTCGAGTGAGCTCATCGTCCGAGCGCCTGCATGATCGGGGCGAACTCGTCGAGCTCGCGGACGACGAAGTACGTGATCCCCCACAGCTCGCGGCACGTCATCATGTGCAACACGATCTCCTCCACGGTCCCGACGAGGAGGTACGGCGTGTCCCGTGCGTCGTCCAGTGTCAATCCGTCGACCATGTCGCAGAGTCGTGCCAGCGCGGCCTCCCGGTCGTCGGTGATCTGCACCATCTGCACGAGCGCGTTCAACTCGAGGTCGTCGTAGCGATCGCCAGCGCCGGTGCGCACCTGGTCGAGCTGTCGGGCGAGCCGGGTGGCCGACCAGTCCACGGCGTGACGATGCCCATCGGGTTGTGTGCGACCGAGGCCCTGCAACCCGATGATGTCGGCGTGCGCTCCGGCGTGACCGAGCAGGCGCTCACCGTTGCCGCCGACGAGGATCGGCAGGCGTGCCTGGATCGGACGGTCGACGGTCGCCCGGGTGACGTGGTAGTGCGCGTCGTCACGGTCGACGAGGCCGCCGTCGAGCAAGCTGCGGATCACTTCGACGCTCGACTCGAGGCGCCGCTTGCGCGTGGCGGCTTCGTCGAATGCGATGCCCGTCGCCAGGTACTCGGCGGGCGTGTGACCTGCCCCGAGCCCGAGCTCGAAGCGCCCACCGGAGAGGTGGTCGAGCGTCGTCGCTTCCCACGCCAGCTGCACCGGGTTGCGCATGTCGTTGTTGAGCACGAGCGTGCCGAGCCGGATCCGTTCGGTCGCCTGCGCGATCGCCGCGAGCGTCGGCATCGGCGCCCGTCCGGGCCCGACGTGATCGGCGGCGAGGATGACGTCGAACCCCAGCTCCTCGGCGCGCACGGCCGCGGCGACCGGATCGCCCTCCGTGCGTCCCGACAGCTGATGTCCGAGTCGCAGTGGTCGGGTCACACTCCGCACTCTACGAATCGCGCGCCCGAACCCTCCGAAATGTGTCCGCTCGGTATCGCTCAGCGAGAGGATTCGGGCATTTTTCGGCGTCGGGGCCGGGCCGGCTCAGTCGATGTCTTGGCGGTTGAGGCGGCGGGTGGCGAGGGCGAGCGCCGCGACGGCGACGACGACCGGGACGACGACGCCGACGGCAAGGGAGAAGTCGGCCATCTCGAGCCGCACGCCGGTGCGATCGACGAGGATCGAGCGCGTGTACTTGCGGATCGCCACCCGCGCCACACCGGGTCCCGCCTGGGCGATGAAGCCCTCCCAGATCAAGATGTACGCCAGGCCCCACACGATGAACCGCTTGAGCCACACTCCGAAGAACGTGAACACGGCGACGTAGGCGACGAGACCGACGATCGTCGCGAGGAGGGTGCCGACGACGATGCCGTTGCCGGCACCGGTCAGCACGGCCGCCAGCGCCGTCGACGTGATCACGATCGGGGCGGCGATCGTGGCGGCAGCTGCGGCGGCACCGACGACGATCGGCCAACGGTCCATCGGACGCAGCCACAGGTACACCAGCGTCTTGTCGTCGCGCAGATCACCGATCGCTGCGCCGCCGAACACGAGCGACACGATGGGGACCACGAGCGCCAACCCGACGCCGGCCACGAGCTGCACCGCGTCTTCGAGATCGGCGGTCGACGACTGTCCGAGCGCGAACCCGGAGATCGGCGCGATCGTGGCCAGCAGCGCCAGGCCGATGATCCGTCCGCGACTGGCCAGCTGACGCAACACGAGGCGATACACGAGGGCGAGCGCCGCGCCGGACGCCAGGTGGCGAGTCGGCGGGCGGGCGGGTCGACGCGACGACGTAGTCGAGCTCATCGTCGCTCCACTAGGTAGCGGAACACGGATTCGAGGTCGTCGTCGAGCGGGTTGACCTCGGTCAGGCGCACGCCGAGCTCGACGCTCAACCCGGCGATGTGACGACCGAGCGCGTCGGCGT
>CAZQCP010000045.1:0-2187 GCA_964592115.1 uncultured Ilumatobacteraceae bacterium
TCGAAGATCACGCCCGGGCTGCGCACGAGCTGGCTGACGACGACGCGCTCGGTGCCGTTGACGATGAACGTGCCCTTGTCCGTCATGATGGGGAAGTCCCCCATGAACACCGTCTGTTCCTTGATCTCGCCGGTGTTGCGGTTCATGAACCGGGCGCGCACGAACACGGGCGCGCTGTAGGTCATGTCCTTTTCCTTGCACTCCTCCACCGTGAACTTCGGCGGCGGGCGCAGGTCCTCGTCGAACGGATCGAACTCCAGCTCGAGCTGGAGGGACTCGGAGAAGTCCTTGATCGGGCTGATGTCGCGGAACGTGTTCGCCAGCCCCTCGTTGAGGAACCACTCGAAACTCTCACGCTGGACGGCGATCAGGTCGGGCAGCTCGAGCGGCTCTTTCAGATTGCCGAACAAATAGCGGTCACGGGACACGGGACGAGTCGCCACGGATCACACTCCAGAGAATCGAGGACGGATACCGGCGCGCTGAACCAGACCGAAGGAACGGCAGGGGGACAACGGGACGCACGGCAACCGACGATCCTATCCAGACAGGGCGCAGAACGTCAACCGCCTTCGGCATCGAGGCGCCAGGCGGGAGTCGCGCGCTGAATTGGGGGACAAGGTAAAGAGTTCGGGAGCGAAAGTCAAGCACCGCGATGACGGATTGCATCCGGGGTCAGACCCCACATGCAACCGCGCACCAGCGCCAGGCCGGCCCACACCATCTGTGCCGTTGCATGTGGGGTCTGACCCCGGATGCAATCCGAACCCCGACACCCAGACGCGACGGTGCCCCCGGGCCGTTGGGCTCCGGGGGCATCGTCGTCAACGGGATCGCTCAGGCGAGCTCGACTTCGGCGCCGACCTCTTCGAGCTTGGCCTTGGCGGCCTCGGCGTCGCCCTTGCTGGCCTTTTCGAGCAGCGGCTTGGGGGCGCCGTCGACGAGGTCCTTGGCGTCCTTCAGGCCCACGCCGAGCAGGTCCTTGACGACCTTCACGACCTGGATCTTCTGCGCGCCGGCAGCCTTGAGGATGACGTCGAACTCGTCCTTCTCCTCAGCGGCGCCACCGGCGTCACCGCCGCCAGCGGCGGGGGCGGCAGCAGCGACGGCGACCGGAGCGGCAGCCGTGACGTCGAACTTCTCCTCGAACGCGTCGAGCAGTTCCTTCAGCTCGATGACGGTCATGTTGCTGATCGCCTCGAGGATGTCTTCCTTGGTGGACATGGTTTTCCTTCTTTCGTACGTGTGACCCGAAATGTGCCTGGGTTCGTGCGCTGAGCGCTACGAACGAGGCAATTTCGGGGAATTCCCGATGGGTGGGGTGTGATCAGGCGGCAGCGTCGGCCGACTGCTTGTCGATGAGTGCGGACAGCCCGTAGGCGAAGTTCCGCGGCAGTGCCTGGAGCAGACCGGCGGTCTTGACCAGCGGCGCCTGGAAGGCGCCGGCGAGACGAGCGAGCAGCTCGTCGCGCGACGGCAGGCTGGCGAGCGCCTTGACGTCATCGGCGGACATCACGCTCGTGCCGAGCATGCCTCCCTTGATGACGAGCAGCGGGTTGGCCTTGGACTGGTCGCTGAGCGCCTTGGCGGCCGCCACCGAGTCGCCGGTGACGAACGTCAGCGCGGTCGGCCCGAGCAGGTGCTCGGCGAGCCCGTCCATGCCGGCTTGCGTGGCAGCGAGGCGGGCGAGCGTGTTCTTGTAGACCTTGTGCTCCGCGCCGGCGGCGCGCAGCGGGGTACGCAGGTCAGCCAGCTGGGTGACCGACATACCTCGGTACTCGGACACGAACACGGCCACGCTCTCGTTGAGCTTCGCCGTGATCTCTTCCACGATCGCCACCTTGTCGGCGCGCGGTGCGGTTTGTGTCGTCATGTGCATTCCTCCTTTCGCTTCGACTCGTGGTGCTCGCAATGGATGCGAACACCGACGAGGAGCGATGCCGTGCGGCATGTCCAGGCGGGATGCACCTCGGTTGGCGGGACGAACCCATTACCCGCTCCCACCACGTTCGGCGTGGGTTGCGGACCAACGGTCTCAGGCGAGCGACCGGTTTCAAACTGACCCGGCGAGCATAACGGCTGGCAGACGTTCTCCACGCGGTGCAGGAACCTGCCGTCCAGGCGGAACATACTTACGATTTCGGTTGCATTGGACGAATATATGTGCTAGCGTCTCTTCATGGTCGG
>CAZQCP010000045.1:2287-20212 GCA_964592115.1 uncultured Ilumatobacteraceae bacterium
TTACGATTTCGGTTGCATTGGACGAATATATGTGCTAGCGTCTCTTCATGGTCGGCACCACTCTCACTGAGTCGTTCACTGAGGTGCTCGACGACTCGTTCGACGACCAGATCAACGAGGTCGCCGGGCACCTCAACGCCCAACACGGGCGGCTGGTCGATCTCGCTGCTCGAGTGCTCGCCGACCGTCTGTGGGCGATCGACGGGATCCACAGTCCTGAACAGTTCCTTGCCTGGAAGACCGGGCTGTCGCCGCAGCGGGCGCGGGCGATCGTCGCGGTCGCCGAGCGGGCCGACGAGTTGCCCGCCTGCATCGCCGCACTGCGCCGCGGCGAGCTGTCGATCGATCAGGTCGTGGCGATCGTGCGTCGAGCACCGTCGTGGATCGACAGTGAGATCCTCGAGCTCGGACGGATGCTCGGAGTCACCCAGCTGCAGCGGACGTTGGCCAAGTATCCGTTCCCCGATGCACAGCCTCCGGCGGCCGCGCCGTCGAGTGAGTCCGGCGGCGCTTCGGGCTCGGACACGGAGTGGGTCGAACCTGACACCGCGATCGTCGACACAGCCGACGGCCAGACCGCCGAGGTGCCAGTCGACGACGGGCGCGAGGCAAACCCCGACCCCGTGACGCCTTTGCCGTACGCCGGCGCCAGCGGCACCGACCGGTTCTGGTGCGGTGTCGGCGACGACGGGCGGTGGCGGATGAACGTCGAGTGCGACCAGCTCACCGGCACGATCATCGAACGGGCACTCGACGAGGCGCGCGACTCCCTGTTCAACGACGGCCAGGCCGACGTCACCATGACCGACGCGCTCCGCGAGGTCGCCCAACGATCGCTCGACGCCGTCACGTCACCCGATCGTCGTGACCGATTCCGGATCCACATGCACATGGACACCGACGCCAACGGACGCGACGCGCTCGGTTGGAACGTGCCCGACGCCATCCGGCGCCACATCTCGTGTGAGGGGCTGATCAGCCCGACGTTCCTCGCCAACGGCGTTCCCGTCAACGTGGGTCGCTCCCAGCACATCGTGCCGAATCGCACGCGGCGGATCGTGATGCTGCGCGACCAGGCATGCGGCGTGCACGGCTGCAGCGTCACCCATCACCTCGAGGTGCACCACATCATCCACTGGGAAGACGGCGGACCGACCGAAACGTGGAATCTCATCTGCTTGTGTCCGCACCATCATCGCCTGCACCACCAAGGTGAGCTGGGCATCTCCGGCAACGCCGACGATCCCAGCGGCCTCACGTTCACGACGCGCGACGGCCGGGTCCTCGCCCCATCGGGAGCGAAACCCAAGCCCCCTGGGGCGCCACCGCCACCCCCGCAAGGGGTCTACAAGCACCCACTCGGCGAGCGCGTCGACATGCGCTGGATCCACTTTCGCAAGCCCCCGTGGCAGCGACGCCCCGCCCCCTGGGCGAGCTGATCGTGCCACACGTGCGCTCGACGTCGCTCGCTGGCCGGCGGGACTACTCCGGGCGCAGGCGGCCTGTGTCGACGTGGACGCCAGGGCCCATCGTCGACGACACCGTGATCTTGCGCAGGTAGCGCCCCTTGGCCGAGGCCGGCTTGGCGCGCTGAAGCTCGTCGATCACGGCGCGGAAGTTCTGCTCGAGCGCCGCGGGCTCGAAGCTCGACTTGCCGAGCGGGACGTGCACGTTGCCGTAGCGGTCGGTGCGGTACTCGACCTTGCCGCCCTTGAACTCCTCGACGGCGCGACCGACATCGGGGGTGACCGTGCCGGTCTTGGGGTTCGGCATCAGGCCGCGCGGGCCGAGCGTGCGGCCGAGACGACCGACGAGCGGCATCATGTCCGGCGTCGCGATGACGAGGTCGAAGTCCATCTTGCCGGCCTCGACGTCGGCGGCGAGGTCGTCGGCACCGACGATGTCAGCACCGGCGGCGCGTGCCTCGTCGGCTGCCTCGCCGGCGGCGAACACGGCCACGCGCACGTCCTTGCCGGATCCGGCAGGGAGGGCAACGGTGCCGCGCACCATCTGGTCGGCCTTGCGGGGGTCGACGCCGAGGCGGATCGACACGTCGACGCTCTCGTCGAACTTCGCCGACGACATCGTCTTGACGAGCGTCACCGCCTCGCTCGGACCGTAGACCTGATCGCGGTCGAACTTCTTGAGCGCGTCGGAGTACTTCTTTCCTGACATCTTCTGTCTCCCTCGGGGTAGAAGCCCGCCGGGCGAGGTCGTCCCGGTCGTGGCTGTGGCTGGTGTTACAGAAATGGAGCGTTA
Source organism: uncultured Ilumatobacteraceae bacterium (assembly GCA_964592115.1). Lineage (GTDB taxonomy): Bacteria > Actinomycetota > Acidimicrobiia > Acidimicrobiales > Ilumatobacteraceae > Sva-07. Next base: position 4,547 of record CAZQCP010000045.1, read on the forward strand.
CCGCAGGGGTCTGGCCCCTGTTGCAACGCCGTGGATCACTTGACTTCGATGCCCATCGAGCGGGCGGTGCCGCGCACCTGCAGCTTGGCAGCTTCGATGTCGTAGGCGTTGAGGTCGGGCATCTTGATCGTGGCGATCTCTTCGACCTGGGCCTCGGTGATCGAACCAGCGACCTGGCTGCCGGGCGCGCCGGACGCCTTGTCGAGCCCAGCCTTCTCGCGGATCAGCACCGCGGTCGGCGGCGTCTTCAAGACGAAGTCGAACGTGCGGTCCTCGTAGATGGTGATCTCGGTCGGCACGACCGTGCCGGCCTGCGACTCCGTCTGCGCGTTGTAGGCCTTGACGAAGTCCATGATCGCGATGCCGTGCGGGCCGAGCGCGGTGCCGACAGGCGGCGCCGGGCTGGCCTTGCCAGCCTCGATCTGGATCTTGACGACCGTGAGTACTTTCTTCTTCGCCATGGCGTTCGTTCTTTCTGCGTCAGAGCTTCGCGACCTGGCTGAAGTCCATCTCCACCAGCGTCTCGCGGCCGAAGATGTTGACGAGCACCTTCAACTTCATGTGGTCTGCATTGATCTCGGCGATCTCGCCGGTGAAGTCGGCGAACGGGCCTTCCTTCACGCGCACGCTCTCGCCCTCTTCGTAGTCGAGCTTGGCCTTGCGGCGCGGTGCCGCGTCGACGCCGTCGGTCTTGGGGGTGAGGAACGTCTTCACCTCGCGGCGTGACAGCGGCGTCGGCTTTTGGCCCTGCCGGCTCTGGCCGACGAAACCGGTGATGCCCGGGGTGTTGCGCACGCAGTACCAGGACTCGTCGTCCATGATGCAGCGCACCAGCAGATAGCCGGGGAACACCTTGCGCTGCACGGTCTGCTTCTTGCCGTTCTTGAACTCGTCGACCTCTTCGGTCGGGATGACGATCTCGAAGATCTTGTCTTCCATGTTCATCGACTGGATGCGCGCCTGCAGGTTGGCCGTGACCTTCTTCTCGTAGCCGGACTGCGTGTGCACCACGTACCACTGGCCGGGGCGCAGTGTCGGGTCGTCGGTCACCGTGTCGAGCGCTGACGCCTCACCATCGTCGTCGCCATCGCTGTGCTCATCAGCCGCGCCATCTACGGCGTCATCACCGGGTTGATCGGCGTCGTCGCCAGCCTCGTCGTCGACGCTCACCTCGTCGGTGGCGGCCTCGTCGCCGGCGTCGTCGTCAACGGGCTCGGCGGACGTGTCGGCGTCAGCAGCGAGCTCCTCGGCGTCGGCGAACACATCGGTGTCGCCCTTCGGGAGGAGGTCGAGCGGGTTGGTGGTGGGCGCGTCGGTCTGATCGGTCATGTCGGGGCTCGTGTCGGTCGTGTCATCGGTCATGAGTAGAACCACTGCGAGAACTCGGCGAACACGAAGTCGAGGCCACCGACCAGCGCGGTGTACACGATCACCGTCACGACGACGATGATCGAATAGCGCTTGACCTCGGGGCGCTTGGGCCACGCGACCTTGCGCAACTCGTCGCGTACCTCACGGAGGTACTGCCGAACGCCGACACGATCACTCTTCTTCTTCGGCGCAGGGCGCGCCGCGCGAGTGGGCTTGCCACCCTCGTCGAGGGCACCCATCTTGCGGAGCTGTCGCTTCTGCTCGCGGTTCAGATCGTCCAGTGACATGTCTTCTCGTTCGTGATGGGCAGGGCAGGAGGGACTCGAACCCCCGACCGTCGGTTTTGGAGACCGATGCTCTACCAGCTGAGCTACTGCCCTCGGCGAGGGCGATACCCGGGTACCCAAGGGTACCGGGCAGCGCCCTCAGCGCCCGTTCGTCAGCGCGTCTCCTTGTGGAGCGTGTGCTGGCGCTCGTTGGCGCAGTACTTCTTCATCTCGAGGCGCTCACGGTCGTTCACTTTCGACTTCATCGTGATGTAGTTGCGCCGCTTGCACTCAGTGCACTCGAGGGTCACCTTGACCCGCTTGTCGCTCTTGGCCATGACTGTGTCTCGCTTTCGATGCGCCTCAGCGCGTCACTTGAGGATCTTGGTGACGCGGCCAGCACCCACCGTACGGCCACCCTCACGAATCGCGAACCGCAAACCCTCATCCATCGCGATCGGCTTACCCAACTCCACCGTCATCTCCACATTGTCACCCGGCATCACCATCTCGGTCCCACCAGGCAACTCGATCGTCCCCGTCACATCCGTCGTCCGGAAGAAGAACTGCGGCCGATAATTGTTGAAGAACGGCTTATGCCGGCCACCCTCCTCCTTCGTCAAAATATACACCTGACCCTCAAAGTTCGTGTGCGGCGTAATCGACCCCGGCTTACACAACACCTGCCCACGCTCCACATCCTCCTTCGCCGTCCCACGAAGCAACGCACCGATGTTGTCACCCGCCTGACCCTCATCCAACAACTTGCGGAACATCTCCACACCCGTACACGTCGTCTTCTGCGTCTCACGCAACCCGACGATCTCCACCTCATCACCCGTATGCACAACCCCCTGCTCCACCTTGCCAGTGACGACCGTGCCACGACCCGTAATCGTGAACACATCCTCAATCGGCATCAAGAACGGCTTATCCAAATCACGCACCGGCTCAGGAATGAAACTGTCAGCCGCAGCCATCAACTCCATCACCTTCTCCTGCCAACCCGCGTCCCCCTCCAACGCCTTCAACGCCGACACCTGCACCACCGGCACATCATCACCAGGAAACTCGTACTCATTCAACAACTCACGCACCTCGAGCTCCACCAACTCGAGCAACTCCTCATCATCAACCATGTCCGCCTTGTTCAACGCCACCACAATCGACGGCACACCCACCTGACGCGCCAACAACACATGCTCACGAGTCTGCGGCATCGGACCATCCGTCGCAGCCACCACCAAAATCGCGCCATCCACCTGCGCAGCACCCGTAATCATATTCTTGATGTAATCCGCATGCCCCGGCATATCAACATGCGCATAATGCCGATTCTCAGTCTCATACTCAATATGAGAAATCGAAATCGTAATACCACGCGCCTTCTCCTCCGGCGCCTTATCAATCGTGTCAAACGCCGCAAAATCAGCCAACCCACGATCCGACAACGTCTTCGAAATCGCCGCCGTCAACGTCGTCTTCCCATGATCAATATGACCCATCGTCCCAATATTCACATGCGGCTTCGTACGCTCAAACTTCTGCTTGCTCATGATTCGATCGACTCCAATGTCGTGCTGTCTAAATGGTGGGTTGTCAAAGAACTGGCTGCGTGAACGTGCGGGCGGTCACTCGCCGCGGACGCGCTTCACGATCTCTTGTGCGATGGCCTCGGGTACCTGCTGGTACTCGGAGAACTGCATCGTGTAGGTGGCCCGCCCCTGGGTGCGCGAGCGAAGGTCGGTACTGTAACCGAACATCTCCGACAGCGGTACCTGGGCGTTCACGACCTGGGTGTTGCCGCGGGCTTCCATGCTGCCGATGCGACCGCGGCGGCTCGACAAGTCGCCCATCACGTCACCCATGTACTCCTCGGGCGTGACGACCTCGACGGCCATGATCGGCTCCATCAGCACGGGCTTGGCCATCTCGGCCGCCTTGCGGAACGCCATCTGGCCGGCGATCTTGAAGGCCATCTCCGACGAGTCGACGTCGTGGTACTGGCCATCGACGAGGCGGACCTTCACGTCGACCGTCGGGTAGCCGGCGAGGACGCCGTTGTCGAGCGAGCTCTGCAGGCCCTGGTTGGTCGGGTTGATGTACTCGCGCGGGATGCGTCCGCCGGTGATCGCGTCTTCGAACTCGTAGCCGCCACCTGGGTTCGGCTCCATGTCGATCTTCACCACGGCGAACTGGCCAGAACCACCGGACTGCTTGATGTGGCGGTACTCGACGGCCTTGACGGCCTTCGTGATGGTTTCGCGATAGGCGACCTGCGGCTTGCCCACCGTCGCCTCGACGGAGAACTCGCGCTGCATGCGGTCGACGAGCACCTCGAGGTGGAGCTCACCCATTCCCGAGATCACGGTCTGGCCGGTCTCTTCGTCGGAGCGGATGCGGAACGTCGGGTCCTCGTCGGACAGCGACTTGAGTGCCTTGCCGAGCTTCTCCTGGTCGGACTTCGTCTTCGGCTCGATGGCGACGTGGATGACGGGCTCGGGGAACTCCATCCGCTCGAGGATGATCGGGTGGCTGCGGTCGCACAGCGTGTCGCCCGTGGTGACGTTCTTGAAGCCGAGTCCGGCGACGATGTCACCAGCCATGGCGACCTCGAGGTCCTCACGGTTCTGCGCGTGCATCAACAAGATGCGCCCGAGACGCTCGCGGTCTTCCTTGGTCGAGTTGTAGACCTCTTCGCCCTTGCCGATCTCGCCCGAATACACCCGGAAGTAGGTCAGCTTGCCGAACGGGTCGGCAACGATCTTGAACGCCAGCGCGGCGAACTCCGGGTCTTCCGGACCGCGGTAGGCGTCGATCTCCTCGCCACCTTGCATCACGACGCCGTGCGCCGGCGGAATGTCGAGCGGCGACGGCAGGAAGTCGACCACCGCGTCGAGCATCGGCTGGACGCCCTTGTTCTTGAACGACGAGCCGCACAGGATCGGAACGAAGTCGAACGCCAGCGTCCCTTTGCGGATCGCGTGCTTGATCGCCTCCTCGGAGACCTCCTCGCCACCGAGGTAGGCGTCCATCAGGGCCTCGTCCTGCGTGGCGATGGTCTCCATCATCTGCTCGCGGTACTCGTCGGCCTGGTCGACCATGTCGGCGGGGATGTCGATCTCGTCCCATGCGGCACCGAGCTCTTCGTCGCGCCAGATCAACGCCTTCATCTTCACCAGATCGACGAGGCCGACGAACGGCTGGGCCGACTCGGGGCCCCCGGCACCGACGGGAAGCTGGATGACGAGCGGTGTCGCCTGCAGGCGGTCCTTGACCATGTCGACGGTGCGGTAGAAGTTCGCCCCGATGCGGTCCATCTTGTTGACGAAGCACATCCGCGGCACGGCGTACTTGTTGGCCTGACGCCACACGGTCTCGGTCTGGGGCTCGACGCCGGCGACCGAGTCGAACACGGTGACCGCACCGTCGAGCACGCGCAGCGACCGCTCGACTTCGATCGTGAAGTCGACGTGGCCCGGCGTGTCGATGATGTTGATGCGGTGGTCCTTCCACGCACAGGTCGTCGCCGCGGACGTGATCGTGATGCCGCGCTCCTGCTCCTGGGCCATGAAGTCCATGGTCGCGGCGCCGTCGTGGGTCTCGCCGATCTTGTAGTTCTTGCCCGTGTAGTAGAGGATGCGCTCGGTCGTCGTGGTCTTACCCGCGTCGATGTGCGCCATGATCCCGATGTTCCGGGTGCGCTCCAGGGGGAACTCTCGCTTGGCCATCTACTACTCCGTATCAAAGGGCGATCAACTGCTCGACCGGGGGTCGTTCGCGCTGCGCTCCAGGGCGCAGGCACGGCGTTCGAGTGTACCGGCCCGATCGACGACATCGGTGCGTGCTGAGACTGTGACGCGTGCCCGGAAAGCGAACGCCATCTCGCTACCGTCGCACCGGTGCTACAGTAGCGAGATGGCGACCACGATCAGCCAACGAGAGCTGCGCAACTCCAGCGGCGACATCATGCGCCGCCTCGACGCCGGCGAGACCTTCATCGTCACCCGCGCCGGCCGTCCGGTCGGCGAGCTCCGCCCGCTCCGCCGCCAACGTTTCGTCGCCGCCGACACGGTGGCCGAGCTCTTCCACCGTGCACCGCCGATCGATGCCGAACGCTTCCGGGCCGACGTCGATGCCGCCGCCGACGCCGGCATCGAACCCCGTGGCTGACGAGCGCGTCGAACGGGGTGTACTCGACACCTCCGTCGTCATCGACCTCGACGAGATCGACCCGGGTCGGCTTCCACTCGTCATGGCCGTGACGGCGCTCACCATGGCCGAGCTGACCGCAGGACCGCACGCGACCCACGAACCCGACGAGCGTGCTCGCCGCCAGGACCGCCTCCAGCGCGCGGAGGCGGTCTTCGATCCGCTGCCGTTCGACACCAACGCGGCGCGTGCGTACGGCCCGATCTACGCCGCAGTGGTCACGCGGGGCCGCAAGGCGCGCGGGCCGCGCGCCGTCGATCTGCTGATCGCGGCAGTCGCCTCGTCACTCGACCTGCCGCTGTGTACGCGCAACCCCGACGACTTCAGCGGGCTCGACGGATTGTTGACCATCATCACCGTGTGACGTGGCCAGGGCGACGCGGTCCGTCGCTGCGCCACTCAGACCGCGACGGGTGAACTCGGTCCGAGCGGGAGTCCGAGCACCCACCAGGCAATGAACAGCACGATCCACGAGATCGTGATGAACACGACGTACGGCAGCATCAGCGCGACGATCGTGCCGATACCTGCGTTGCGTACGTAGCGCTGGGCGACGACGACGATGAACGGCAAGTACACCATCAGCGGCGTCATCACGTTCATCGGTGAGTCGCCGATGCGGTAGGCAGCGAGCACCGTCTGCGGCGCGACCCCGAGGCGCATGAAGATCGGGATGAACACCGGGGCGAAGATCGCCCACTTCGGCACCACTCCGGGGATGACGATGTCGAGCAGCAGGATCACGATGATGAAGCCGAGCAGCAGTGGCAGTGCACCGAAGCCGGTCGCTTCGAGCACGCCGGCGAGCTCGACGGCTGCGACCCGGGGCATGTTCGTGTAGTTCAAGTAGGCGATGAACTGAGCGATCATCAGCAGCATGAAGATCAGCCCGGCGAGGCCGGCGAAGGTCTTCGTCACACCGGCGATCACGTCGTTGCTCGAGGTGAACGACCTCGAACCGAACCCGTAAGCGATGCCGCAGAAGAGGAAGATCAGCGTGATGAGGAAGATCAGGCTCGCCATGAACGGTGTGTTGCCGATGATCGCGTCGGTGTTCGGGTCGCGCAACGGAGCGCCTGGCGGCGCGGTCGCAGCGACGATGCCGACGATGCTCGCGACCAGCGCCCACAAGGCGGCGCGGAGACCCCTCGCCTCGAGCCGGTCCTCCTCCGCCCGCTCGGCAGCGTCGGCACCCGCGTGGTGGACCGGATCGTGCTGGCCGGCAGTCGCACCGTCGACCATGTCGCTGTCGGGTGCGATCCCGACGTAGAGCGGGTCACCCTCCGCCGTGTCGTAGGGGCCGAGGCGCGGCTCGACGACGCGTACCGTGACGAACAATGCAACGACTGCCATGAGGATCGACGAGACGATCGAGAACCACATGTTGGCAGTGATCTCGAGCGGTTCGCCGAGCGTGCCGATCGCTTCGTTGGTGATCTCGGTGACCATCGAATCGACCGGCGTGATGAGCAGGTTGACCGCGAAGATCGCACCGACACCGGCGTACGCGGCCGCCATTCCGGCGAGCGGATGTCGGCCAACGGTCATGAACGCCGTCGCCGCGAGGGGGATCAGGATCAGGTAACCGGCATCGGAGGCGACGCTCGACAGCACGCCGACGAAGATCAAGAAGAAGGCGATGAGCTGCCGCGGCGCGACCTGGACCATCTTGCGGATCAGGGCCGCCATCAGCCCGGACGCCTCCGCCACACCGACACCCATCATCGCCACGAAGGTCACCGCGACGACCGCGAAGCCGGCGAAGTTGTTGACGAAGGAGCTGAGCATGAAGCGCACGCCGTCGATCGAGATCAGGCTGTGCACCTCGAAGGTCTGCTCGGCGATCACGTACTCGGGGATGTCGAATGGATCGCCGCTCACCATGTCGTAGGCGACGACAGATCCGCCGAGCGACTCGGTGATGTCGCGTACCTCAGAGATGGGCACGGCCGTGGCGACCTCCTCGGTCACCGACACGTCGAACAGTGCGAGGATCGCCGAGAGCACGGCGACGCCGGCGATCAGGTACAAGAACATGATCACCGGGTGCGGGACCTTGTTGCCCGCCTTCTCGATGCCGTCGAGCAGGCGGTCCTGGAACGAGCGCTCGGCGTCGTCGCTCCCGCCGCCGTCACCGTCGGTGGCGGGCATCACTGCGTCGGTCGTCATGGTTCTTGCTCCGTTCCGTCGCGGGTCAGCTCGCCAGCGAGCGGAGGTAGTCGACCACCATCCGCACCCCGGCACCGGTGCCCCCGCGGTATTGGTACGGCTTCGTCGGCTTGTCGAGCCACGCGGTGCCGGCGATGTCGAGGTGGACGAACGGGTAGTCGCCGACGAAGTTGGCGAGGAACTTGCCGGCAGTGATCGATCCCCCGGCCGCGCCGCCGAGATTCTTGAGGTCTCCGACGTCCCCCTTGATCAGCTCCTGGTAGTCGTCCCACAGCGGGAGCTGCCATCCGCGGTCGCCGGACCGCTCGCCGGCCGCGAGCACGGCGTCGGCCAGATCCTGGTCGGTCGCCATCAGACCCGAGGCGAAGCTGGCGAGGGCGACGATGATCGCCCCGGTGAGCGTCGACAGCTCGACGATCGCGTCGGGCTCGTAGCGCTGCGCGTAGTAGAGGCCGTCGCACAAGATGACGCGACCCTCGGCGTCGGTGTTGAGGATCTCGACCGTCTTGCCCGACAGCGTCGTGATGACGTCGCCGGGGCGGTAGGAGCGCCCGCTCGGCATGTTCTCCGCCGACGGCACGAGACCGACGAGGTGCACCGGCAGTTGCAGCTCGGCCGCCGCTTGCATCGCGCCGAACACGGCGGCCGAGCCGCCCATGTCGTTCTTCATGTTCAACATGCCCTCGAACGGCTTGATGTTGAGGCCGCCGGAGTCGAACGTGAGGCCCTTGCCGACGAGACAGACGGTGGGCACGTCAGCGAGGTCGGCGCCGTACTCCATGACGATGAAGCGTGGCGGGCTGTCCGATCCCTTGCCGACGGCGAGGATGCCGCCGAAGCCTTGTTCTTCGAGCTCGGTCTCGTCGAGCACGGTGACCGAGACCCCCGGCGTGCGATCGCCGAGCGCCACCGCCTCGTCGGCGAGCTGCGGCGGTGTCTTCATCGCGCCAGGCGTGTTCACGAGATCGCGGGCGAGGACGACACCGCTGGCGATCGTGGCCCCGGCGCGGACGCCGGCGGCGAGGTCGTCGATCGGATCGGCGGCGAGCACGGTGACTGTTTCGATCTCGAACAGCTCGTCGTCGGAGAGCCCGGTCTTGTGACGGAGGAACCGGTACGCGCCGAGCTCGAGCCCGATCGCGATCGCTTCGCCGAGATCGCTGCCGGCTAGGTCGTGTTCGCCGTGCACGCCGACGACGATCGAGGTGACCTTGAACGGCTGGGCGGCGCGCACACCGGTCGCCGCCGCCTGCCGGACGCGCTCGGCATCGGGCTCGTCACCGAGTCCGACCAGCACGACGCGCGCCGGCACTGCCGCCCCGCGCGAGTGCACGATGAGCGTCTCGTTCGGCTTGCCGGAGAAGGCAGCCGTGTCCGGCAGATCTCCGAGCGGCGCCGGGAGCGTCCCGGCCACGCACAGCAGCACGGCGACGTCCGCGCTCGCGTCCACGACCCTGCCCACCGAGACCTCGAGATCCATCGGTCCTCCGAGTTGACGTGCGAACCCACGACGGGCCCGCGCTGACCGTAGTTGTAGCACCCGCGGGTCGCGTGAACGCGTTGCTACAGTCGCCGCGATGGCCCCGCCGCCGATTGATCACGATCGGCGAGCGCTGCTCGTCGGACGGGCCGGCGACCGACCGCAACAAGAGCCCGGTGGCGATCGAAGCAGTCGCGGTGAGTACGCCATATCCGATCGCCCACACGGCGGCGCTCACAGGCACATGATGACGGGAGCATGATGACCGTGGCACCACCCGATCCGATCGCCGAGGCCCTCGCGGCGGTGCTCGACCGCCATCGCAATGATCGCTCGGGCGAGTTGGCGAGCTACATCCCCGAGCTCGCCGCCGTCGACCCCGAACCGCTCGCCGCGTCGCTCGTGAGCGTGCACGGGATCCTCCACCACGCCGGCGACGCGACCACCGAGTTCACCATCCAGTCGGTGTCGAAGGCGTTCGTCTACGCGCTCGCGGCGTGTGATCACGGCGTCGACGTCGTTGCCCGCCACGTCGGGTTCGAGCCGAGCGGTGAGCCGTTCAACGCGATCAGCCTCGATGAGGTGACGGGCCGCCCGGCCAACCCGCTGATCAACGCCGGTGCCATCGTCACGACGGCATTGGTCGCCGGCGACTCGGTCGAGGCGAGGTTCGAACGGATCCGCCGGTTCCTGTCCGCCTGCGCGGCGCGTGAGCTGTTCGTCGACGAGGACGTCTTCGCGTCCGAGGCGGAGACCGGCGACCGCAACCGGGCGCTCGCTTACCTGGCGCGGGCGAACGGGGTGTTGGAACAGCGCGTCGAGGAGGCGACGGAGGCGTACTTCCGTCAGTGCAGCGTCGTCGTCACGACCGACGACCTGGCGATGATGGCGGCGACGCTCGCCAACGGTGGCGTCAACCCGCGCACTCGTGAACGCGTCATGCCGGAACGCGTGGCCACCGTGACGTTGTCGATCATGGCGACGTGCGGGATGTATGACCACAGCGGCGAGTGGATGGCGACGGTCGGCCTGCCCGCCAAGAGCGGAGTGGGCGGTGGCATCGCTGCCGCCAGCACCGCCCACTTCGGCATCGGCGTGTTCAGCCCCCGGCTCGATGGCTGGGGCAACAGCGTGCGCGGATCGTCGGTGCTGCGTTCGCTGTCGACCGACTTCGATCTGCATGTGTTCGACCACCCCGACGAACCGCGTTCGCCGATCGTGCGCTGGGGAACCGGCGACGACGGACACCTGCGCGTCGTGCTGCGCGGCGAGCTCGATCTGATCTCCACCGAGGAGGTCACGCATCGACTCGTCGACGAGTTCCGCGACGGCGTCGGAGGACCGAGCCGGATCGTGCTCGACGTGACCGGCGTGACGCGCATCCGGCCGGCCGCGAGCCGCTTGCTCATCGCCATCCGGAGCCAGCTCCGCGACCGCGACGTCACGGTGGTGGTGGAGGGCACGCTCGACGAGGCCGCTCCCTCCGCTCCCGTGACCCGATCTTGACTCAACCACAGGTGCCGGAGACCGATTGACCAGGCATGGAACGGCGGACGGCGAGGTGGGGCGAGGGGCCCGCGACAGCTGACGACCGCGGATTCACGCTGGTCGAGATCCTCATCGTGATCGTGATCCTCGGCGTGCTGGCCGTCGTCACCGTGTTCGCCGTCCGTGGCATCACCGACAAGGGCCACGAGAACGCCGAGGCGGGTGACCTCCGTACGATCGAGACCGGCATCGAGGCGTACTGGGTCGATCACGACGCCACCCCCTCGGAGGCCGACTTGGTCACCGCCGGGTATCTGAGGGACGAGTCGAAGATGCACGACATCGTGCTGGGCGACGACGGCAGCTACGAGATCATCAACGTCCGCACCGGCGTGCGCGTCGCCGGCGCGAACACCGAGGTGCCCGACGAGAGCGAGCCAGGTGACGACGGTACGGCAGACCCGCCGATCGAGAACTACAACGGCTGGTTCGGCACGCCGACGACGATCGCCGGTTTGCACGCGGTGACGTATGGGAGTGGCTCCCAGGTCGAAGTGCAGATCGGCGGCCCGGCCATCAAGGCCAACTGGAACGCCATGGTGTCGGATGCCAGCTCCACGCCCGGTGGGCGCACGTACATCCTCATCGACGTGGACCAGATCACGACGCCCGAGCTCGCCCGTGCCGTCGCCGCGGCAGCGGCGACCCGGTACGACTTCGACGTGTACACGAACGATGAGCCGAACGTGGCAGTCGGCGGCTACGACAGTGTGTACGACTTCTGGCGGTACGCACCGGATGTGGCCCGTCGTCCCGACCGGATCGGCGGCAACACCATCCGCTGACGACGTGGCGCCGACCGCGGCGACCGCGCTCAGCGGGTGCCGATGTAGTCGGCGAGCTGATCGTTCTCGAGTTGGAGCTGGCCGACGCGGGCCTTGACGACATCGCCGATCGAGATGATGCCGGCGAGGGCACCGTCGTCGTCGACGACGGGGAGGTGGCGAATGCGCCGCTCGGTCATCAGTTCCATCAGGCTGTCGACGGTGTCGTCGGCGCGACACGTGGTGACCTGCTTCGACATCACCGAGGCGACGTCGCGCCCGAGCGTGCCCGAGCCGTGGGCTGCGAGCGCCCGCACGACGTCGCGCTCGGAGACGATCCCGGCGATGCGGCGGTCGTCGCCGCACACGACGAGGGCGCCCACACCGTGGTCGCGCAGCGACGCGGTCGCATCGGCGAGCGTGGCTGCAGGTGCGATCGTTGCCACGTGCATGCCCTTGGCGGTCAAGATGTGGTGGACGTGCATCGAGTTCCCCTCTCGCTCGGTCCGGCTCCCCGTGCCGGATCTTGCTGTACCTGATGTTGCTGTACCGGATCAGTCGTCGTGACCGGATCCGGCTCGTCCTGCCCGTGACGAGTCAACTTAGTGCACTCGTGAACGGTGCGCCACGGGGGCCGATCATGAGTAAGTTCTCATCGGGTTCTCATGTCGCTTCCGGTCGGCACGACCACCCTCCACGCTGATGGCTCGCTCCGCCATGTCCCGCTCGTTGGCGACCGCTTCCGTCTTCGCGGCCGCAGCCGTCGTCGGGGTCATCCTCGTCCGCGTCACCGTCGGCGCTCTGGCGGCCGACCCGCCGACGATCGCGCCGATCGAGCTCACGCCGACGAGCACCTCTCCCACGACGTCCACGACGTCCACGACGACCACGACGACGATTCCCACCACCGCGACACCGGTCACCGAACCTGCCACCACGACAGCACCGACGACCGTCGACACGCCGCCGCCCACCACGGCCCGCGCCGCACCGCTGCCGACGTCAGGCCCCCAGGTGGTGGCGCCCCCGCCCGCCCAGCCGCCCGTCGATGATGACGACGACGACGACGACGATGACGACGACGACGACGACGACGACGATGACGATGACGATGACGACGACGATGACTGACCCGACGGCCGACGCCACGAGCGGGGCGCCGGCCGACGCGATCGAGGGCGAGATGGCACGCGAGCCGGCGGCCGACGCCCCGCGCACCGGTCGGCGCTCGCTCGGCATCCGCGCCCGCATCGTCGTCGGCTACGTCGCGCTGCTTGCCGCGGCACTGGCGATCTCCGCGATCGTCACCCGCCAGGTCTCGATGGCCCGTCTCGACCGCGAGGTCGACCGGTCGCTCTCGCAGGAGATCGACGAACTGCAGCGCCTCGCCACGGGTACCGATCCCGCCACGGGGGAACCGTTCGGCGAGAACGTCGCGGCGATCTTCGACACGTTCTTGACGCGCAGCGTCCCCGCCGACGTCGAGGCGTTCTACACGTTCGTCGGCGGCGAGCCATACCTACGGAGCTTCGGCGCGCCCGCCGACCTGTTCCGCGATCCGTACCTGCTGGTCGCGTGGACGACCTCCGCTGAACCTCGGATCGCGACCGACAACACCACTGCCGGAAGGACTCGGTCGCTCGCCGTGCCGATGATGTCGGGCAGCGAGGTGCTCGGCACGTTCGTCGTCGTCTACTTCCCGCAGTCGCAGCGCGACGAGATCAACCAGAACATGCGGATCGTGGCGCTCGCCGGAGCGATCGTGATCGTTGCGTCGGCGTTCGTCGCGTGGTCGCTCGCCGGGCGGGTCCTGCGCCCCGTCCGCGAGCTGACCTCCACGGCGCAGGCGATCTCGGAGACCGACCTGTCGGCGCGCATCCCGGTGGAGGGAGGCGACGAACTGGCCGAGCTCGGACACACGTTCAACGAGATGCTCGACCGCGTCGAGTCCGGCTTCGAACAGCAGCGGCGGTTCCTCGACGACGTCGCCCACGAGCTCCGGACGCCGATCACGATCGCCCAAGGACATCTCGACCTGCTCGGCGATGACCCGGCCGACCGCGAGGAGACGGTGGCGGTCGTGACCGACGAACTCGAGCGGATGAGTCGCTACGTCACCGACCTGCTCCTGCTGGCCAAGTCGGAACGACCGGACTTCCTGCGCCTCGAACCGATCGACCTCGGCGAGTTCGCGCCGGCGACGCTGCGCAAGCTGACGGCCCTCGCCGACCGCGAATGGGTCCTCGACGAGGCGCCGGACGCGGGCACCACGGTCATCGAGGGTGACCCGGGCAGGCTCGAGCAGGCCATGTTGAACCTGGCGACGAATGCCGTCCAACACACGCGAGCGGGCGACGTGATCGCGCTCGGCGCGAGCGTCGACCCGTGGCGCGAGCCGTCGGCGAGGCTGTGGGTCCGCGACACCGGCACCGGGATCGACGCCAAGGCCGCGGCCGAGCTCTTCAAGCGCGCCGCGCGCGGTGCCACGAGCCGCACCGCCCGCCCCGACGGCATGGGCATCGGGCTGACGATCGTCGACGCGATCGTCCGTGCCCATCGCGGTCGCATCGACGTCGAGGGGCACCCCGGCGGCGGCGCCCGCTTCGAGATCACGATCCCCATCCACCCGCCACTCTCACCGTCACCGACATCGCAGCCGGAGGAGAACGCGAACCCATGACGCGCATCTTGATCGCCGAGGACGAGGACCGCATCGTTTCGTTCCTCCAGAAGGGGTTGCGAGCCAACGGCTACACGACCGTCGCCGTCGACACGGGCACGGACGCAGCGGCGCTCGCCCGCGACGACTCGTTCGATCTCGTGATCCTCGACCTCGGCCTCCCGGGGATCGACGGCCACGAGGTGCTCAAGCGGGTCCGCGAACGAGGTGAACGGATGCCGGTGATCATCCTCACCGCGCGCGACGGGGTCGAGGACACCGTTGCCGGATTGGAGCGCGGCGCCGACGACTACATGACCAAACCGTTCCGCTTCGAGGAGTTGCTGGCACGGATCCGGCTGCGATTGCGCACGGACCCGGTCGCCGAGTCGAGTGTGCTCACGGCGGGAGGCGTGAGCCTCGACCTGCGCTCGCGGCGGGCGACCGTCGGCACGGACGCGACCGGTGCCGCCAGCGAGCTCGTCGAGCTGACGGCGCGTGAGTTCGCGCTGTGTGAGGTGTTCCTCCGCCATGCCGGGCAGGTGCTGACGCGCGAACAGTTGCTGTCGCACGTGTGGGGCTACGACTTCGATCCCGGCTCGAACGTCGTCGACGTCTACGTCCGCTACCTGCGCCGCAAGCTCGGCGACAGCGTGATCGAGACCGTGCGCGGCATGGGCTATCGCCTCGTGGCCTGACGGCCGCCGGTGATCCGCCCGCATCGTTTGATGAGAGCCCTCTCAGAATCAGCTCATCCCGCTCCCATCGTGCAGGGCGACGATCGAACCATGACGAACGCGGCGACGACACTCCCCGACGATCCGGCGCTCCCCGCCGTCGTGTACCTCGTCGGGCCCGAAGCCGAACCCGTGTTGTCCGCCGTGGTCGCGTCCGCGGGCGGGCGGCTGCTCGACGCTCGCGCCAACCACGTCCAGTACCGCCCCGGCAACGATGCCGTCGTGCGCTTCGAGGCCACCGTGGCGTGGGGCGAGCAGCCGGCGCGGCGAGAGACGCTGCTCGCCGCGACCACGCTCGACGGCGCCCATCCCGGCACCGTGCCGGTCACCGCGAGCGTGGGAGGCATCGACCTCGCCATCGGGGTCTGGCGTTGGCCGTTCGACCCCGTCCTCACCGACCTGACGGCGATGGTCACCCCGTCGCTCGCCAGCAGCGCGCTCAGCGCCCTCGTGACCGGCC
>CAZQCP010000046.1:0-20120 GCA_964592115.1 uncultured Ilumatobacteraceae bacterium
GAACGACACGACCGACGAGATCGTGCCCTCGCGCACTTCGCCGACCTTCAAGTTGTTGAGGAACTGGTCGCGCGTCTCCTTCTGGTTCTCTTCCAGGTAGGCGCGGCGCGACAGCACGACGTTGTTGCGGTTCTTGTCGAGCTCGATGATCTTGCAGTGCACGGTCTCGCCGATGTACGGGGCGAGATCGCGCACGCGGCGCAGCTCGACGAGCGATGCGGGCAGGAAGCCACGCAGGCCGATGTCGACGATCAGGCCGCCCTTGACGACCTCGATGACCGGACCGGACACGACCTCGTCGGCCTCCTTCTTGGCCTCGATGTCGCCCCAGGCGCGCTCGTACTGGGCGCGCTTCTTCGACAGCAGCAGGCGGCCTTCTTTGTCCTCCTTGGTGAGGACCAGTGCCTCGACGGCTTCGCCGAGCGAGACGACCTCGGAGGGATCGACGTCGTTGCGGATGCTGAGCTCGCGCGCCGGGATGACACCCTCGCTCTTGTATCCGATGTCGAGCAGGACCTCGTCCTTGTCGATCTTGACGACGGTGCCGTTGACCATCTGGCCGTCCTCGACGGTGACCATGGTGCCGTCGATGGCGTCGGCGAAGGACATGCCGAGGTCGTCGGACACGACCTCTCGAGGGGTGTAGTTACCCTCCTCGTCGAAGGTTCCCATCTGTGTGGTGGGGGACTCGGAGGTGGTTGCGGTGTCGGACAACGGACGGACTGCTTTCAGATGGTCGGAAAAGGTGCGAGTGCGCAGGATGTGCAGGGCGCGACGAGCACGCCACGCAGCGCGACATCGTACCACTGGCCACGAAAAACCACGAGGGCCCGTCCCGAACCCGCTCCCGCGCGCCCCATCCCGAAAAATGTCCGATTGATCACGCCCAGCGACACGGCACGGGCATCTTTCGGGATGGGAGACGGGATGGGAGGCGGGATGGGTGACCCGTCAGGGGCGGTGGGCGACGACGAGGAGCTCGGGGGACTCCGTCGTGGGCGGGTCGGACCCGTAGCCGCCGGGTTCGACGCTGGCGATCGAGTCGACGACCATGCCGTGCGCGCCGAGCAGGAGCCGCAGCTCGCGCGGCGTGTAGCAGCCGGTCCACAACGACACCTCGCGGACCTCGCCCGCCTCGCTGCGGATCTCGGTGCGCTCGTGGGCGACACCGGATGCCGCGTCGAAGTCCGCGGCCTCGTGATACCGCACGGCGAAGTAGGCGTTGAACGCGCTCAGCGCCAAACGCCCATCGGTGCGCAGCGCTCGGGCCATGCCGGCGATCACGGCATCGTCGTCGCCGTCGGCGGTCATCATCCCGAAGGCGCCTTGGCACAGGCAGATCACGGCATCGAACTCGGCGTCGAAGCCGAGCGTGCGGGCATCGGCACGTTCGAACGTCACCCGCCCTGGACCGACCTCCACCACCGACGCCAGCTCGATGAAGCGAGCGCTGATGTCGATGCCGTGCACGTCGATGCCGCGGCGGGCGAGCTCGTGGGCATGACGCCCCGTGCCACAGCCCACGTCCAGCACCCGCTCCCCCGCGACGAGGCCGAGCGCGGCGATGATGTGGTCAACCTCGTGCACCGTGCCCTTCGTGTGGGCGTACCGGTCGTACGCCGCGCCGAGGTGGTCGGCGAGATCCTCGAACCAGTGGTCGCGACCGGATCCGGCGACCGGATCGCCGGCGTCGCTGCCGTTCACGTGGTGGCGGGCTCCGGCTCGTCGTAGGCGAGGCCGGCGACATAGCCCTTGTCGAGGTCCTCGCGGACTGCCGCCGGATCGATCCCGGTGAGCAGTCCCTGCGTCTCGAGGATGGCGACGCAGTCGGGGGCATCGGCGTATTGATCCCATGTGGTCGGATCCCACAGGTGGCTGCGACGGAACGCCTTGGCGCAGTGGATGTAGACCTCGTCGGCGCGCACGACGATCGCCGATGTCGGCCGACGCAGCTCGTCGTGCCAGCGGTCGAGCACGGCATCGTCGGTGGTCACCCACGCGTCGCCGTTCAGGCGCAGCGTCTCGTTCTGGCCGGGGACGATGAAGATCACGCCGGCCCGCCCGTTGGCGACGACGCCGCGGATGGTGTCGATGAGGTTGTTGCCGTTGAGGTCGGGGATCGCCACGTAGTTGTCGTCGAGGATCTTGACGAATCCCGACGGACCGCCGCGCGGCGACGCGTCGTTGCGGCCGTCCTCGCCCGTGGTCGAGATCACGAGGAACGGGGCCGTGGTGATGAACTTCGCGCTGCCCTCGTCGATCCCCGAACGAACCTTGGCCTTCACGAGCGCCCCCGGGGAGCGGTACAGCTCGGCCAGTTCGTCGGTGGAGCGGACGATGTGTGCGAATGGCGTGTCCTGGGTGACTTCATCGAGCGACATCGCCCCATCCTCGCGCGCGAAGCCCGCATTCACTCCGAAAAGTGTCCGTCCGGTGTCGCTGAGCGTGATGAGACGGACAGATTTCGGGGGTCAGCCTTTGGCGTCGGCCCAGGTGGAGCCCCAGCTGACGTTCACCTCGAGTGGCACGTCGAGGTCGGCGGCACCGTGCATCAGGTTCACCACGAGGTCGCCGACGGGATCGCGCTCGGCGTCGGGCACCTCGACGATGACCTCGTCGTGCACCTGGAGCACGAGCCGACTCTCGTAGCCACCGGCCACGAGCGCTTCGTCGATGCGCACGAGGGCGACCTTGAAGATGTCTGCGGCGAGCCCCTGGATGCCGGCGTTCATCGCCTGGCGCTCCCCCGCTTGACGCACCCGGAAGTTCGAGTTGAGCAGCTCCGGGATCGGGCGCCGGCGGCCGAACAACGTCTCGGTGTAGCCCCGTTCGCGGGCCTCGAGCACCGTGCGGTCCATGTAGGCGCGCACGTTGGGGAAGGCCACGAAGTACGCATCGAGGATGACGGCGGCCTCCTCGGTCGCGATGTTCAGGCGCTGGCCGAGTCCGTACGCCTCCATCCCGTAGGCGAGCCCGTACGACACCATCTTGGCCTTCGATCGCTGCTCGACGGTGACCGCCGACGGATCGACGCTGAACACCCGCGCCGCGGTCGCGTTGTGGATGTCCTGACCGCTCGTGAACGCCTCGATCAGCCCCGGGTCCTGGGCGAGGTGGGCGATGCAGCGCAGCTCGATCTGGTTGTAGTCGGCCACCAGCAGCGTCGTGCCATCCGCCGGCACGAACGCCTTGCGGAACTGACGGCCCTCGTCGGTGCGGACGGGGATGTTGTGGAGGTTCGGCTGGTCCGACGACAGACGGCCGGTGCGGGCGACGGTCTGGTTGAACGTCGCGTGGATGCGTCCATCCGCAGCGACCTCGGCGAGCAAGCCGTCGCCGTACGTGCTGCGGAGCTTTTCGACCTCGCGATAGCGCAGCAGCGGCTCGAGGAACTCGGGCCACTGATCCTTGATCTTCTCCAGCGTCGACGCGTCGGTCGAGTATCCGGTCTTCGTCTTCTTCCCCGGCGCCAGGCCGCGCTCGTCGTAGAGGATCTCGCGCAGCTGCTTGGGCGAGTTGAGGTTGAGGTCGTCGCGGCCGGCGACCTCACGCAGTTCGTGTTGCAGCAGCTGCACCTCGTCGGCGAAGCGGGCGACGAGTGTGCGCAGCTCGTCGACATCGACGCCGACGCCCACGTGCTCCATCCGCGCCAGCACCCCGACGAGCGGGTTCTCGATCGTTCGGTACAGCTCGGCCATCCCCTGGGCCTCCATGCTGGCGACGATCGGTTCGGCGAGGGCGTGCACGGCGAGCGCGTCGCGGCCGGCGACCTCGGCATCGCTGAGCGACGTGCCGTCGAGATCGAGCTGGCCGGCACCGAGCGTGTCGTCGGAGGGACGGGCGAACGCCGTGTACTTCTCGATCAGGTCGGGCAGCGTGTAGCGAGCTTCTGCCGGGTCGATGAGGTAGGCGGCGATGGCGGTATCGAGCACGAGGCCGGCAAGGTCGCCGCCGTCGGCGAGGAGCGAACGCATCAGCGGCTTGACGTTGTGGCCGCGCACCGCCCGGTGCGTGCAGAGCGCGTCGCGTACCGCAGCATCGGTGACCATGGATGCGGGGACCCAGGTCACCTCCGACACCGATGGGTCGGTCACGATCGCCACGCCCGTGAGCGGTGTACGGCCCGGCTCGCCCTCCCAAGCACCGGCGAGGTCGACCACGTCGAGCGCCTGCAGCGCCGCCACGACAGCGGCCGCCGATGAGGCCGGCGACACCTCGGCGACGAGCTCGGCACGGACAGCCCCGTCACCGACGCTGGCGGAGGCACCCATCGCCAGCAACGCCTCGTCGAGACGGGATCCGAGCGTGCGGAACTCCAAGAAGTCGAACAGGCGCCGCAGCTCCTCCGCGTTCGGCGACACGCCGAGGTCGTCGGGGTCGATGTCGTCGATCGGCGCGTCGTGGCGCAGCAGCATCAGCTCGAAGTTCTTGCGGGCGCGGGCTTCGTGCTCGGCGAGCGAGGCGCGCAACTTGGGTGTCTGCGCTTCGACGTTGGCGAAGATCCCGTCGAGCCCGCCGTACGTGTTGATCAGCTTCGCCGCCGTCTTCTCCCCGACCCCCGGTACGCCGGGCAGGTTGTCACTGTTGTCGCCGCGCAGCGCGGCGTACTGCGGGTACAGATCGGGTCGCACGCCGGTGCGCTCCTCGATCCCCGCTTCGTCGTAGAGCGCGTAGTCGCTGACGCCGCGCCGGTTGTAGAGCACGCGCACCGACGGGTCACGCACGAGCTGATAGCTGTCGCGATCACCGGTGACGATGATGACCTCGTGCCCGGCGTCGACCAGCTTGTCGGTGACGCTGGCGATCAGGTCGTCGGCCTCCCACCCGGCGAGGTCGAACGAGCGGATGCCGACGGCGTCGAGCACCTCGCGCACGAGCCCCATCTGCTGGCGGAGGATGTCGGGAGCCGCTTCACGCTGAGCCTTGTAGAGCGGCTCGGCCTCGTGGCGAAACGTCGGCTCGGGACGGTCGAACGCCACGAGCACACCATCGGGCTGATGGTCCTTCATCACATTGATCAGCATCGACGTGAACCCGAAGACCGCGTTCGTCACCTGACCGCTGGCCGTCGCCATGTCGGTCGGCAAGGCGAAGAACGCTCGGTAGGTGAGCGAGTTGCCGTCGACGACGAGATATCGACCCATCGCAGTGCCTTCGCTTCTCAGTCGAGCCCGGGGCGCAGCGACCCGTCGAGGATGCGGTCGGCGACGTCACGCATCCGCGTGCGCTCGCTCATCGCCGTACGTTGGATGAAGCTGAACGCGTCGCTCTCCGACATCGACAGTTCGTCGATGAGCACGCCCTTGGCCCGGTCGATGACCTTGCGCGACTCGAGCTGCTCGCCGAGCGCGTCGATCTCGCCCGTCAGCGACCGCAGCTCACGAAAGCGGCCCATCGCGACCTCGATCGCCGGGATGAGGTCGCTCTTCTGGAACGGCTTGACGAGGAACGCCAGCGCGCCGGCATCACGCGCCTGCTCGACGACCTCGCGCTGGCTGAACGCCGTGAGCATCAACACGCCACAGATCTTCTCGCCGTTGATGATCCGGGCCGCCTCGAGCCCGTCGAGGCCCGGCATCTTGATGTCGAGGATCGCCAGATCGGGCTGTAGTCCGCGGACGAGCTCGATCGCCTGGTCGCCGCGACCGGTCTCGCCGACGACCTCGTATCCCTCTTCTTCGAGTGTCTCGCGCAGGTCCATGCGGATGATGGCCTCGTCCTCGGCGATCACGACACGCAGCGACATGCCCGTTTGTCTAGCAGGTGACACCGACGACCGGACGGGGCGCCGCCATCCACCGACCGACCCGCTCTCCCACCGATGAGATTCCGGCGCACCTGCTGCGCCAGAAACTCATCGCGACCGGCCAGGGCCTCCCACCGATGAGATTCCGGCGCACCTGGCGCACGACAAACTCATCGGTCAGGCGAAGGCGGCGGCCATCTGGCGGCTCAGCGGAGGGGCGAGCTCGCGCAGGCGGTCGCAGCCGTCGACGCCGATCGCGTCGTACGGGGCGGCAGCCAGCTCGTCGGTGCGATCCTCGATCCACTGGCGCCGCTCACGGCCGACATCGGTGAACGCGCCGGACTCGTCGAGCCACCCGTCGGCCGTGAGCCGATCGATGGCTCGCTGCCAGTCGGCGTCGGTGCGCTGGCGCGTCGACTGCAGCACCGCGGCGGGCACGTCCCCGGCGGCGGCGTGGGTCACGAGTGCCTCGCACCCCGACAGCCCCGACGCGGTGAGCGCGGCGATGTGACCGTCGCCGCGGTACTCGCGCAGCAACGTCTGGGCGTGCCACAACACGAGGTGCGCCTCGTCGGGCCACTCCAGCGCGGCATGACCGGCGAACAGCGGTCGGCCCTCCGGAGACCCACATGCCCGTTCGGCCGCGGCACGGGCGAGCTCGGCAGCCTCGGCGATCTCCGATGACCGGACGAGGTCGCCTGCGATCCGGCAGAGCATGCGATCGGCAGCACGTCGGCGCGCAGCAAGGATCGCGTCCGGCCGGACGAGGTCCCACACGCCATCCATGCTGCGCTCGACGAGTCCTGGATCGAAGTTGAAGAACGTGGCGATCACGACGGGTGCATCGACCGCACCCATCGCCGCGGCGCGCGAGGCGAAGTAGCCGCGCATGCGATCGTCGATGCCCAGCGTGCGGTACTCCTCGGCCGCCTCCGGCACGAAGTAGATCGCGCCGTGGATCGGCTCCAGCGTGCGCCAGGTCTTGCGGGCGGTGACAGAATCCATGCCGGCATACAAGCCGCTGGAGCGCCGTCCAGTCGCACCGGGGCGTTCACATGCGGTCGAGCAGCTCGTCCTGGCGCACCTCGAGTGAGTCGATCTCCTCGACGACGTGGGCGCGGTGCTTGGCGAGCGCGTCGACGTGGCGGCGGGCATCGCGGGCCTCGAAGCTGGCGCTGGCGGTCTCGGACACGAGGGCCCGGATCTCCTGGTCGTCGGCGTCACCGGCGAGGTACATCAGCTGTTCGTCGATCACGGCGAGCTCGGAACGCAACGACTTGAGCCGTGTCGCCACCTGCGACAGCCGTCGCTCCACCAGCCAGTTCCCCATGAGAACTCGAAGTGTAGAACGCGACTCGGCCGACGACAGGGCGCCGCGGAACGCGAGGCCCGACAGCCGTGGCGGTGCCCCGGGTCGGACTCGAACCGACACTTGACGGTGTTTGAGACCGTTGCCTCTGCCAATTGGGCTACCGGGGCGGCGTCGCCGAGGATACCGGCGCGACCCGCATCACCCGCGTGCCACGTCACCCGCTTACCACGTGGTAGCTCGTGCGGCCCTCGCTGGGGCGTCTAGCCTGCTGCGCAATGCTCGCTTTCACGTTCCCGGGCCAGGGTTCGCAGCGCCCCGGGATGGGTCTGCCATGGCGCGACCACGAGAGCTGGGAGCTCGTCGACGAGGCCAGCGAGATCGCCGGTCGCGACATCGGGGCCCTCCTCTGCGATTCCGACGCCGACGAGCTGCGCGACACCCGCAACGCCCAGATGACCACGTTCGTGTCGAGCCTGATGGTCCTCGACGCCGCACACCGACTCGGCATCGAGCCGTCCTACTGCGCCGGCCACAGCCTCGGCGAGTACACGGCGCTGACCGCCACCGGCGCGCTCGGGTTCGACGACGGCATCCGTCTCGTCGCCGAGCGCAGCGCGGCGATGCACGATGCCGGCATCGAGCGCCCGGGGACCATGGCCGCCGTGCTCGGCCTCGACGACGACCAGGTCGAAGTCGCCTGCCGCCGCGCCGACGCGGAGGTCTGGGTCGCCAACTTCAATGCACCCGGCCAGGTGGTGATCGCCGGTACACCTGAGGGCGTCGACGCGGCGGCCGGCCATGCCAAGGATCTCGGGGCCAAGCGAGTGATGCCGCTGCAGGTCGCCGGTGCGTTCCACACCCCGTTCATGACCGCCGCCCGCGACCGCTTGCGCGCCGCGATCGCCGCCGCTGATCCGCGCGACACCGAGGTTCCGGTGGTGTCCAACGTCGACGCGCTCGCTCACGATCAGGGTGCCGAGTGGGCGAGCCTGCTGTCGGCACAGCTGTCGAGCCCGGTGCGTTGGAAGCACTGCCTGTTGACGCTCGCCGACTCGGGCGTCACCGACTTCGCCGAACTCGGCCCAGGCGGTGTGCTCACGGGCATGTCCAAGCGCACGGTCAACGGTGCGCGCACGATCTCCGTCGCCACGCCCGAAGATCTCGACAAGTTGCTCGAGTGGGTCGGCGCCGGCACGGTCACCACGGCCGCCCAACCCGAAGGCGAGCACCTCTTCGCCGTCGAGCGGCTCGTCGTCAGCCCGGGTGCCGGCATCTTCACACCAGCCGACCTCGCCGAGGGTTCGGCGATCGACGTCGGCGCCGTCGTCGGCCACGTTGGCGACATCGAGGTGCGCTCGCCGTTCGCCGGGATCTTGCAGAGCTACATCGCGCTCCCCACCGAGCGTGTCACCACGCGCCAGCCGATCGTCTGGCTGCGTACGGACGGAGGCTGAACGATGCCAGTCGTACCGAGTGGACCGCGGGGCGCCATCATCACCGGGTGGGGCACCGCGCTCCCTCCGAAGGTCGTCACGAACCACGATCTCGAAAAGACGCTCGACACGAGCCACGAGTGGATCGTCGAACGCACCGGGATCAGCTCGCGTCACGTCGGCGGCTCGACGCTGGAACTGTCGGTCGAGTCGGGCCGCCAGGCGATGGAGTCAGCCGGGGTCGACCCGAGTGACATCGACGCGCTGATCCTCGCCACGACCACGCCCGACCGCAGCGTGCCCGCCACGTCGGCGTCGGTGCAGCGCGAGCTGGGGCTGTCATGTGGCGCCTTCGATGTCAACGCCGCCTGTTCGGGGTGGGTGTACGGCCTCATCGCGGCCCATGGCCTGATCGCGCTCGGGTCCGAGCGGATCTTGCTCATCGGCACCGACACGCTGGCGCGCATCACCGACTGGAACGACCGCGGCACGGCGATCTTGTTCGCCGACGGATCCGGTGCGACGGTGATCGAAGCCGTCGACGGTGGCGGCCAGCTGCTGGCCTGGGATCTCGATGCCGACGGCAATGCCGAGGACATCTTGTACTGCGAGCTCGGCGGCAACTTGCAGATGGACGGCAAGGAGGTGTTCCGCCGCGCCGTGCGGATCATGGTCGACTCGGCGACCAAGTCGATGACGCAGGCAGGAGTCACTGCCGACGACATCGCGCTGGTCGTGCCACACCAGGCGAACGTGCGCATCATCTCGGCCGCCTGCAACCGCCTCGGGATCGGCATGGACCGCACCGTCGTGGTCCTCGACCACACGGGCAACACGTCGTCGGCGTCGATCCCGCTCGCACTCGCCGATGCGCTCGACAACGATCGCATCGCCGCCGGCGACCTCGTGCTGTTCGTCGGCTTCGGCGCTGGCATGACGGCGGCGAGCGCCATCGTTCGCTGGGGTGGCTCGTGAGCGCCGACGGCACCGCCGGACGCATCGTGCTCGTCACCGGCGGCTCGCGCGGGATCGGGCTGGCGATCGCGCGCCGCTTCGCCGAGCTCGGCGATCGGGTCGCCGTGACCTACAACAGCTCGCCACCCCCCGAGGGGGTGTTCGGTGTCCGGTGCGATGTCACGTCGACCGCCGACGTCGATGCCGCGTTCGGTGCCGTCGAGGAACACTTCGGGGGGCCGGTGGCGGTGCTCGTGTCCAATGCCGGCATCACCCGCGACGGCCTGTTGTTGCGGATGAGCGAGGAGGACTTCACCGACGTCGTCGACGCCAACCTCACCGCCGCGTACCGCGTCGTCAAGCGGGCGTCGCGGGCGATGCTCAAGGCGCGCGACGGGCGCATCGTGCTCGTGTCGTCGGTCGTCGGCCTGCTCGGCTCGGCCGGCCAGGCCAACTACGCGGCGTCGAAGGCGGGACTCGTCGGGTTCGCCCGCAGCGTCGCCCGCGAGCTCGGTTCGCGCAGCATTACGGTGAACGTGGTCGCCCCAGGTCCGGTCGCCACCGACATGATCGCCGCCCTCCCCGAAGCCCGCCAGGCCGAGCTCACCTCGATGGTGCCGCTCCAACGCATGGCCACACCCGACGAGATCGCCGGCGTCGTCACGTTCCTCGCATCCCCCGACGCCGCCTACATCACCGGCGCCGTCATCCCCGTCGATGGCGGCCTCGGGATGGGACACTGAACGCCACAGATCGTTCGGTTGCACCGAACCACCGCCCACCCGCCAGGGTGTGCCTACACTTTCACACCACCTCAGAAGGAGAACCCCGTGGATCAAGAACTGTTCGCCCGATTCCGCAAGTGCGCTGTCGAAGTGCTGTCGGTCGACGAAAGCGCCGTGGTCCCCGAAGCAAACTTCGGTGACGACCTCGACGCCGACAGCCTCGACCTCGTCGAACTGGTGATGGCGCTCGAAGAGGAGTTCGACATCTCCGTGCCCGAAGAGGAGCTCGAAGGCGTCGAGACGGTCCAGCAGGCGTACGACATCGTCACCTCGAAGCTGTGAACGCTGGCGGCCGGCGGGTCGCTGTCACCGGACTCGGGGTGGTCGCCCCGGCCGGCATCGGTGTCGACGCGTACTGGGCTGGACTGCTCGGCCCCGGGATCACGAGTGGCGTCGCCGTCGAGATCGACGACTGGGACCCGACCCCCTACTTCGAGAGCGCCAAGCACGCGCGGCGTGCCGATCGCGTCGAGCAGTTCGCGCTCGCCGCGGCCGGTGAAGCGTTCGACTCCGCTGGCGGACTCGATGCGATCGGTACCGAACCTGGTCGGTTCGGCACGATCTTCGCCACCGGCATCGGTGGACTGCACACGCTCGAGGAGCAGGTGCTGGTGCGCATCGAGAAGGGCGAGCGCCGCGTCTCACCGTTCCTCGTGCCAATGATGATGGCCAACGCGTCGGGCGCCGCGATCTCGATGCGCTACGGCTTGCAGGGGCCCAACGAGACCATCACGACCGCCTGTGCGGCCGGCACGCACGCGATCGGCTACGCCGCGCGACTCATCGAGTGGGGTGTCGTCGACGCGGTCGCCACCGGTGGCGCCGAGTCCGCGGCCACAGTCACCGCCCTCGCCGGGTTCGGCAACATGACTGCGCTGTCGTCGTCGGGCGTCAGCCGACCGTTCGACGCCACCCGCGATGGGTTCGTCATGGGTGAGGGTTCAGCCGTACTGATCCTGGAGGAGTGGGAGCGCGCCGAGGCACGGGGTGCGAACATCCTCGGCGAGATCCTCGGCTCGGCCAGCAACGCCGACGCCTATCACATCACCGCACCGTCACCGGGTGGCGTCGGAGCGATCGCCTGTGTCCGGCTGGCGCTCGCCCACGCCGGACTCGACGCCTCACAGATCGCCCAGGTCAACGCCCACGGCACATCGACCCCGCTCAACGACGCCGCCGAGGCTGCCGCCGTCAGCGAGGTGTTCGGCGCCGGCACCGTACCGGTTGTGTCGACGAAGGGCGTGACCGGTCACGCGTTGGGAGCCGCGGGAGCGCTGGAGGCGGCAGCAGTGCTGCTGTCGATGCGCCACGAGTTGATCCCGCCCACGGCGAACACGACCACGCTCGATCCCGACATGACGATCGACCTCGTGATGGGCGAACCACGGCCGTGGACGCCAGGCCCGTCGATCTCGAACAACTTCGGGTTCGGTGGCCACAACGGCAGCGTGATCATCGGCCCCGCTTGATCCGGGCCGGCTGCGGCGGCCGTGGCGTTGCCGAGCCCCCCTCGTCGCGCGACGGGTCTGACCGTCTGCGGGAGTCGTCAGGCGGCGAGGGTCACCGACGACGCGGTCGCAACGACGGACTCCTGGCGGATCGAGTGGCCGATGATCCGCGAGGTGAGCTTGACGAACGCACGCTCGCGAGCCACGGCCGGCTCGGTCGGGTCGACGAACACGTCGATGACCACCTCGCTCGCACCCGCCTCACGAGCGGCGGCAACGGCGTCGGTGAGGAAGGCGGCAGGAAGCAGCGCAATGCCATCGTCCGCGATGTGGGTGGCGATGCGCTCGAGCGTGGTGGGAGTTGGAGCGTCCATGTGGTCAACCATACGGATCACTGATCACGCTGACTAGCGATCATTCCTGGAGCTGATGATCAGTTATGCTGATGATCATGGCGACGCTCCACGACCTCGACTTTCGCCATCTCGTCGCCCTCGACGCCGTCGCCTCCGAGGGGACCTTCGCCCGTGCCGCGGAACGCCTCGGATATACCCAGTCGGCGGTCAGCCAGCAGATCGCCGGGCTGGAACGCATCATCGGCGACCGCGTCTTCGACCGGCCCGGCGGTCCTCGCCCGGTCACGCTGACGCCGCTCGGCGAACAGCTCCTCGCCCACGGACGCGATCTGCTCGCCAAGTTGGACGTGATCGGCGACGATCTCGACCAGTTCCGCAACGGTGCCGTCGGCCGGCTGCGCGTCGGCACGTTCCAGAGCGTGTCCACGGTGATGCTGCCGCTCTTGGCGGGTCCGATGCGTGCTCGTCAACCGGGGCTCGACCTCAGCGTCTACGACAGCGACTACGACGACGAGCTCCACGAGCGGCTCGCCGCTGGGGAGCTCGATCTCAGCTTCGTCGTCGGCGACGTCGACGCCAGGTTCGCCACGCAACATCTGATGACCGATCCGTTCTGCCTGCTCACCCGACCTGGGCAATTCGACGAGGGGCCGGTGGCGATCGGCGAACTGAACAACCAGCCGCTCATCGGACAGCACCCCAACTCGTGCCAGGTCATCAACGAGGCCGGCCTGCGGTCCCGCGGCATCGAGCCCAACTACGTGTTCCGCTCGAACGACAACGGCGCGGTGGCGGCGATGGTGCGTGCCGGCATGGGCGTGGCAGTGCTCCCGCTCTTGTGCGTCGAGCCCGAAGACCCGCGCATCGAGATCCACCCGCTCGAACCGACGATCCCGGGTCGCGACATCTCGATCGCCTGGCTCACGGCGCGGACCCGCTCCCCCGCCGCCGATCAGTTCATCGAGCTCGCCGTGGAGACCGCCGCGGAGCTGTCACAGCGCTTCGCCGCCATCCCCGGCTTCGCCCCCTGACGACGATCGCCCGCCCGCCCGAAAAATGTCCGTTTCATCTCGCCGCGCGTGATCACACGGACAGATTTGGGATCACGCGTCGACGAGGACGAACAGGAGGTCGCACTGGCAGGCGAGCTCGCCGCCGACGCTGGCGCGGCCGCTGCCCTTGCCGGCGCGGGCCGACATGCGACCGAGCTCGACCTCGAGGAGCAACTCGTCGCCTGGGCTCACCTGGCGGCGGAAGCGAGCGCCGTCGAGGCCGCCGAAGAGCGGCAGCTTGCCCGCGAACTGCTCGTCGGCGAGGACGGCGGCGGCGCCGACCTGGGCGATCGCCTCGCACATCAACACCCCCGGCAACGTCGGCCGACCCGGGAAGTGGCCGGCGAAGAACCACTCGTCGCCCGACAGGCGCCAGATCCCCGACGCTGACGTACCTGGCACGATCGAGGTGAGCTCGTCGACGAACAAGAACGGCGGGCGATGGGGCAAGAGCTCGTCAGGGCGAGGCAACGTCATCGTGATCCTTCCGGGTCGCGGGAGCGACGGACGAGCCCGGCGCCGAACATCCCTCGTCGGGGCCGGGCGTGGGCGTGGTAGTGGGTGGGGATGGTGCGCAGATTGTCGTCGATCCAGATCTCACCGTCGAAGTGCACGGCGACCACCGTGCGCAACCGGTCGTGGAGCATCGCTCGCACATGATCGGGTGGGTCCGGGTCGTGCGATCGCCACACGATCATCGGCACGGAGCAACTCTCGCACTCGGCGACCCAGCACTCGGCGTCGTCGTGGAAGCGCTCCGTCAGCGCTGCCGCCTCGCAGAGCTCACAGTCAGCGTCGAAGCGAGCCACACCAGGAGACGTCACGGGCGCGACACTACGACGCGGCACCCGATTTCGTGATTTCCTCCGCCAGCTGTTCGCGCACGAGTTCACGAAACACCGGGCCCAGCGCACGGAACCCGAAAACGGGAAAGACCCGGATGGGGGATCCGGGTCTCTCTACCTGGGAATGTCCACCGATTGGGGGATCGGTATGTTGGACTTCCCTATCGAGTGGAACATTGGGGGGTTGTTCTCACTGCGATCTCTTGCTTGTGAAAGTATGCACGTGAACAAGCGATCACGCAAGTAGAACATACAGATACTCGCTATCGTTTTCGGAGATGGATGTCCGTCAACTCTCCACGCTCGTCGCGATCGCTGACCACGGCACGTTCTCGGCCGCTGCGCGGGCGCTGTACACGGTGCAATCGAACGTGTCGGGTCACATCGGCCGGCTCGAACGTGAGCTCGGGGTGACGCTCGTGGACCGCGCCAACGGCGGACTCACCGAAGACGGCGCGCGCGTCGTGGAGCGTGCCCGCCGGATCCTCAACGAGCTCGACGACATCACCGCCGACATCTCCAGCCGTCACGCCGACATCGCCGGGCTCACGCGGATCGGCGTGATCGGCACCACCGCCCGCTGGCTCGTCCCGCGCTTCTTGGGCAAGCTGCACGCCGAACATCCCAACGTGCGCGTCATCGTCCAAGAAGGCGCCACGTCGTCGCTCGTGCCCAACGTGCTGGGGGGCCAGCTGAACGGGGCGATCCTCCATCTCCCCGTCGACGACCCCGAGCTGGTGATCGAGCCGCTGTTCGCCGAAGATCTCGTCCTCCTGGCGCCCGAGAACCACCCGCTCGCCGACCGCGCCCAGTTGCCCTTCGCCGAGCTCGACGAGGTGCCGCTCCTGTTGCCACCGCCCGGATCGGCGCTACGCCGCCTGCTCGAACGCGCCGCAGCCACGGCGGACATCACGTTGCGGGCGCAGGCCGAGATCGACGGCGTGCGCCTGTTGACCTCGCTCGCCTTCGACGGCTTCGGTGCGGCGATCGTGCCGGCGACGGCGATCCCGGCGCGCTACGACAGTGGGTTCTCGCGGATCGAGGTGCCCGAGCTGCCCCGCCGCGTTGTCGCCTTCGTCCGCAAGCGCCGTCCGGCGGCCAACGCGCCGACGATGGCGTTGCTCGACACGCTGCGTCATGTCACCCGCGAGGAGGGCGCGCTGCAAGCCGGCGTGCACCCCGACGCCGCGGCGCCACTACTGTCGACACGATGACCGTGCTGCCACCGATCGCCGTCGAGCTGTCGGCGCAGCACTCCGACGGCGCCACCGTGGCCGTCCGCGACGTCGACGGGCGAGCGGTGGTGTGGGTCGAGCTGGGGCTGACGACCGACCTCGCCCGCCTCGCCTCGGCGATGTCGGAGCAGGTCGTCATCGGTGCCGATGTCGCCCTCGCCCAGCAGCTCCCGCTCGTGATCGAGATGTCGACCGTGGGCGTCGACATCAACGAGGGGATGCCCGCACTGCACGCGTGGGGGCTCGCCGCCGCCGCCCTCACGAGGTGCTCGGGAGTGGTACCCATCCTCGCCGTGGTCGAGGGGCCCGCGATCTCCGGCCCCGCACTGTTGCTCGGCATCGTCGACATCACCGTGATGACGGAAGATGCGTATGCGTTCGTCACCGGTCCGTCGATCGTCGAGAGCTTCACCGGTGTCGCCATCGACACCGACGAGCTCGGCGGCGCCACGAACCACGCTCGCTACACCGGCATCGCTGCAGCGGTGGTCGCCGACCGCGACGCGGCGATCGACACCGTCGCCGAGCTGCTCGCCTATCTGCCCTCGCACGTGGACGAAGAGCCACCACGGCACGAGATCGACGACGACGTCGACCGCCTCTGCCCAGAAGCAGGCGAGGTGATCCCGACGAGCTCGACCGGTAGCTACGACGTCCGCAAGGTCGCCGCGGCGATCGTCGACGATGGAGTGCTCGTCGAGCTGCGCGAGCGGTGGGCAGGGAACGTCGTCACGGCGTTCGCCACGATCGGCGGCCAGCCGGTCGGCATCGTCGCCAACCAGCCGATCAACCTCGCCGGCACGCTCGACATCCCCGCCTCGCAGAAGGCCGCTCGCTTCGTCGCGTTCTGCGACGCGTTCAACTTGCCGATCATCACGCTCGTCGACACGCCGGGCTTCTACCCCGGCAAAGACCTCGAGTGGCGGGGCATGATCCGCCACGGCGCCCAACTCGTGTTCGCCTACGCCCGCGCCTCGGTCCCCCGCATCTGCGTGATCTTGCGCAAGAGCTACGGCGGGGCGTACATCGTCATGGACTCCAAGACGATGGGGAACGATCTCTGTCTCGCCTGGCCCTGGGCCGAGCTCGCCGTGATGGGCGCCGGGCAGGCGGCGGCGATCCTCCAGCGGCGGGCAACGCCCGAGGAGCGGGCGGCGTTCGAGGCGGACTACGCCGAGCGACTGCTCAACCCGTACATCGCCGCCGACCGAGGTCTCGTCGATGCCGTGATCGACCCCGCCGACACGCGCCGCGAGATCGCCGCTGCGCTGACCGCGCTGGAGGACAAGCGCGAGTTGCTCGTCGGCCGCAAGCACGGCAACACGCCGTTGTAGCGGTCGACCCAAGGTGGTCGCCGTCGACCCGACCCGAGCAGGGCACGCGGGTAGCGGCGTCGGCGTCGACTCCCACTATCGTGGCGCTTCGGCCAGGGCAGATCCCCCAGCCGCCCCCAACCAGTTCGCGACACGAGAGGAAGCCACGTGCCCGACACGATCACCATCACCGACGACCGCACGGGAAAGACCGTCACCGTCCCGATCGAAGGTGGTGTGTTCTCGTCAGCGGCGCTGCGCGAGCTCGATCCCACGCTGTATTGCTACGACCCGGCGTACCTGTCGACGGCATCGTGCAAGTCGGCGATCACCTACCTCGACGGCGACGCCGGCATCCTTCGCTACGGCGGCTATCCGATCGAGCAGCTCGCCGAGCGTTCGACGTATCTCGAAGTCGCCTACCTGCTCCTCAACGGCGAGCTCCCGACGCAGGTCGAGCACGACCAGTGGGTCCACGACGTCACCCACCACACGTTCATCCACGAGAACATGCGCAAGCGGTTCGTCGACGGCTTCCACTACGACGCCCATCCGATGGGCATGTTCACGTCGGCGGTCGCTGCGCTCGGCACGTTCTACGACGGTGCCAAGGACATCCACGACAAGTCGGCCCGTGACCGTCAGATCCTGCGCCTGATCGCCAAGGCGCCGACGATCGCCGCCATGTGCTACCGGTTCTCGGTCGGCCTGCCGTTCAACCAGCCGAACAACGACTTGTCGTATCCGGCGAACTTCTTGCACACGATGTGGAAGGTCGGCGATTACGAGGTCGATCCGGTGCTCGAACGGGCGATGGACGTGTTGTTCATCCTCCACGCCGACCACGAGCAGAACTGCGGCACCACGGCGATGCGGGTGATCGGGTCGAGCCACGCCGATCCGTACTCGTCGGCGTCGGGCGCCGCGGCGGCGCTGTACGGCCCCCTCCACGGTGGCGCCAACGAAGCGGTCGTGCGGATGCTCACCGAGATCGGATCGGTCGACAACGTGCCGGCCTTCGTCGAGTCGGTCAAGGCGGGCCAGGGGCGGCTGATGGGCTTCGGCCACCGCGTCTACAAGAACTACGACCCGCGAGCCAAGATCATCAAACAGACCGCCTACGACGTGTTCGAGGTGACGGGCAAGAACCCGCTGCTCGACATCGCGCTCAAGCTCGAAGAGGCCGCCTTGTCGGACAGCTACTTCGTCGATCGCAAGCTGTACCCGAACGTCGACTTCTACTCGGGCCTGATCTACCAGGCGATGGGGTTCCCGGTCGACATGTTCACCGTGCTGTTCGCCATCCCGCGCATGTCGGGCTGGCTGGCGCACTGGCAAGAGCTGCTCACCGACCCCGAGCAGAAGATCTCCCGCCCGCGCCAGTGGTACGCCGGCCCCGACGAACGCGACTACATCCCCGTCGTCAACCGCTGACGTAACGATCGTTACTCGAGCAGGCTGTAGTCGACGAGGACGCCCCGGCCTTCGCAGTCGGGGCACTGCTCGGAGAACTCGGTGAGGAGCCCTTCGCCGATGCGCTTGCGCGTCATCTCCACGAGGCCGAGCTCGCTGATGTCGAACACCTGGGACCGGGTCTTGTCGCGGGCCAGCGCCTCGCGGAACCGCTCGACGACCTTGGCCCGGTTGCCTTTGATCTCCATGTCGATGAAGTCGATGACGATGATCCCGCCGATGTCACGCAGGCGCAGCTGCTTGGCGATCTCGTCGGCCGCTTCCATGTTGTTGTGGAACACGGTCTCTTCGAGGTTCGACTTGCCGACGTTCTTGCCGGTGTTGACGTCGATGACCGTCAACGCCTCCGTGTGCTCGATGATCAGCGATCCGCCGGAGGGGAGCCACACCTTGCGGTCGAGCGCCTTGTGCACCTGCTCGTGGATGTGGTTCTTCTCGAACAGCGACAGCCCGGCGGCTTGCGCGTCGTAGTACTCGATGCGGTCGGCGAGCTCGGGGTTGAACGCAGCCACGTAGTCCTTGACGTCGTGGAAGAGGCGCTCGTCGTCGATCACGACGCCGCGGTAGTCGGAGTTGAACTCCTCGCGGATGACGCGCACGGCGAGCTCGGGCTCACGGTAGAGCAACGCCGGCTTCTGTGTCTTGGCGGCCTTGGCGGCGATCTGGTCCCACTGCTTGAGCAGGATCGTCATGTCGGCGCGCAGCTCCTCCTCGGTGGCCGTCTCGGCGGCGGTGCGCACGATCAGGCCGTGCTCGTCGGGCTTGACACGATCGAGGATGCCGCGCAGGCGCTTGCGCACGTCGTCGGGCAACCGCTTGGAGATGCCGTACGTCTTGGAGTTCGGGATGAGCACGACGAAGCGACCAGGCAGCGACACCTCCTGGGTGAGGCGGGCGCCCTTGTGGCCGATCGGGTTCTTCGTGACCTGGCAGATGATGAGCTGCTTGTTCTTGAGGATGTCCTCGATCCGGGCGTTCTTGCCACCCTCGTCGATGTCTTCGGCGTCGTATTGGACGTCGCCGCGGTAGAGCACGGCGTTCTTCGGCGTGGCGATGTCGACGAAGGCCGCCTCCATGCCCGGCAGCACGTTCTGGATGCGACCGACGTAGATGTTGCCGTGGATCTGGGCGACGTCGTCGGCGGGGCGGCTGACGTAGTGCTCGATCAGGTTGCGCCCCTCGAGCACGCCCACCTGGGCCATGCCGGGACGCACCTGGACGGCCATGAAGTAGCGGCCGATCGGCTTGCCGTTGCGCTCGCGCCCGCGGCGCTGCTCGATCAGCGAGTCGTCGAGGACCTCACCGGATCCCTTCGTGCGACCCCGTCCGCGCCGCGACCGCTTGGCCGCGTCGCGCTCGGTTGTTTCGTCGGCGCGCGCTCCCGCGTTCGCGGTGTCCTTGCCCCCGCCGCGGCCACCGCGCCGACGACGTTTCGACGTAGTGGTCTCGGCGGCCGCGTCGGCCGACGACCCAGCGGGACGGGCCGGCCCAGGCGGTGGCGTGGTCGGGATCGGCATCGTGTCGCCGATGCGTGGCTTGCGCACGAGCGCCTTCTCGGCGGCTTCGACAGATGGCCTCCCCTCGCGCATCGACTCGGGGATCTCGATGTCGTTGCGGTCGTCGACGACCGCGGCAGCACCTTCGTCGTTCCTGTCGCCGTCGCCGCTGGGCGGCACCGGCTTCGACTGGCCGCCGCGGCGCCGCTGGCCACCCCGTGAGCCGCGCCGACGGCGAGCAGCGGCGCTCGGCCCCGATGACGCCGCTTCGTCGCCGGTCGGTTGTCCGGCGTCGGGCGGGGTCAGCTGTTCAGCACGTTCTCCACTCGCCACCTCGGCGGTGTTGTCGTGGTCCATGTTGCACTTCCCTTCTTGGGGGAGCTGCCGCGAGGGCGCTCCGCGCCGCCCACGCCGTCCGCGTCGTGCGGCGGGCGCTGGCGAATCGACACGTGACTCCAGCAGACGTTCCGGTGTTCAGAGAGGGAAAGACGTCGGTGCTGGCCACTGAGCGTCCGATTCTACGGCCTCCAGCTCCCAGTCGGCGGGATCCCGTGATTGCATCCGGGGATTGCATCCGGGGTCAGACACCACATGCAACGGCACGCATGATGTTGGCCGGCCTGGCGCTGGTGCGTTGTTGCATGTGGTGTCTGACCCCGGATGCAATCACCT
>CAZQCP010000047.1:0-19656 GCA_964592115.1 uncultured Ilumatobacteraceae bacterium
CTTGAAGTAGTCGCCGAAGCTGAAGTTGCCGAGCATCTCGAAGAACACGAGGTGACGCTTCGTGCGACCGACGTCGTCGAGGTCGTTGTGCTTGCCGCCGGCACGGGCGCACTTCTGCGAGCTGACGGCGCGCTTGTACGGAGGCTGCTCGTCGCCGACGAAGTACGACTTGAACGGCACCATGCCGGCGACGTTGAAGAGCACGGTCGGGTCGTGCGGGATCAGACTCGCCGAGGGCACCTTGGTGTGATCGCGGGCGGCGAAGAAGTCGCGGAACGAGTCGCGCAACTGGTCGGCGTTCATCGGCACGCTGCTGGGAATGGCGCTCGGCGCGGTCATGACCCGGTGGAGCCTATCGACGCCGGTAGCGTGCGGCGGAGTGGTTGGCCCGCCGTCATGTACACCGTCGCCCCCCGACGACCTGCACGAATGGGTCAGTTTCGAGGACCCGACCGAGCACCGCACGTGGGTGTTCGACGTCACCTTCCTGCGATCGAACTACACCTGCATCTACGGCTGCGGATGCAAGGGCATCGACGACGAACCGAACCCCGCGGCGATGCTCGGCTGTTGCAGCTTCGGCGCCCACTTCGCCGACGCCGACGACATCGCCAACTTCGAGTCGCACGTCGCCCGCCTCCAGCCACGACACATGCAGTTCTACGCCAAGATGCACAAGAAGGGCGCGTTGACCGACGGCCTTCCCGATGAGGACGGGACCCCGACCACTCAGACGCGCATCGTCGACGGTGCGTGCATCTTCCTCAACCGCCCCGGTTTCGAAGGCGGCACCGGGTGCGCGCTGCACATCGCCGCGTTGGAGGCGGACGAGCGGCCGATGGACTGGAAGCCGTCGGTGTGCTGGCAGGTGCCGATCCGCCTCGAGCACTCGACCGACGAGAACGGCCACGTCACGTCGCGGCTGCGGGAGTGGAAGCGCCGTGACTGGGGCGAGGGCGGGCGCGACTTCGGCTGGTGGTGCACCGAGGAGCCCGACGCGTTCGTGGGCGCCGAACCGCTCTACGTGTCAGCGCGCGACGACATCGTCGAACTCATCGGGCAGGCTGCCTACGACACGATGGTCGAACTGTTCGAGCGGCCGGGCTGGGTCCCGCTCCCCCACCCCGCGGTGCGCCGCTGAGGGGTCGGGTCAGTCAGCGTCGTCGTCGTCGTCGAAGGTGACGCCGTACTTCTCCGCCAAGGCGGCGTACTCGTCGTCGCCGTCCTCGTCGTCGTCGTACGCCTTGGTGGGCGCAGACCGATCCCCGAACCCGAGGTCGAACGCCCCTGGCCCGGACTGCTTCAGTTTTCTCGCCTCTTCGAACCGGCGATGACGACCCTTCTTCACGACAGGGCTCCCAATCGACACTAGAAAGCTGACATTGGGGAGACAGGCTAGCGGCCTGACCGGGGATTTCTCGGCCTTCGGCCAAAACCGGACAGGATCAGCCGGCGATGTCGGTGAGACGCAGTCCGCCGTTGCCGTCGAACGTCAGCCCGGCCTGGCCGGACACGAGACGGCCGACGCCATCGCCGACGAGCTCTCGGCGCCAACCCGCCGCCAGGCGAGCCTGCTCGTCGCCGCGCAGGAACGCCACGATGTCGGCGCGCGTGGCCAGGAGGGCCGGATCGAGCTGCTGATCGCGCGCCAGCTGGGCGACCCACGCGGACACCAGGGTCACCGCAGGACGCAGCGAGCGGTCGAGATCGTCGGCAGACGGCGGTGCGGCGGGTGGCGGGGCATCACGGGCGTCGCGCACCGCTTCCAGGATCTCCTCGGCGATGTTGCCGCGGGAGTGGCGATCATCGACGCCGCGCGCCTGGGCGAGCTCGGCGAGGTTCTTCGGCGCTCGCTGTGAGATCCCCAGCACGGCGAGGTCGGGGAGCACCTGGCGGACCGGAACGTCGGTTCGCATCGCCCGCCGCTCGCGCCACGCGGCGACGCTGCGGGCGATCGACCGGCCCGGCCCGCGCAGCGAGCGGGCGTCTTTGAGGCGCAACCAGGCGTCTTCCGGCGCGGCACCACTGACCGGCTTCTGGCGCAGCTCCTCGCAGGCATCGGCCGCCCACGTCAAGCGTCCGGCATCGGCGAGCTTGGCGACGAGGCGCTCGTGGACGTCGAGCAGGTACTCGACATCTGACGCCGCGTACAGGCGCTGGCTGTCGGTCAACGGTCGTCGCAACCAGTCCGTCAAGCGATCACCCTTCGGCGGGTGCACGCCGATCTCGCCCTGCAGCAACGACACCAGCGACGGCGTGCCGTAGCCGACGAACCCGGCGGCGAGCTGCGTGTCGAAGAGGTTGCGGGGCACTGCACCGACGGCGTGGGTGAGCACGTCGAGGTCCTGCTGAGCGGCGTGGATCACGCACAGCGACTCGGAGTCGAACAACGTCGCCAGCACCTTCGCGTCCACGGCGAGCGGATCGACGAGGACCGTTCGCTGACGACCCTCGTCGGTCCACGCGATCTGGACGAGCGCGAGCTTGGGAAAGTACGTCCGCTCACGGTGGAACTCCGTGTCGAGCGCGTAGCGCGGCTGGCTGCGAACGGCGGCAACGACGTCGTCGAGATCAGCCTGGGCGTCGACCCAGCGGTACTCGATCGGCGCGTCAGTCACCGCCGACGTCCAACTCGTATCCCGCGTCGATCCACGCCAGCATGCCGCCGGTGACGTTGACCACGTCGAGGTCGTGTTCGGCATCGAGGAAGCCGCACGCCTGCATGCTGCGCCCTCCCGACCGGCAGATGATGTAGGTCGGCGAACCGTCGAACGCGTCGACCCGGTCGGGGACCGTCGCCAGCGGGATGTGCACCGCGGTCGCGATGTGGGCCTCGGTCCACTCCGCGGGCTCACGGACGTCGACGATCTTCACGTCGGGTCCAAGCTTCGCCAGTTCCTGCACCGAGATCTCGGAGATGCTCACGAATCCCCAGGGTACTCAGCGCTGCGCCATCCGCCAGCGGGCACGTCGCCGGGCCGGTTCACGTTGAGCAGCGGGGCGGCGTCGACGGGCACCCGCACCGAGCGCAACTCCCCGATCACGTCGTGCAGCGCCCGCGTCCCGCCATCGACGAGCGCGACGACCCGGTCGCGGGCGGCGACCGCCCAGATCGCCACCGCAGGTTCCAGCCGTCCGTCGGCGGTGGCGACGACGACATCGACTGTCGGCGTACCGCCAGCAGCAGCGACCAGCGGGGCGAGCGCCGGTGCGATCAGCAACGGAAGGTCGCAGGCGACGACGGCGACGTGGGTCACTCCGCGGTTGCCGGCGAAGTGCGTCAGCGCGCCGAGGACGCCACCGATCGGCCCGACGCCGCGACGGTCGTCGGGCACCACGTCGAGGCCGGTCACCCGCAGCGCTGCTGCTTCCCCGCCGACCGCGATCACCGGAGCACAACCGGCGCCGACGAGTGCCGACGCAACGCGCGCCGCCATCGGCCGGCCGTGGACCGCGAGCGTCGCCTTGTCCCTGCCCATCCGGCGGCTCGCGCCACCGGTCAGCACCGCCCCGGCCAGCCACGCGCGGTCGCCGTCGGCCATCGCGTCACGGTAGCGGAGCCCGCCGACGGCGAGCTCAGCGGTCGATGTCGCCGGATGGGTCGAGCTGCAGGAGGAACGTCTGGCAGCGGTCGGCTTCGTCGTGCTCACCGATGGCTGCGGCCATCTCGGCGAGCCCGCGCAGGGCACGGAGAAACCCTCGGTTGGTCGGCGCCGACCAGCGCACGTACCCGCTCCCCCGCCATCCGTTGGCCCGCAGCGCGTCGAGCCCGCGGTGATAGCCGACCCGGTACGCGGCGTACCGCTCGATCGTGTCACGACCGAGATCGCCGAGCGCCGCCCAGCCCTCGAGCATCCGCGGTGACGACGCGACGACCTCGGCCACCGCCGCTCGCCGCTCGTCGAACGGCAGCTCCAACGCGGCGGCGAGCCGATCGAGGAGCT
The DNA here is from genome assembly GCA_964592115.1 of uncultured Ilumatobacteraceae bacterium. GTDB lineage: Bacteria > Actinomycetota > Acidimicrobiia > Acidimicrobiales > Ilumatobacteraceae > Sva-07. The sequence continues at coordinate 3,945 of CAZQCP010000047.1, forward strand.
CGGGATCGACGTCGGGGAGCACGGTGGTCGGCAGGCCGGACGACATGTGGATCGGCTGATCGGGCACGGGCGCAGCGTACAGTCGCCTGCGTGCCGGCAATCTCGGTGTTCGCTCTGACGCTCGACGAGGCGAAGCTCATCGCCGTCGTCGTCGCGGTCGTCTTCGTGCTCGGCGCGATCGCCGCGCTCTGGCTGATGCGGACCATCGTCCAGAAGGTGATCGCGGTCGTCGTGCTCGGTGCGTTGGCGTTCGCGGTCTGGAGTCAACGGGCGTCGTTGCAGGACTGCGCCGACAAGGTGCAAGCGAGCTACGAGCGCGCCGGCGCCGATGTCACCATCGACGACACGGAGTGCTCGTTCTTCGGGTTCACCATCACGATCGGCGACCCCGGCCCCGCCGACGACACCGTCGACGGCGACGGGTGACGCCGCCGGACCGACCCGCCGCCGACCTCGACCGCTCGGCCGTGCCCGCTGCCGACCTGGCGCGCCTGACGGGAGCGAAGACGGTCGCCAACGTCGCACTGCGCTGGATCCCGCTGTTCTTGCCGACGCTGGAGCGCGCGTTCCAGGCGACGACCGCCCAGCTCACGACCGTCCTCGGTGTCGGCGAGCTGGCGGGCATGTCGACCGTCGTCGTCGGACGCCATCTCGACCGCGGTCGCGAGCGGGCGGTGATGGTGATCAGCCTGGTGGTGATCGCCGCGTCGGCGCTCGTCGCGCTCGTCGGCAACATCGCCGCGTTCGCGGTGGCGACGTTCCTGCTCGTGCTCGGCGTCGCCAATCTCACCGTCGCTGGTCAGGCATGGATCGCCCATCGCGTCGACTACCGATGGCGCGCCCGCTCGATCGGCTTCTTCGAGACGTCGTGGGCGATCGCCATGTTGGTCGGCGCGCCACTGATCGCGCTCGTGATCAACGGGTTCGGCTGGCGGGCACCGTTCATCGCCGTGGCGATCGCCTCGCTCGCCACCGCGGCCATGGTGCGCCTCACGGTGTCGCCGTCGGGCCCGCCGCCGAGGATCGCCACCACTCCCGTCGTGCCGTCCGCGACGCTCTCTGCGGCGCACGACGGTGGCATCACGATGGCCGCATGGTTCGTGATGGTCGGCTCGGCGCTCACGGCGATGGCCGGGCTGTCGGTGTTCGTCATCTCCGGGAGCTGGCTCGACAACGAGTTCGGTGTGTCGACCGGCGGCATCGGGATCGTGGCGATCGCATTCGGCGCCACCGAGCTCACCGCCAGCCTCAGCGTCGCCACGTTCGCCGACCGGGTCGGCAAGCTGCGCAGCACACTGGCGGGCCTCGCCACGCTCGTCGTCGGGCTGATGATGATGGTCGCGGCGAGCGAGCTGTGGCTCGGGATCGCCGGGATCGTCGTGTTCCTGCTCGGCTTCGAGTTCGGCTTCGTGACGTCGTTGTCCCTGGTCAGCGAGGCGATGCCCACCGCGCGCGGCGCGACGATCGCCATCTCCAACGGCGTCGGCACGATCGCCCGCGCCATCGCCGCGATCGGCAGCGGTTGGCTCTACAGCCGCTACGGGGTCGCCGGTACCGGCGCGCTGTCAGCGGCGGCGGCGGTCCTCGCGGCCGTGTGTCTCCTCGTCAGCCGACGTCGAGCGACGACACGAACTGTGTGAACGCCGCGGCGACCGCGTCGGCATGGGTGTGCGGGCCCGGATGGCCGGCGCCGAGGACCTCCACCATCCGGCCGTCGGCCACGAGGTCGGCGACGCGTCGCATCCCGTGGCGGTGGTGATCGCGGCCGTGTTCGCCGCAGATCGTGAGCAACGGAACGACGATGTCGTCGGGCACCCACGGCGGGTCGACGCGCAGGTCGGCGAGCTCGGCGACCATCGCGGTTCCCTCGGCGCGCCGTTGGTCCTGCTTGGACGGCGGGAGCCGCTCCCATGCGGCATCGCCGACCATCCGGCGGATGAACGCCTCCGCCGCCGCCGCTGGGGTCTCGGCGGCGGCCGCCGCGCCGCTCGCGGTGCTGCCCGTCGACGATGACGGCCACGACGACAGCCACGACATCGGTGTCTCGTAGATCGCCGCGGCGGCGGCGAGGTCGGGACGACGGGCGACCAGGCCGAGCGCGATGTTGCCGCCGAAGCTGTGACCGAACAGCAGCACCCGATCCGATTCGTGGCGTCGGTACCGCTCGACGAGCGCCTCCAGGTCGTCGACGTTGGCAGCGACGGTGTGCGGCGGGCCGACCGCGAGCGAACGTCCGTATCCACGGCGATCGAAGCGCACCACACGGTGCGAACGATCGAGCCGACGGCTGAGTCGGAGCAATCCCGCGGAACGGTCCATCGAGCCGTGCACGAGCACCACGACGGGATCGGTCGCAGCTCCGGCCACCTCGGACCACACGTTGGAGCCCGGGCCGGATTCACGCGACACGGACGATCCTCAACACGTCGGTGCTGCCATCACCGCTCGGCAACAGTTCGGTCGACGGAGCGCCGGCGAGCACCAGCACCGTGTCGCCACCCCGGATGCAATGGGCGCGCAGCGCCGTCTCGACGGCGAACCACACCATCTCGTCGGTGCTGCCGTACACGTCGACCTGGAGCGGTTCGACGCCCCAGCTCAGCGCCATCGAACGGGCGATCCCGATGTCGGGCGACAACCCGACCATCTTCGCCGCCGGACGAAAGCGGGCCATCGCCCGCGCCGTGCGCCCGCTACGTGTGCAGCACAAGATCGCCGACACCTTGGCGTCGTAGGCGGCTTGGAACGCGGCGTGCGTGAGCGCGGCCGTGACCGCGTCGAACGGCAACGGGCGATCGGGGTCGCGCTGGACGCGGCCGAGGCGGTCCGCCCACTGGCGATACGCCGCTTCCGACTCGGCCCGCGCCGCGATCCGGGCCATCGTGCGCACGACGGCGGCCGGATCCCTGCCGATCGCCGTCTCGCCCGACAGCATCAACGCGTCGGTGCCGTCGAACACCGCATTGGCGACATCGCTGACCTCGGCTCGCGTCGGCGACGGCGCCGTGATCATCGACTCCAGCATCTGCGTCGCCGTGATCACGGGGATGCCCGCCTCGACGCAGCGCCGCACGATGTCCTTCTGCAGGTGTGGCACGTCTTCGATCGGGCAGTCGATGCCGAGGTCGCCGCGGGCGACCATCACCGCATCGGTGGCGCGGAGGATCTCGGGCAGGTGATGCACCGCCGCGGTGGTCTCGATCTTGGCGACGAGCTGGGCGCGGTCACCGACGATCTCGCGCACGCGGTCGAGGTCCGACGCGGCGCGCACGAACGAGACGGCGATGAACTCCACGCCGGCCGCGGCGACGACGTCGGCGAGCTCGAGGTCACGTTCGGTGGGCGACGGCAGCCGGAGCGTCTCCGAGGACAGGTGCACGCCAGGACGGCCGTTCGCCTGCCCACCGGTCTCGATGCGCGCCGTGGCCGCGTCGGCGTCGACGGCAACGACCAGCATCGCCACCGCGCCGTCACCGAGCTGTACCCGGCTGCCGATGGTGAGGTCGGTGAGGAGCGTCGGGTAGTCGACGTGGATGCAGACCGCATCGCTCGGCCCCTCCCCGGGCCGGAGCAGGATCGTGGTGCCGGCGAGGAGCTCGACCCCACCTTCGGGGAACGACCCACAGCGGATCTTCGGCCCGGGCAGATCGGCGAGCACGGCGACCGTGCGGCCGCGCTCGGCGGCGACGCGACGAACGAGGTCGAGCCGTGCCAGGTGGTCGTCGAGCGGTCCGTGGCTGAGGTTGAGCCGGACCACGTCGGTGCCGGCGTCGATCAGCGCCGCCAGCGTGGCGGGATCTTCGCTCGTAGGGCCGAGGGTGGCCACGATCTTCGTGCGGGGGGCCATTTCTGATTGTCTATCCGATCGTGGAACTGTTGCTCGTCCGTCACGCGTTGCCGGTGCGGCGTGAGCTCACCCCGATCGACGGCGAGATCGTTGCCGCCGATCCCGAGCTCGCGCCCCCCGGACTCGAACAGGCGGACCTGCTCGCCACCTATCTCGAGTCCGAGCGCCTCGACGCCATCTACGCGAGTCCCCTCGCCCGCGCCCGCCAGACCGCGGCTCCCGTCGCCCGGCTCCAGCGAGTCGACGTACGCATCGAACCCGACGTGGCCGAGTGGGATCGCAACAGCCCCGAGTACGTGCCGGTCGAGGAGCTGAAGGCGACCAACGATCCCCGGTGGCAGGCGCTGCTCAGCGGCGCGTGGGACAGTGAATCCGACGAGAGCGAAGACGAGTTCCGCGACCGCGTCGTGAGTGCCGTCGAGGCGATCATCGGCGCCCACCGCGGCGAGCGGATCGCTGTCGTGTGTCACGGTGGGGTGATCAACGTCTACGCCGCCCACGTGCTCGGGCTCACCACATCGGGTCCCGGCTTCTTCTATCCGAACTACACCTCGATCAACCGCTTCGCCGCGGCGTCGAGCGGTGAGCGGGCCGTGCTCACGCTCAACGAGACGTCCCACCTGCGCGGCAGCGGACTCCCGATCGGACTGTTCCAGTGACCACGTCGCGAACGAGTGAGCCGCTCGACGATCTGATCGCCTACCTCGACGCGTCGCCATCGCCGTGGCACGCCGTGGAGTCGAGTGCCTCCCGGCTGACCGGATTCGAACGTCTCGACGAGACGGAGGCGTGGGAGGCGCTGCCCGAAGCGGGCTACGTGGTGCGCGGCGGCGCGCTCGTCGCCTGGCGACTCCCGTCCGGCGGCGGCGTGCCGTCGGCACCGATGCGCATCGTCGGCGCCCACACCGACTCGCCATGCCTGCGCATCAAGCCACGGCCCGACACCGGCAGCGTCGGCTGGAAGCAGCTCGGCGTCGAGGTCTACGGCGGCATCTTGAACAACAGCTGGCTCGACCGGGACCTGGCGATCGCCGGACGCCTCGTGGATCGTGACGGCGCCACCGCGCTCGTCGACTCCGGCTTCGCCGTCGCCCGCGTCCCGCAGCTCGCCGTGCACCTCGACCGCGACGTCAACGGCGGCGGGCTGGTGCTCGACACGCAGCAGCACCTGACGCCTGTGTGGGGTGTCGGTGCAGCGCGTGAGGGCGAGTTCGCCGAGTGGGTCGGCGCGCTCGCCGGCGGCCATTCACCGGCCATCTCACCGGTGTGGTGGGAGCTGTGCCTGTACGACGTCCAGGGGGCAGCGGTGTTGGGCGCCGACCGCTCGCTGCTCGCCTCCGGGCGGCTCGACAACCAGCTGTCGTGTTGGGCGGCGACCGACGCCCTCGTGCGGGCGACACCCGGTGACTCGATCTCACTGATCGTCCTCAACGATCACGAGGAGGTCGGCTCGTCGAGCGTCACCGGCGCCGCCGGGCCGCTGCTCGAGACCGTCATCGACCGGATCGTTGCCGCCCGTGGCGGCACGGCCGAGGACCGGCACCGGGCACTCGCCGCGTCGATGTGCGTGTCCGCCGACAACGCCCATGCGGTGCACCCGAACTATCCCGAGCGCCACGAACCGGGTCACCGCCCGATGGTCAACGCCGGGCCGGCGATCAAGGTCAACAGCAACCAGCGCTACGCGACGTCGGCCACCACGGCCGCCGCGTTCCAGCGAGCGTGCGAGTCGGCCGGAGTGCCATGGCAGGTGTTCGTGTCGCGCAACAACATGCCGTGCGGCTCGACGATCGGGCCGATCACATCGACCCGCCTCGGCATCGACACCGTCGACGTCGGTGTGCCCCAGCTGTCGATGCACTCGGCCCGCGAGATGTGCGGGGTCGACGACCCCGCCCACCTGGCATCTGCCCTCGTCGCGTTCTTCTCCGGCGAATAGGCAACGGAAGGGGACGGGCCCCTCCCTGTTGCTGATTCAGCCGACGCGGGACTCGGCGACGTCGAACAGGCGTTGCAGCTCGGCGTGCAGCTGGTCGGTCACCTCGCGGATCGCGGCCCGCGGCACGCGCCCGCTGGCACCGCGCTCGGCGACGATCGGTTCGCCGATCACGACGTGCACCTTGCGCGGGTGGAGCATCTTCGCGTGGCGGGGCATCACCCGCGCCGAGCCCCCGATCCCGACCGGGATGATCGGCACACCAGCGCGTGCCGCCACGTACGCGGCGCCGTCGAACAGCGGGTGCACGACCGGACCATCCTTGCGCTCCCCTTCCGGGAACAAGACGAGCGGCTCGCCGAGGTCGAGCACGGTGATGCAGCGCTGCAGGGCCTCGCGATCGGCGGTGCCACGGTTCACGGGGAACGCGCCGAGCGCGGAGATCAACCAGCCGATCGGCCCGTACTTCCACATCTCCTGCTTGCCCATGAAGCGAACTCGCCGGGTCGTGACGCAGGCGGTGATCGGCGTGTCGACGTAGCTGCGGTGCACCGGCGCGAGCACATACGCGCCGCTCGACGGCAAGTTGTCCTTGCCCTCGATGTGCATGCGCGTGAGGGCGATCGTGAACCAGCACACGAGGGATCGGAACACGCGATATGTCGCCCGACTCGCCAACGAATCCGAGGCGAGGCGCGTCTTCGGCTTGCTCATCGGTCCGATCGCTCCCCCAGGACCTCGGTGATGTGTGCCACGACCTCGTCGACCGTCAGACCGCTCGTGTCGACCACGACAGCGTCCGACGACTCGGTCAGCGGGCTGTCGGCGCGTGTCGAGTCCTTGCGGTCGCGTTCGATGATCGACGCTTCGACCTCGTCGACGTCGCCGCCGATCTCGGCGACGCGGCGCTGAGCACGAATCCGCGGTGACGCGGTCACGTACAGCTTGAGCGTCGCGTTCGGGAACACGACCGAGCCGATGTCGCGTCCTTCGACCACACCGCCACCTTGCGCGGCGACCCACTCGCGCTGGCGGCGCACCAGCTCAGCACGCACACGGCTGTTGGCTGCCACGGCGCTCACCGCGGCGGTGACCTCCCGGCCACGGATCTCGATCGACGCGTCCACACCGTCGACGTGGACGCCCTTGTCGCCGACCGCGAGGTCGATGTCCTCGGCGACGGCGGCGACGGACTCCTCGTCGTGCGGGTCGAGACCACGACGCAACACGGCGAACGTCACCGCCCGATACATCGCGCCGGTGTCGAGGTAGTGCAACCCGAGGCGAGCGGCGAGGGCGCGCCCGACCGTCGACTTGCCGGCCCCCGCCGGTCCGTCGATGGCCACGATCACAGGTGTCGCCGCATCGGAGTCGTCGAGGGCCATCACGAGCGGGTCACGATCGCCGCGTTCACCAGGACACGCCGAGTGGGCGGCCCTCGTCGTAGCCAGCGGTGCTCTGCACGCCGACGATCGCCCGCTCACCGAACGCCTCGATCGAGTCGGCCCCCGCATAGGTGCACGCCGAGCGAAGTCCCGCCACGATCTGGTCGATGATGTCCTCGACGCCCGGGCGGTCGGCATCGACGTACATCCGCGACGTGCTGATGCCCTCCTCGAAGAGCTCCTTGCGCGCCCGCTCGAAGCCGTGCTCGCCCTGCGTGCGGTGCTTGACGGCACGGTTGGAGGCCATGCCGAAGCTCTCCTTGTAGAGCCGACCGTCGGCGTCGCGCATCGTGTCGGCGGCGGACTCGTACGTTCCCGCCAGCCATGACCCGAACATCACGTTCGATGCACCGCCGGCGAGGGCGAGGGCGACGTCGCGCGGGAAGCGCACGCCACCGTCGGCCCAGATGTGGCGCCCGTGTCGGCGCGCCTCGTCGGCGCATTCCACGACGGCGCTGAACTGCGGTCGCCCGACGCCGGTCATCATGCGCGTGGTGCACATCGCGCCAGGGCCGACGCCGACCTTGACGATGTCGGCACCGGCTTCGATCAGTTGGCGCGTGCCATCGGCCGTCACGACGTTGCCGGCGACGATCTTCGCGTCGGGCAGCACCGCCCGGACCGCCTCGATCGCCCGCAGTGTGCGCGTCTGATGCCCGTGGGCGGTGTCGATCACGAGCACGTCGGCGCCGTGATCGGCGAGCGCAGTCGCCCGCGTCGCGGGGTCGCCGTTGATGCCGACCGCGACGCCGACCATCAGTCGTCCATCGGCGTCGACGGCGGGCGTGTAGATCGACGACCGCAACGCACCTTCGCGGGTGATCACCCCGAGGAGGTGTCCGCCGTCGTCGACGACCGGCGCGACCTTCAGCCGGTTGCGGTCCAGATAGTCGAACGCGCGCTCGGGGGCGATGTCAGGCTGCAAGATGTGGAGGCTCGAGCTCATCACGTTGCGCAGTTGGGCGAAGCGGTCGAACCCGTCGCCGTCGCCCTCGGTGAACACGCCGACCGGGTCACCGTTGTCGACGACGACGATCGCCCCGTGGGCGCGCTTGTGGATCAGCGACAGCGCTTCGGCGATCGTTGCGTCGGGTCCGAGTGTGATCGGCGTCTCGAACACGGTGTGACGCCGCTTGACGTAGTCGATCACCTTGCCGACGACGTCGATGGGGATGTCCTGCGGGAGGATCGCCACGCCACCGCGGCGGGCGACGGTCTCGGCCATTCGGCGCCCGGCCACGGCGGTCATGTTGGAGACGACGATCGGGATCGTCGTGCCGATGCCGTCGGGCGTCGTGAGGTCGACGTCCATCCGCGACCCGATGTCGGACAGGCTGGGCACCATGAACACGTCGCTGTAGGTCAGGTCGTAGCCGGGATCGGGATGGAGCAAGCGCATGTGGAGAAGACCTGGCATCGAGAGTGGGCGCCGACCGTGCTGCGACGCCCGTCGGAACGAGCGCCAACAGGCTAGGGCCTCCTTCCCTGCCGCGGGCGCGAGGTCGGCTGGTGGGCCACAATGGGGCGCTATGGCTCAGACGTCCGACCCGGCACTCGCTCGCGTTCCCCACACGCCCATCACGTCCGCGGCGTCCGTTCGGGAGGCGCGGCGATGACGGCGCCGGTCGTGCTCGTCCATGGATGGGGCGGATCGTTCGCGTCCACGTGGGAGCGGAGCGGGTTCAGCGCGTTGTTGGAAGACGCGGGGATCGAGGTACGCGGGGTCGACCTGCTCGGCCACGGTGCGGCACCGAAGCCCCACGATCCCGCCGACTACGCCGACCTCGCGGGCCGCATTCGCGACACCATCGGCGACGACCAGGTCGACGCGATCGGATTCTCGCTCGGCGCGATGACGCTCCTCCGGCTGGCGAGCGCCGAACCGGATCGCTTCCAGCGGATCGTGCTAGCGGGAATCGGACGGAACATCTTCCAGCCGGACGACGCCGGCACGAAAGCGATCGTCGCCGGGCTCGAGCTCGTCGCGGCCGGCGGCGACGCGTCCACGCTCGACAACACCGTTCGCCTGTTCACCCAGTACGCGAGCCAGCCCGACAACGACATCGCCGCCCTCACGGCGGTCATGAAGCGGCCACCGGCGCCGCAGCTCACGCCCGAGGACTGCGCCCGCGTCACCTGCCCGGTGCTCGTGGTGGTCGGCGACCACGACTTCGTGCACCCAGCCGACGAGCTCGCCGCGGCCTTCCCCGACGGACGGCTCGTGACGCTGCGCGGCGTGGACCACTTCGCCACACCCGAGTCGTTCGGGTTCTTCGACGCCGCGCTCGAGTTCCTCGGCGCCGTCTGACCCCGTGTCCGACGCCGGGCTCGTCACCACCGACATCGAACGCGCACTGCGCTGCCTGCGCGCCGGCGGACTCGTCGCCATCCCGACCGAGACGGTCTACGGCCTCGCCGCGGACGCTTCCGATCCTGCCGCCGTACGCCGCATCTACTCCGTCAAGGGGCGGCCGACAGGCCATCCGCTGATCGTCCACGTCACGTCGCTCGATGCCGCGCGCGACTGGGCCGCCGAGTTCCCACGCGCCGCGACACAGCTCGCCGAGATGGCCTGGCCGGGCCCGCTGACGGTCATCGTGCCGCGTGCGCCGGGCGTGCTCGACGAGGTCACGGGCGGGCGCGACACCGTCGGCGTGCGAGTGCCCGCCCATCCGATGGCGCTCGAGCTGCTCGAACGATTCGGTGGTGGAGTCGCGGCCCCGTCGGCGAACCGCTTCGGGTCGGTCAGCCCGACCTCGGCCGCCGACGTGCTCGACGAGCTCGGTGACCGGCTCGATCCCGCCATCGACGTGATCCTCGATGGCGGCTCCTCCCCCGTCGGTGTCGAGAGCACGATCGTCGATTGCACGTCGACGCCCCCACAGATCCTGCGCGCCGGGGCGATCACGCCGGAGGAGGTCCACACGCTGCTCGGGGAGGTTGCCACCGCCAGCGGGCCGAGCCGGGCGAGCGGAATGCTCGCCTCGCACTACGCACCGCGGTGCCAGGTGCTCCTCGCCGACGACATCGCGTCTGCTGAAGCGCTCGCCGAGGCGCATCGGGACAGCGAGGTCCTCGACCGCACCGACGAACTCGGCGCGTACGCCCGTGACCTCTATGCCACGCTGCGCGACGCCGACCGGCGCGGCGTCCCGACGGTCGTGGCCGTCCTCCCACCCGCGGCAGGACTCGGCCACGCCATCCGCGACCGCCTCACGAAGGCCGCCGCCCCCCGCCGACGCTGACCCGAACGCGTCCGAGCCCGAAAAATGTCCGCGACGTCTCGCACCGCGGCACGAAACGGACATTTTTCGGGGTTGGCTCGATCGTCAGGGGGAATCGGGCCAGTCGAGGACGTTGAGGTTGGCGATCCAGGCGTCGCGCACGACGTCGACGTCGGGGGGAGGCGCGCCGTCGAGCCCGCCGACGGCGATGCTGACGGTCGACGCACCGGCGTCGGGGACGATGTCGAGCCGACACCAGCAGTCGAGCGGAGCGCCACGGCTGGCGTCGAGGTACGCGTCGAGGCGATACGGAGGGTCGTCGTCGAGCACCTCGCCGATCCACGACGCGACGATCACCAGCGCCTCGAACGTCACCACCGGGAGCGCCTCGACCGTGAACGAGGGAACGTCGCGGGCCACGCGCATCGCCGACGACGACGCTGGCGTGGTCGGCGCTGGCGTGGTGGGTGCTGGCGGGGCGGGTGCTGGTGGGGACGGTTCTGGCGTGGTGGCGCGGTCTGCTGCCCGCTCGCGGAGCAGCGCGTCCGCGGCGGCGTTGATCTCCCGCATCAGCGCCGCATCGCCACCACGGTCGGGATGATGCTGCGTCGCCAACCTGCGCCGGGCGTCGTGAATCTGCTCGACGGCGGCATCGGGCCGGAGCCCCAGCACCTCGTGCGGTTCGCGGTCCACCGCGTTCAGCCGGCCGCGTCGCGCAGCGTCGCGTACCGCTCGCGCAGGTCGGGCGCGGGGATCGGCTCGACGGCCACCGCCCGGGCACCGTGACCGAGTTCCCACCGCGCCTGCACCGCGGCGTGATCCTCGCCACCGGCGATGGCTGCGGCCTGGACCGCGGCTCCGGTGGCCACCGCTTCGTCGACGGCGGCGAGCGTCACGGGATGGTCGAGCTGGCCGGCGATGACCCCCTGCAGCGCCCGTGATCGCGCCCCGCCGCCGGTCAGCACGATGCAGCCCGTGAGCGGCGCGATGGAACGCAAGGCATCGACGGCATCGAGCAGTCCGCAGGCGACACCAGCGACCGCGGCGAAGGCCACCTGCTCACGAGTGACGTCGCTGCGCAGCCCGGCCAGGACACCCGTGGCGTTGGGCCGGTCGGGCGTGCGCTCGCCGTCGAAGTAAGGAAGCAGCACCGGAGCGGCCATCGCCGAGCCGTCGTCGGCAGCTGCACGTGCGAGGCGATCGAACTCGTCGTGGTCGACCCCGAGCAGTCGGGCGAACGCGTCGAGCACCTTCGCCGCGTTCGAGTTGCACACGAGCGGCAAGAAGCGGCCCGTGGCGTCGGCGAACCCCGCCACCGCACCCGAAACGTCGGCGACCGGATGTTCGGCGACCGTGAACGCGGTTCCCGACGTGCCGATCGAGACCGCGGCGTCGCCCTGGGCGAGCCCGAGTCCGAGCGCCGCGCCCATGTTGTCGCCCGTGCCGACCGCCACGCGGATGCCCTCGGATGGCCCGCCGTGCGGGTGCCACACACCGGCGACATCGAGCGGACCGAGCACCGTCGGCACGACCGACGACCAGTCGCGATCCCGATCGATGATCTCGAGCAGGTCCCAGCGGTACTCTCCCGCGGCCGGCGACCAGTAGCCGGTGCCCGAGGCATCGCCGCGATCGGTCGTGTACCGCCCGGTGAGTCGGAACGTCAGGTAGTCGTGGGGCAACAGCACCCGTGCCAATCGCGCCCACGCGTCAGGGTGCGACCGGTGCAGCCACGACAACTTGGTGGCGGTGTACGCGGCGACCGGCACCAAGCCGACCGCCTCGGCCCACGCCGCGGCGCCGTCGTCATCGTCGCCAGCGAGTTGCTTGCGCAGCCACCCCGCATCGGGCGCGCTCTCGGTGTCGTTCCACAGCTTGGCCGGGTGGATCGGCTGATCGTCCGCGTCGAGGGCGACCATCCCGTGCTGCTGGCCAGCGACACTGATCGCCTGCACGGCGGCCGCTCCCCCGGGGATGCGCGCCGTCGCGTCAGCCCAGGCCTCGCCGAACGCAGCCCACCACGCCGCTGGATCCTGCTCGCTCACCGGCGGCGTGACCGGCGGATGTGCGCCAGACGCGGCAGCCACCACCTCGCCCGAGTCGAGGTCGCGGATCTCGACCTTCGTGGATTGGGTGGACGAGTCGACGCCGGCGACGAACGGCACGGCCGTGGACCCTATCCGTGTCGTGCGACGCTCAGAGCCACGAGGCAGGTTCACCCCAGCGACCGTCGTGCACGATCTCGGCGATCGGGCGACGGCGCACCGGACCGTGGCGCCCTTCGGGGACGCCGAGCGTGATGCACGCCGACAAGGCCACACCGTCGGGGATCTCGAGCAGCTCGCGCAGTTCGGTCTCGACGCCGAAGTGCCACATCGTCAACGCCCCGCCGTACCCGAGCGCCCGGGCGGCGAGCAGCAGGTTCTGACACGCCGGGTACACCGATGCCCCCTCGTACGGCGACGGCTTGCGGTATCGCTCGAGACACACGAGCACCACGACCGGCGTCGACTCGAACCGATCGACGTAGCGCTGCATCGAGTCGGCAAAGCGCGATGGCCGGAACCCGTCGGCCTCCCGCTTCGTCGCCCAACCGGCGCGGAACGACTCGCCGAGCAGCGCCTTGGCCGCCGCCGCACGCTCGCCGTCGCGCAGTACGAGGAAGCGGAACGGTTGGCGGTTCGTCCCCGACGGCGCGCGACCGGCATGCCACAAGATCGAGGCGAGGTCCTCGTCGGGGATCGGGTCGTCGGTGTACCGGCGGATCGCCCGCGTGGTCGCCAGGCCGTCGAGCAGGCCGATCGGCTGGCGGACGGGCTGGGTCTCGGCGGTCACCGGCCGCGGAACTCCGGCTGCCGCTTCTCCATGAACGCGGCGACACCCTCGGCGAAGTCGTCGGTGCGCAACAACGGCAGGAGTTGGAGGAACACGTGGTGCACGTTCTGCTCGAACGTCTCGGTCTCCGCGGCACGCATCATCCGCTTGATCGCCCGCACGGCGAGCGGGGCGTTGGCGGCGATCTCTGCTGCCAGCGCTCCAGCAGCTCCCGCGAGCTCGTCGGCCGGCACGACCTGGTTGACGATCCCGAGCTCGAGCGCCTCCGCCGCTGTCAGCGTGCGACCCGTGAACGCGATCTCCGCCGCCTTCGCATACCCGACCATGCGTGGCAACAGCCACGTGCCGCCGCTCTCGGGGAGGATGCCGCGCTTGGCGAAGCCGGAGTTGAGCTTGGCGGTGTCGGCAGCGACGCGGATGTCGCAGCCGAGCGCCATGTCGAGTCCGTACCCGGCGGCGCCGCCGTTGAGTGCGGCGATCGTCGGCGTGTCGATGTTGTGCAGCACGACCGGTGGCGCGGACCGCAGGTCGAACTCGCCCGGCGGCGGCCCTGACGTGCCCGTCAGGCTGCCGAGCCCGCCCTTCGGCCCCGCCATCTGGGCCTGCAGGTCGAGACCGGCGCAGAACGCCCGGCCGGCGCCGGTGAGCACGATGCAACGCACGTCCGGGTCGGCATCGGCCTCCAGCAAGCGCTCGCTGATCTCGCGCAACATGGTCGGCGAGATCGTGTTCATGCGCTCGGGAGCATCGAGTGTCAGCGTGGCCACGTGGTCGGCGACCTGGTAGCGGACCTCGGATCCGGCATCGGGCACTGGGGAGTCGTTCACAGGGCCGAAACCGTAGTGCCTTCCATCCTCAGGCGACGATGCCTAGAATCGTCGCACCTTATGAGTGCGGGCAAACCCGTCCGTACCCCAACAAGGGGGAGAAACCACAACATGCAGAAATCACGCGCGAAGCGCGTCGGTGCACTCCTCGTCGGCCTGACCATGGTCGCCGCCGCGTGCGGCAGCGACGACGACGCCGGCGGAAGCGGTTCGGAGACCACTGACGCTCCAGCGAGCACCGATGCCCCGGAGACCACCGACGCCCCGGAGACCACCGATGCGCCGGAGAGCACTGACGCCCCGGAGACGACCGACGCCGACCCTGGCGAAGGCAGCGAGACCGTCCAGGCCGCACCGGCGTGTGCCGGCGAGGGCGACGGTGTGCTGAACATCGCCACGGTGCTCCCGGAGACGGGCAACTTGGCCTTCCTCGGCCCGCCCGAGTTCGCTGGTGCCGAATTGGCCGTTCAGGAGATCAACGAAGCCGGCGGTGTGCTGGGCGCGGATGTGACCCTCGACCAGGGCGACTCGGGCGACACCTCGACCGACATCGCCAACCAGACCGTCGACCGTCAGCTCGCTGCCGGCAACGACGCGTTCATCGGCGCAGCGTCGTCCGGTGTGTCGTTCACGTTCATCGACAAGCTCGTCGAGAACTGCAAGATCCAGTTCAGCCCGGCGAACACGTCGCCTGACTTCACCACCTACGCCGACGACGACCTGTACTTCCGTACGGCCCCGTCCGACGTGCTGCAGGGCCGCGTGCTCGCCGATCTCATGATCGAAGAGGGCGTCGCCACGGCGACCTTCATGGCGCTGCAGGATCCGTACGGTGAGGGTCTGCTCGACTACTCGACGCAGTACTACGGCGACCAGGGCGGCGAGATCGTCGACCAGTTCACGTACGACCCGCAGGCGGCCGAGTTCTCCGCCGAGGTCGACCGTGTCGTGTCGGGTAACCCCGACGGACTCGTGCTGATCGGCTTCGAGGAGTCGGCGAAGATCTTGACCTCGCTCTTCGAGGCAGGCTTCTCGACCGAATCGGGCAAGCGGATCTACCTCGTTGACGGCAACGTCGGCAACGCACTCGGCGCACAGCTCCCGGCCGGCTCGATGGAAGGCGTCCGCGGCACCCTGCCCGGTGCCGAGATCTCCGACGAGTTCCGCGACCGGCTGCTCGGTGTCGATCCCGACCTGATCGACTTCAGCTACGGCCCCGAGACGTACGACGCGGTGATCATCACGGCCCTCGCTGCCGTGATCGCCGGTTCGGACAACCCGGCCGTGATCGCCACCGAGATCAACGGCGTGACCCGTGACGGCGAGAAGTGCACCACGTTCGCCGATTGCGTCGCGCTGATCGAGGCCGGCACCGACATCGACTACGACGGCCCGTCGGGCCCGCAGACGTTCGGTCCGGAAGGTGAGCCCACCGAGGCGAGCTTCCTCATCTTGAGCTACGACGAGAACAACGAAGTGGGCGCCGGCGTGGCGACCGAGTACCGCTTCGCCCAGGTCTGATCACTCAGATCCGGTCATGACCGACGGGGCCGCCTTCGGGCGGCCCCGTTCGTCGTTTTCGGATTGCATCCGGGGTC
>CAZQCP010000048.1:0-13790 GCA_964592115.1 uncultured Ilumatobacteraceae bacterium
CCACCACGCCCGACAACGCCTCCACCAACTCACCGAACATCGGCAGACGGAATAGATGTCCTCCCGCAAGCCCTCCGATTCCCCCGACGTCGTTGCCGCCCGTCACTTCGCCGAGTTCGCCGGCACGACGGCCGCTCGCGCACCGCTGTACGCGGCGTTGTCGACGATCGCCGCCGACACACCGTCGGTCACATCGGTGCTCGAGGCCGCCCCACCGATGCAGCGGCTCCCCGTGTTGTTCTTCGCCGCCGTCCATCGAGTGCTGTTCGACCACCCCGACGAACCGCTGGCCGGCTGGTACCCGAACCTCACGCCCGACGCACGGCGACCGTCCAGCGACCGCCACGGCGAGCTCGCTGCCGCGTTCGTGCGCTTCGCCGAAACGCACGATGCAGAGATCCGCCATCTGGTCGCGACGCGGAGCACGCAGACCAACGAGGTTGGGCGGTGCGGATTCCTGTTGCCGGCCCTCGACCGCGTCGCTCGTGAGCTCGACGAGCCGCTGGCGGTGATCGACGTCGGCACCAGTGGTGGTCTCAATCTGCTCGTCGATCGTTTCGCCTACCGGTTCAACTGGACCGATACGGGCGAATCGGTCGAGATCGGCGATTCGTCGACCGTGACGCTCGCCGTCGACGTGCGCGGCGAGATGCCGATCCCGCGGGCGGTTCCGATCATCGGGGCGCGCATCGGACTCGACCGCGAGCCGCTCGACGTCACCGATCTCGACCAGGCACGCTGGCTCGAAGCGTGCGTGTGGCCCGACCAGACCGACCGCTTCGAGCGGCTCGTCGCGGCGATCGAGCTCTTCGGATCGGTGCGCCCGCCGCTCGTGCGCGGCGATGCCATCGAGGATCTGGCGAGCACGGTCGAGCGGGTCAGCGACCGCGGGCATCCCGTGGTGATGAACACCTGGGTACTGAGCTACCTCACAGCGCAGCAGCGCCACGCGTACCTCGGCACACTCGACGACATCGGGACCAGCCGTGATCTGTCGTGGGTGTGGGCAGAAGCACCCGCGCTCGTGCCCGAGCTCCCGACCGAACCCGACCCTCGCGACCCACAGCTCACGGTCCTCACGCTGGTGCGGTGGCGCGCCGGCACGCGCACCGTCCATCCCCTCGCGACCTGCCACCCGCACGGCTACTGGCTCCACTGGCGCTGACCCATCACACGGTCCGGAACCGCCACGGACGTTCGACCGCCCGCGAGATCCCGACCCGTTGACCGATCCGCGGCGCCGCCGGAGGCGGCACACCGTCGTCGACGATGCGCACCGCCGACGCGTTTGCCGTCACGTCCACACCGTCGTGGTCCAGTCCGATGCCGAACGCCGCGCACAGCTTGCCCGGGCCGTTCGTCAGCTCCCGTTCGGTGCGGTTCACCCGCCGCGCCCGCACGATGTCGATGCCCTCGGTCGTCACGACGGCCCGCAACAGCACGGCCTGGCCGTCGCCCGTGGCTCCCGTGACGACGTTGGCGCAGGCGTGCATCCCGTAGCTCAGGTACACGTACAGGTGGCCCGGCGGACCGAACATCGTCGCGTTGCGCGGCGTGGGGCCACGGAACGAGTGACTCGCCTCATCGTCGGTGGTGTATGCCTCGGTCTCGACGATCCGCCCGCTGACGGCGGCTCCGTCGGCCGCCGTACACACGAGCAGCTTGTTCAACAGCTCGGGCGCGACGACCGGCGCATCACGCCGGAACCACGCCCGAGCGAGCGACCGTGAGCTGCTCAGACGCCGAAACGCTCCGTCTCGGCGGCGAGCATCGCCCGGTATGCAACGAGCTGCTCGTCGAGCGCGGCTGGACCCGCCGCGCCGCGCGACGTGCGCATCTTCACGCCGACACCGGGTGCGACGAGCGCCGCGGCATCCGGACCGAGACGATCGTCCGCGGCGACGAGATCGCGGAGCGAAGCCGACCCTGCGAGTGCCGCCCGCACGTGGGCGCCGACGATCGCGTGCGCCTCGCGGAACGGCGTGCCGGCGCGCACGAGGTACTCGGCGAGGTCGGTCGCCGCGGTCGTCTCCTCGTCGGCGGCAGCCTGCATCGCCTCGGGGACGAACGTCGCGGTGGCGATCATCCCCGCCAGTGCGGCGACCGCCAACGCGACCTGCTCGACCGAGTCGAACAGCGGCTCCTTGTCCTCCTGCAGATCCCGGTTGTAGGCGAGCGGCAGACCCTTCAACGTCACCAGCAGCCCGGTGAGGTTGCCGATCAGGCGGCCGCTCTTGCCACGCGCCAGCTCGGCGATGTCCGGGTTCTTCTTCTGCGGCAACATCGACGAGCCGGTCGCGTAGCCGTCGTCGAGCACGGCGAAGCCCAGCTCGCCCGACGTCCACAGCACCCACTCCTCACCGATGCGCGACAGGTGCACCCCCACCAGCGCGAGATCGAACAGCGCCTCGGCGACGAAGTCACGGTCGCTGACCGCGTCGAGGCTGTTGTCGAACGCCTTGGCGAAGCCGAGATCCGCGGCGTTGCCGACCGGATCGATCGGCAGCGACGATCCGGCGAGCGCACCCGCTCCGAGCGGCGAGACGTCGAGCCGCTCGCGAGTGGCGAGGAGGCGGTCGACGTCACGTCCGAGCGCCCACCCGTGCGCAAGCAGGTGATGCGCGAGCAGCACCGGCTGCGCACGCTGCAGGTGCGTGTAGCCCGGGAGGTAGGTGTGTCCCGCTCCCTCGGCACGTTCCAACAGCACCGTCTGCAGCGAGTGGATGCCGCGGGCGACGTCGAGCAACTCGCGCTTGCACCACAGGCGCAGATCGGTCGCCACCTGGTCGTTGCGGCTGCGGGCCGTGTGCAGTTTGCCTCCCGCAGGTCCAGCGAGCTCGGTGACACGGCGCTCGATCGCCGTGTGGATGTCCTCGTCGGAGGCGACGAACGTGAACGATCCCGCCTCCATCTCGCTGGCCACACGATCGAGCGCGCCGAGGATGGCGTCGGCCTCCTTGGCCGAGACCAGACCGACACGCGCCAACCCACGCACGTGGGCGCGTGAGCCGACGATGTCGTCGCGCCACATGCGCTGGTCGTACGGCAGGCTCACCGTGTAGGCGAGCAGTGCTTCGGCCGGACCGCCGGCGAACCGACCGTGCCAGAGCGTCTTGCCGTCTTGGGTGTCGTCGGTCATCAGTCCAGCCCCGCCAGGTCACACAGGCGAGCGGCGAGCTCGCTGCCGTCGTTCGTCCCCGACACGCACAGCAACGTGTCGTCCCCGGCAACCGTGCCGAGCAGGCCGTCGAGGCGGCTGCGGTCGAGCGCTGAGGCGACGACGTGGGCACAACCGGGTGGCGTACGCAACACGACGATGTTCCCCGAGCACGCCACCTCGGCGACCCACTCGCCCATCACGCGACGCAGCTGCTCGACGGGCGCCAACCGATCCGGCGCGAACTCGGGGATCGCGTACACCGTGTTGCCGCTCGGCACACGCACCTTCACCGCCCCGAGATCGTCGAGGTCCCGGGACACCGTCGCCTGCGTCGCCTCGATGCCGTGCTCGGCGAGCAGATCGATCAACTGCGGTTGGCTGATGACCTCGTGGTCCCCGATCAGGCGGGCGATCGTCGTCTGTCGCTGCACCTTGCTCACGCCACACCCCCGGGACGCACGCCGAACATGTAGGCCAGTGCGCCGCGCGCCGCGTGCAGGCGATTGTGGCCTTGCTGGAACACGACGGAGCGGTCGCCATCGATCACGTCGGCCGCCACCTCGATGCCGCGATACGCCGGCAAGCAGTGCATGAAGATCGCTGCCGGGTCGGCGAGCGCCATCATCGGTTCGTCGACCGTGTAGCCCTCGAACTGGCGCAGACGCTCCTGCTTCTCGGCCTCTTGCCCCATCGACACCCACGTGTCGGTGTGGACGGCATGGGCACCGGCGACGGCTTCGGCGGGGCGGGTGTACTGCTCGATCGATGCCGCACCGAGGAGACCGAACCGCTCGAGCTCGACGTCGTCGGCAGCGAAGCCGTGCGGACATGCCAACCGGATGTGCATGCCGAGCAGCGAGGCGATCTCGGCGAGCGATCGCGCGACGTTGTTGTAGTCGCCGACGTAGGCGACGGTGCGGCCGGCGAGGTCACCGAGGCACTGCTGCATCGTGAGCGCATCGGTGAGCGCCTGCAGTGGATGGGCGCGATCGGACAACATGTTGACCACCGGGATCGACGCTGCGGCGGCGAGCCGTTCGACCGTCGCGTGATCGAACACCCGGGCGGCGATCACGCCGTGGTAGCCGGACAGGATGCGAGCGACGTCTTCGACCGGTTCGCGGACATCCATCCCGATCTCCTCGCCGCGGGTGTACACCGGGTGGCCGCCGAGTTGGAACACGGCGATCTCCATCGACTGCCGCGTGCGCGCCGACGGCTTCTCGAAGATGAGGGCCGCACCGAGACCCTCCAGCGGGCGACCGAGCGAGTCGATCGGTTGCTCGGCGAGCGTGAGCACGTCGCGCACGCCGTCTGCGCCGAGGTCCGTCACCTCCAGTAGCTGACGCAGCCGAGCGCTCATGGCTCGCTCCCTGCCTCTCCGTGTACCTCTCCGTCGACGTGACCGGCGAGGACCGACGTCAGCATCGCCACCGCCTCGTCGATCTCGTCGTCGCTGACGGTCAACGGCGGGATCAACCGCAGCGTCGTCGGCGTGACCGCGTTCGTGATCAGGCCGAGGTCGAGCAATTCCTGATAGACGGCCTTCGCATCGATCCCTGCGGTGAGCTCGACGCCCAAGATCAGGCCACGACCGCGGACGTCGGCGACACCCGGCACGCCGCGGAGCGCGTCGACGATCCGCGTTCCCTGTGACTCGGCGAGCGCCGGAGCGTCGAGACGCTGCATCTCGTCGATCACAGCATTGACTGCGGCCGTCGCCAGCGCCGTTCCGGAGTACGTGCTGCCATGGTCGCCCGGCTCGAACGCCGAGGCGACCTCGACCGTCGCCCAGCAGGCGCCGACCGGCATGCCGTTGCCCATCGCTTTGGCCAGCGTGACGACATCGGGGACCACGTCGGCGTGCTCGAACCCGAACCACCTGCCGGTCCGTCCGAAGCCGGTCTGGATCTCGTCGACGATCATCAGCGCGCCGACCTCGTCGCAGACGTCGCGGATCGCTCGGAGGTAACCCGCCGGGGCCGGATTGACGCCGCCTTCACCCTGGATCGGCTCGATCAGCACCGCCGCGACAGTGCCGTCGACGGCCTGCCGGAGCGCATCGATGTCACCCCACGCAACGTGCCGGAACCCCTCGGGCATCGGCGCGAACGGTTCGTGCTTCGACGGCTGCCCGGTCGCCGCGAGCGTGGCCAGCGTCCGCCCATGGAAGCTCCCGAGCGCGCTCACCACGGTGTGCCGACCGCGCCCGCCATGCTTGCGGGCGAGCTTGATCGCGCACTCGTTGGACTCGGCCCCTGAGTTCGTGAAGAACACCTGGCCGCGCCGGCCGGTGGCATCGGCGAGCAGGTCGTTGATCTTCACCGCCGCTTCGGTCGCCACCGGGTTGGCGAAGAAGTTCGACACGTGAACGAGACGCTCGGCCTGATCGGCGATCGCCTCGGCGACGATCGGGTTGGCGTGGCCGAGCGACACGACAGCGATGCCGGCGAGGAAGTCGAGGTAGCGCTTCCCGTTCGAGTCCCACACCTCGGTGCCGCGACCACGTTCGATCATGATCGCCGGCGGCCCGAAGACGGGCATGAACGGACAGTTCGACATCGGCGCGTGACGGAATCCGTGCACGCCGGAGCTCGGTACCTCGACCTCCGCGGTCGATTGCGTCATGACGATTCCTCCTGGCGGTCGCCGTTGCGGGAGACCATCGTGCCGATGCCGGCATCGGTGAAGATCTCGAGCAGCAGGACGTGGGCGATCCTGCCGTCGAGGATGTGGGCGCGGCGGACCCCGTTGCGGACCGCGTGGATGCAACTGGCGACCTTCGGG
This sequence comes from uncultured Ilumatobacteraceae bacterium, assembly GCA_964592115.1. Taxonomy (GTDB): domain Bacteria; phylum Actinomycetota; class Acidimicrobiia; order Acidimicrobiales; family Ilumatobacteraceae; genus Sva-07. The sequence continues at coordinate 5,948 of CAZQCP010000048.1, forward strand.
ATCATCCCCCCGGCGATCGTTCCGTTGCCGACCAGCACATCGAGCTCATCGGCGGTCGTTTGGCGGATCAGCGAGGCGGGGTCACCGACATCGCGGCGCAGCCCTTCGATGTCGGTGAGATAGACGAGCTTCTCGGCGTCGACGGCCTCGGCGATCGCGCCGGCCACGGTGTCGGCGTTGATGTTGTAGGCCTGGCCGCGTTCGTCACTGCCGATCGTGGCGATCACCGGGATGAACTCGTCGTCGATCAACCCATGGATCACTTCGGGGTGGATCGCCGTGACATCGCCGACGAAGCCGAGCTTCTCGTCGCGCGCACTGGCCGTGATCAGCCCGGCGTCGACACCGCTGATGCCGACCGCGTAGCGCCCGTGGACGTTGATCGCCGCCACGAGCTGCGGGTTGACCTGACCCTTCAGCACCATGCGTGCGATGTCGACGGTCTCGGCATCGGTGACCCGCAACCCGTCGAGGAACTCCGGTTGCTTGCCGAGCTTGCTCATCAGCTCGGAGATCTGCGGGCCGCCGCCGTGCACGACGATCGGCCGCATTCCGACGAGTCGCATGAGCACGATGTCCTCGGCGAAGAGTGCGAGCGCGTCGTGGTCGGACGTGCCGGCGAGTGCGTTGCCGCCGTACTTCACGACGACCGTCTTGCCGGCGAAGCGGCGGATGTACGGCAATGCTTCGACGAGCACCGACGCCTTGATCGCGGCCTCGTTGCCCTCTCGCCCGCTCACGGGGCGAGGCCGATCGAGGTCAAGCCGGCGGTCTCGTCGATGCCGAGAGCGACATTGGCTGCTTGGACCGCTCCGCCGGATGCGCCCTTGGTCAGGTTGTCGATGGCGGCCATCGCGATCACGATCCCCGTGCGCGGGTCGTGGCGGGCCGCGACGTGGGCAGCGTTCGATCCCAGTACCGACTTGGTCGCCGGAGGGGCATCGGTCACCGCGACGAACGGTTCGGCGTCGTAGGCGACGTGCAGCGCGTCGGCGAGGGCGTCGTCGTCGCAGCCCGGCAACGCGCGGGCGGCACAGGTGGCGAGCAGCCCGCGACTCATCGGCACGAGGTGCGGAGTGAAGATCAGCTCGGCGCCGATCTCCTGCTCCATCTCGGGCGTGTGCCGGTGGGCGAGCAACCCGTACGCGACAGCGTTCGAGTCGATGTTGGCGAACACGTTCGTATCGCTGGGGGCCCGACCCGCGCCGGTGATGCCGGTGACCGTGTTGACCACGATGCCGCTCGGTTCGACGAGGCCGGCGGCCACGAGCGGCTGCAGCGCGAGTGTTGCCGCGGTGACGTGGCAGCCCGGCGTGGCGACGAGGCGAGCGTCGACAAGCTCCTTGCGGTGCAGCTCGGGAAGCCCGAACACGGCCTCGGCGAGCAGCTCGGGTTGGTCGTGCTCGAAGCCGTAGAACGGCGGGTACTGCGCAGCATCCTTCAGGCGGAATGCCGCCGACAGGTCGACCACGCAACCGGCCTCACCGACGATCTGCGGGGCGAGGGCCATCGATGCGGCATGCGGCAACCCGAGGAACACCACGTCGAGGCCGGTGAGTGTCGCCGGGTCGAGCTCGGCGAACACGAGGTCGGGATAGGCGACGGCGAGCGACGGGTAGACGTCGGCGGCGCGGCGGCCCGCCATCGAATCGCCGGTGGCGAGCACCAACTCCAGATGGGGATGGCCGTCGACGAGGCGCAGCAGCTCCGCGCCGGTGTATCCGGACGCACCGACGATCCCGACGCGCCGCCTCGGCAGTGGGTCGGCAGCTGACGTGGTCCCCGATTCGGAGCTCATCTGCATGATCATACACACTCGCGCATGTTCATCCAATCATGTTGGAGCGTCGGCGCCGCACCGCGCTGGCACAATGGGGATGTGTTGCCGGGAACTGTGCCGACGAAAGGACGACTCCTCGTCGCCACGCCTCCACTCGGCGATCCGAACTTCGATCGTACGGTCGTGTTCGTACTCGAACACCACGACGACGGCGCTGTCGGCGTCGTCATCAACCGCCCGAGCATCGAGGCGCTCGACGAGCCACTCGACCGCTGGATCGACCTGCAGTCGGCACCGTCGTCGGTGTTCAGCGGCGGGCCGGTCGAGGAGAACGCGCTGATCGCCCTCGCCGAGACGCGGGCGCCGCTCGCCGAAGGAGACGAGTACCTCTCCCCGATCACCGAGATGATCGCGTCCGCCGACCTCACCGCCGATCCGGCACTCGTCGCCGCCGAGGTGCGTGGCGTGCGCGTGTTCCGTGGGTACGCCGGATGGGGGCCGGGCCAACTGGAGGGGGAGATCGACGCCGGCGCCTGGATCGTGCTCGACTCCGAACCCGGCGACGTCTTCTCCCCCGACCCCGACGATCTGTGGCGGACCGTGCTGCGGCGCCAACCCGGCCGGCTGGCCTGGCTCGCCGACGTCCCCGACGACCTCAGCTCGAACTGAACTTATTCACCCGCCCGCCCGGGCCGCCACCGCCTACGTTCACCTCATGGAGCGACGGTGACCGACACATGGTGGCAGGCCGCGCTGCGCTCCGCGGTCGGCGGGCGCCGCGTCGTCCTCGCCGGTGCCGTCGCCGCGGCGTGGACGGAACACCTTCCGGTACTGCGCGCCGCCGGAGCCACCGACATGCTCGTCATCGCCACCGAAGGTCGCGGCGTCGGGCCGCTCCCCGACGTGCCGACGGTGGTCGTCACCCCACCGGCAGGTCTGCCGATGATGGAGCGCATCCACTTCGGTACCGCCGTGCTCGAGGACCCACCACCCGAGGTCATCGATGCGCTGGAGGCCTTCGACGCCGATCGCAGTGCCGTCGTCATCGGCACGTTCCTCAACACCGCCGTACACCTCGGCGGCCGGCCGTTCCTCTCCCATCGCCGCCCGGAATGGGTCGCGTTGGAGGACAAGGTGGTCGTCGATGCCTTCTGGGACCGTGCCGGCGTCGATCGCCAGCCGTCGGTCGTCGTGCCGCTGGGCGACGCTGCGGCGGTCGCACACTCGCTCGATCGTGGGTCCGGGACCGTGTGGGCGGCTGATGCTCGGGACGGTTTCCACGGCGGCGCCGAACACACGCACTGGGTGAACGACGACGCGTCGGCTGTGCGCGTCCACACTTCGCTCGCCGACCACTGCGACCGGGTCCGGGTGATGCCGTTCGTCGAGGGTGTGCCGTGCTCGATCCACGGCATGGTGCTCCCCGACGGCGTCGCCGTGCTGCGTCCGGTCGAGATGGTCGTGCTGCGACGAGAAGCCGCCGACGGGTCGCGCGAGTTCTTCTACGCCGGGTGCGCGACGTTCTGGGACCCGCCGGCCGCGGTCCGCACGCAGATGGTGGACATCGCCCGACGAGCCGGCGAGCAGCTGCGTTCCGAGGTGGCGTTCAGGGGCACGTTCACCGTCGACGGCGTCGCCGCCGCGGACGGGTTCTGGCCGACGGAGCTCAACCCGCGCTTCGGCGCCGGGATCAACACGATCGCCCGTGCCGGCGGCGGAGTGCCGATCCTGCTCGTCAACGAGATCATCGGAGCCGGGATCCCGCTCGGGATCGGGGCAGCCGATCTGGAACGCGAGCTGGTCACCGCAGCCGACACGCACCGTGCCGGTGGCACGTGGAAACCGGGATCGAGCTCGCCCGTCGCCGTCACCGAGCGGCCCGTGGGCTTCTCCGCAGGTGCATGGTATTGGGCCGACGACGGAGATGACGTCGCTGGCTACGTGACCGCGGGGCCGGACTTCGTCCGCTGTCGCTACGTGGCGGGCCGCACCCCGGTCGGTCCGTCGACAGGATCCCGGGCGGCGGCGTTCTGGAACTTCGCCGAACGCCAGCTCGGCATGAACACCGGCGATCTCACACCCGCCAGCGCGGAATGAGCAACACCCGGGGACGGGCCCGTCCCCGGGTGTTGCCTATTCGCGGCGCGAGAGGGCGGCGATCGCGTCGTCGCTGCGCTCGACGGGGACGAGCAGGTGGTCGTGGTGGTAGCCGGCGAGCACGTTGCAGGGCATGTCGATCGCCGCCAATCGGGCGCTGATCGCGGCGGTCAGGCCGATCGCCTCCAGGCTCGACTGCACGGTCACCGTCAGCCACGCGAACCGCACGATCACGGCGAGCCCGGCCCGCTCGGCCGCCTCGACCGGCAACACGAGGGTCGTGAGCTCACCCTCGTCGATCACGGCATGCGCAGCGGCCAAGAGGCCCGGCGTGGGGACCGCGACAGCAACGTAGGTGAACACTCCTGCCCGGCGTCGCACAGCCAGCGATGCCAACATCGCTCCGAGATCGGTCTCGCCGGGTGCGGGCACCCTGTCGCCAGTCACCGGGTCAGCTTCGCAGCTGGACACCCGCCTTGGTCGTCGCGGCTTCCACGGCACGCCGCACCTCGGCGACGTCTTGATCCGTCAGGTTCCGGTCGGACGCCTGCAGGCGGACGCGGTAGGCGAGCGAGCGCGTGCCCTCGGGCACGCGCTCACCGCGATATACGTCGAACAGGTCGACGCTCACGGCCAGCTTGCCCGCTCCCTGCCGAACCGCCTTCTCCACGCGCTCGGCGGTGACATCGTTCGGCACGACGAACGCGAGGTCGAGGTCGCTCGACGGGAATCGGCTCGTCGGCTTCCACTGCGGCACCTTGGGCTCGCGGTCGAGCACCTGCTCGAGGTCGAGCTCGAGGATCGCCACCCGCTCGTCGACGTCGAACGCGGCGAGCACCTCGGGCGCGACCTCGCCGACGGCGCCGAGCGGATCGCGACCTGCCTGCAGCGTGGCCGACCGCGTCGGATGCAGACCCGCGGGAACGCTCCCCTGGTCGATCCGGGCGCCGATGCCGAGCGCCGTGGCCACCTCACGCCACACCGCCATCGCTGCTGGCGCGTCACGCCCAGCGAGCACGACGGCGAGCGTCTCGTTCTCCGCCGGGAGCTCGCCGTCGGCGGGACGGTACACGTGACCGATCTCGAACAGTGCCAAGCCCGGACGCCGGTGCGACTCGTTGTAGGAGATCGCCCGGAGCAAACCCGGCCGCAGCGACGTACGCAGCACGCTCTCCTCGGACACGAGCGGGTTCGTGATCCGGAGCGCCTCGGGCGGCAGACCAGCCTCGGCGAGCGTGTCAGGCGCGAGAAACGGGTTCGGCATCGCTTCGGAGATCCCGAGGCCGAGCAGCACGTCGCGCAGCAGTCGACGTCGCCGTTGGCGGCGGCTCAGCTCGCCGTGGATGGTCGAGCGTGGCACGACCTTGCCGATGCGGTCGTAGCCGTAATGGCGGGCGACCTCCTCGACGACGTCGATCTCCTCGGTCGAGTCGGGCCTCCATGTGGGCAGTGCGACGGTGCGCGTGTCGCCGGAGCCAGACACCGTGAAACCGATCGGATCGAGGAGCGGCGCCAAGTCATCGGCAGAGAGGTCGGTGCCGAGTGTTCGGTTGACTGCGGCGATGCGGACCTGGGTCGAACGTTGTTCGGCAGGGAGCCCATCGCTGCGCGCATCGACAGCACCGCCGTGCACCACCAGGTCCGGGCACGTCTCCCGCAGCAACTCGACGAAGCGGGCGATCGCCGTCGGCATGCCGTACGGATCCACCCCACGCTCGAACCGTGCAGACGCTTCCGAGCGCAGACCGTTACGGACGACGGCACGGGCGATGCCGAGCGGATCGAACCATGCCATCTCCAGCGCGACCGCGGTCGTGGAGTCGGAGATCTCCGTGTCGAGTCCACCCATCACACCAGCGAGCCCGATCGGCGCGTCGAGTGCATCGCAGATCAACAGGTCGTCGACGGTCAACGAGCGCACCTCGCCGTCGAGTGTGGTGAGGTGCTCACCCTCGCCGGCGAGGCGCACGCGGAATCCGCCGCCGCCCAGTGTGTCGAGGTCGTAGGCATGGTTCGGCTGGTTGAGCTCCAACATCACGTAGTTGCTGACGTCGACGATGTTGTTGATCGACCGCATGCCGGCGGCCTCCAGCCGGGCGGCCATCCAAGTGGCAGACGGCGTGACCGCCACACCCGAGATCACCGTCGACGTGAAGCGACCGCAGCGGTCGCCGGCAACGATCGCGACCGGCGCGACGCGGGCCTCGCCGGTGACGTCGAGCGTCGGTGTCGGCGGCCGGAACTCGACACCGAGTTTGGCGGCGAGGTCACGGGCGATCCCGACGTACCCCCAGCAATCGGGGCGGTTGCGCGTGACGTCGGCGTCGATCAGCACGTCGCGGCGGATGTCGAGCGCCTCGCCGTACGGCACGCCGAGCGGCGCGTTGGCGGGGAGGACGCGGATTCCGGCGTGGTCGTCGCCGAGTCCGAGCTCGCGCGCCGAGCAGAGCATGCCTTCCGAGTCGATACCGAGGATGCCTCGCCGCTCGATCGTCATGCCGTTCGGCATCGTCGTGCCGAGGGTCGCCAGCGGCACGATGTCGCCCGGTGCCATGTTGAACGCGCCACACCAGACGTGACGCTCGATGCCATCGCCGGCGTCGACGTACACGCGCTGCACCTTCGCCGCCTCGGGATGCTGCTCGAGGCGTACGACGCGCGCCGTGACCACACCGGCGACGGTCTCGCCGACCGTGGTCACGGAGTCGACCTCGAGGCCGAGCGCGACGAGCGCGTCGGCGACGCGCCCGACCGCGGCGGGATCGTCCGGGTCGGCGAAGTCGCCGTAGTCATTGAGCCAGGAGAGGAGGATCTTCACGAGAACTGCTCCATGAACCGGATGTCGTCGAGGTACATCTCACGCATGTCTTCGATGCCGTGGCGTTCCTTGGCCATGCGGTCGATGCCGAACCCGAAGGCGAACCCGCTCCACTCCTCGGGGTCGATGCCGCCGGCACGCAACACGTTGGGATGGACCATGCCGCAGCCGCCGAGCTCGATCCAGCTGCCGTCGGGACGCTGGATGTCGAACTCCGCTGACGGCTCGGTGAACGGGAAGTAGCTGGGCCGCAGCCGCGACGTGAAGCCGGGACCGAAGAAGGCCTTCGTGAACGCTTCGATCGTGCCCGCGAGGTGGGCCATCGAGATGCCCCGGTCGACGACCAGGCCCTCGATCTGGTGGAACACCGGCATGTGCGTGGCGTCGGGGGTGTCGCGGCGGAACACGCGACCGGGAGCAACGATGTAGATCGGCGGCTCGCCAGCGATCATCGTGCGGATCTGGACGGGCGATGTGTGCGTGCGAAGGAGGGTCGAGCCTGGCCGGCCGCCGGGCGCCACGTGGTCGACGAACAGCGTGTCGAACTCGCCACGAGCAGGGTGACCCTCCCCCATGTTGAGCGCCTCGAAGTTGTGCCAGTCGGTCTCGACCTCGGGCCCCTCGGCGACCTGGAAGCCGAGACCGATGAACACGTCTTCGAGCCGCTCCCACGCCTGGGTGACGAGATGTGCGAAGCCGCGGGTCGGCTTGCCGACGTACTCGGTCAGGTCGAGCCGTTCGGCGGCGACGCGTACAGCAAGGGCGTCGGCACCAAGTGCCGCGCGACGCTCGTCGAGGTGGTCGGCCACCGAGGTGAGCGCCTCGTTGATCGCTTGGCCGGCGGCCTTGCGCTCATCGATCGAGTCGATCGAGCCGAGGCGGGTCTTGAGCTGGGCGAGCTCGCCCTTCTTGCCCGTCAGACGTGCGGTGAGGGCGGCGACGTCGTCGAGCGTCGTCGCGGCGTCGATCTCGGCGAGTGCGGCCTCGCGGGCGGCGGTGATGTCAGCGAGCACGGTGAGCCTTTCGGGTGCGTGGGCGTTCGGGCGGTACGTGGACCCCGGACGGACTCAGGTGACGACGCAGGAGCGGATGTTCGTCGATCCCCGGTTCATCCGGGGCACGAAAATCGCTGCGACTGCACATGCACG
>CAZQCP010000048.1:13890-19330 GCA_964592115.1 uncultured Ilumatobacteraceae bacterium
TGATGGAAGGCAAGGCACCAGCCCGAGTCGGTGCGACGCCACACCGAGGCGCGGTTGGCCACCGCCTCGGGCTGCACGCTGACGTACGTGAGGAGCGCCGCGTCGCGACCGAGTGCCCGGACATGCAGGTCGCGCAGCGGGAGCTCGATGTCGATGCGGTCGACGTTCACGGCGAGGATCGCGGCGCGGTCGTACACGCGACCGGAGCGTCCGTGTTCGGTGAAGTCGTCGGTCAGGTGTGCGTCCATCCACGCTCGATCACCGCGTGTCGCCGGTTCCCACATCGCCTGTTCGAGCTGCGCCAACGTCGCCGCGGTCCCGTCGCCGAGCGCAGTGTCGACGTCAGGCTCGGTGCGTGGTTGGGCGATGCGCAGCCGGTTGCCGTCGGGATCGTTGACCTCGATCTCTCGCCCCCAGGGTTGTTCACTCGGCTCGACATCGAGCGCGGCGGCGAGCGTGTCGATGTCGTCGACCCACACATACACGAGCGTGTCGGCCGTCGCGTCTCCCGCATGTTCGGAGAGATGCAGTTGCGCGCCCTCGCGACGGATGCCGACGTACAACGGGAATCCCGGTCCGAAGCGGTGCTCGAACGAGATGTGGAAGCCGAGCGAGCGATACCACTCACTCGCCACGGTCGCGTCGGCAACGCGCAGAATCGGGATGACATCGGTGGTCACGGGTCTCTACCGTACGCCGGTGGCTGACGTCGAGATCCGTCCCGAACGCCCCGACGACCACGAGGCGATCGATCGCGTGGTGACCGGTGCGTTCCGCTCGCCCGGCGAGGCGCGCCTCGTCCGAGCGATCCGCGCCTCCCCCGAGTACCTCGCCGATGCAGCCTTGGTCGCCGTCGAGCGCGGCGGGAGCGATGACGGGTCGATCGTCGGTCACGTGATGATCAGCGGTGCCACGTTGCGGTTGCCGAGCGGAAGCGAGCGAACGATCGTGATGCTCTCCCCGCTCGCCGTCGCACCCGACCACCAAGGTCGCGGCATCGGCGCTGCGCTCGTCCGCGCCTCGACAGCAGTCGCCGATGCCCGCGGTGAACCCTTCGTCGTGCTCGAGGGCTCGCCCGCCTACTACTCACGCTTCGGTTTCGAGCCGGCGGCAGCTCACGGCATCGAGGTCCCGCTCCCCGACTGGGCGCCGCCGGAAGCCGCCCAGCTGCTGCGACTCCGGAACGACGATCCGACACTCCACGGCACCGTCGTCTACCCCGCGGCATTCGCGACATTGGAGTGACTTCGTCGACGATTGGAGCCGGAGCTCTCGCAACGCAGCGATCGCCGCATCCAGCCCGGCTCAGGAGCGTTGGCGGGAGGCTTCGAAGAGGATCACGGTCGCGGCCATCGCGACGTTGAGCGACTCGGCACGTCCGCGATGCGGGATCGTCACCCAGCGAGCGATCGGGCCGGCAGTGTCGCTCCACTCGTCGGGCAACCCCGCGGCCTCGTTGCCGAGCACGAGCGCTACCCGCCCGGTGAAGTCGGCGTCGGTGTGGTCGATGACGGTTCGTCCGGGCGCGTCGTGGCTCGTCGTGCCGATCAGCTCCAGACCCCAGCCGGCGACGTCGTCGAGCGTCGCTTCGACGACGGGCACGTGGAAGAGCGCTCCTGCGGACGCCCGCACGACCTTCGGGTTGTAGGGGTCGACGCTGCCCGGCGTGAGCACGACGGCATCGGCGCCCGCGGCTTCCGCCGAGCGCAGGATCGTCCCCAGGTTGCCCGGATCGGCGAGCCGGTCGGCGACGACCACCAGTGATGCAGACGTCAGCGTGCTCGCCACGTCACCGGGCGCACGCATGCGCACGATCGCCAGCGGCTCTTGTGGCGTCGTGGTGCTGGCGACCCGGTCCAACACGCCGGCGGCGAGATGGAACACCTCGCCCGCGCCGGGGATCCCCGGCGCATCGACACCGTCTGCCTCGGCCGTGACGAATTGCGCTTCGCATGCCCAACCAGCGGCGGCCGCCTCGGCCACGAGGACCGGGCCTTCCACGACGAAGAGCCCCTCCCCGGAACGCGCACTGCGGCGCCCCAAGAGGCGCCGCAGTTGTTGAACCTTTGGATTGTTGAACGCCAGCGCGCTCATCGGAACGTCAGGCCAGAGCTGCCTTGGCGGTGTCGACCAACTTGGCGAACGCAGCCGCATCGGTCACCGCCAAATCGGCGAGGATCTTGCGATCGACCTCGACGCCGGCGGCGTTGAGACCGGCGATGAACCGGCTGTAGCTCATGTCGTGTTGGCGGGTGCCGGCGTTGATCCGCTGGATCCACAGCCGACGCATCTCACCCTTGCGAGCACGACGGTCACGGAACGCGTAGTTCCCGGACCGCATGACCTGCTCGTTGGCAGCCCGGAACGAACGGCTCTTGTTGCCGTAGTAGCCCTTGGCCTGCTCGAGTACCTTCTTGTGGCGCTTCTTCGACGCCACGCCACGCTTCACACGTGCCATGTTCTTTCCTCCTCGTGGGGATCGGGCGGGGGTCCCGCGTTAGTCAGCGCTCGGCGAGGAGGCGCTTGATCTTCTTCTCGTCGGTCGAATGCACGTCCGCGTCGCGGTCGAGGCGGTGCTTGCGCGCCGAGGTCTTGCCCTCGAACTTGTGCTGGTTGTTCTGCTGCTCATGACGGATCCGACCGGTGCCCGTCTTCTTGAACCGCTTCGCCGCCGTTTTCGACGTCTTCATCTTCGGCATCGGATACTCCTTGTTCGACTGCTTGTTCGTCTGCGACGACGGACGCCACAGGTGGTTCGTCGCCGGCTGCCGCAAGCGCTTCGCGCTCGGATTCGGCAGCCGCCTTCTTGATCGCCTCTTGGGCCTTCTTGTCCGGCGACAGGGTCATCGACATGCTGCGGCCTTCGAGCCGCGCCTGCGTGTCGACCTTCGCCGCTGGACCGACGGCAGCGAGCACCTCGTCGAGGAGCTTCCTGCCGAGTTCGGGGTGCGCCATCTCACGTCCGCGGAACTGCAACGTGATCTTGACCTTGTGGCCTTCGTCGATGAAACGAATCACGTTCCTCGTCTTGGTGTCGAAGTCGCCCTTGCCGATCTTGGGCCGGTACTTCACCTCTTTGACCGTGACGTTGGTGGACTTGCGACGAGCATCTTTGGCCTTCTGGCCCTCCTCGTACTTGAACTTGCCGTAATCCATGATCCGGCACACGGGAGGGTTGGCGTTGGGCGCCACTTCCACGAGGTCGAGCTCGAGACCTTTCGCCATGCGAAGGGCCTCGGGAACGGGCTTGATTCCGAGTTGGTCGCCGCTCGGGCCGATGAGACGGACCTCGCGGGATCGGATGCGCTCGTTGATGCGATGCTGGTCGCCACGCTGTTCCTGTCGCGGTGCTATGACTGATCACTCCTGTGCAATGGGCCTCCCGTTGTGTCGCCGGCCGGGTGGCCGGAAGCTGGTTGGTGTCTGTGGTGCTCGACGCGAAGTCATGCGGAGCGACCCGACACGAACCCACCGTCGACGCATCGACGGTGGTACGGGGCTGGTCTCAGCCAGATAACCCGGACGCACGCATGCCGTTGGCGTTGACTCCAACGGTTGTGGCCGGGTGGGGGTCTCCCCCACTTCGCCTCAATTGTGGTCGGTAGGGTAGCGCACGTGACCGACGAAACCTCCGAACCGCTGGCCGACACGGGCGTTCACGACTTCGACGATCCGGACGACTTCGACGGGCTGGACGGGCAAGACGATCTGCTCGCCGATGCCGAAGAGGCGATGCAGGAGGCCCGGGCTCGCCTGGCGCAAGTGCCGGCCGAGGTCGTCGTCACCAACCACGTGATGGGTCTCTACGAGCTGGCTGCGATCCATCTGTCGGCCACACCGCCGGATCTGGCCCAAGCGGCATTGGCGATCGACGCCGTGGCGTGCCTCGTCGACGGGCTCGACGACCGGCTCGGTCCCGATGCCTCCACGATGCGCGACGCGCTCAACAACATCCGCCTGGCGTTCGTCCAGATCAAGGGGCAGGCGACGGCCGATGGCGGCTGAAACGCCCATGCGGCGCGTCGATCACCCGCTCCTCGCGGACGATCACACCCTCGGCAACGAGCAACTCGGTCTGTAGACGCGGGCTGCCCGACACCAGGCGTCCGGACACGTTCACCACGCGCCACCACGGCACGTCGGCATCGGTCGTCCCCAGCAACCGCCCGACCAGGCGAGCGTTGCGCGGGTACCCCGCCACATGGGCGACGTCTCCGTACGTGGTGACCTCGCCGTCGCGCAGCGCCATCAGCACGTCGACGATGCGCTGCTCTCGCAACGACGCCTCGTCGACGGGGCTCACGTCTGGACGGCGGCGGCTTCCCATCGACCGAACTTACGCATCGGCGCGAACATCACCTCGGCACCGACGGCGATCGTGCGCGTGCCGTCAGCGATCTCGACGCAGTGGAAGAGGTACTCGTCGCCGCCGCCGTCGGTGATCGTCCCGAGGCCGACGTGCTCGTCGAACGCGGTGACGGTGCCTGCCCGGGCCGGTTGGCGCGGCAGCTCGCTCACGGCACGATCTTGGCGATCGGCATCTCCACGAGGTCGGTCGCGCCCGCCTCGATCAGGGCCGGGATCACCAGATTGATCGAACGCTTCTCGACCACCGACTCGACGGCATACCCGCCGCCGGCGAGCGTCGACATCGTCGGTGACTTCATCGACGGCAGCACGGCGAGGACGGCATCGCGCCGTTCTTCGCTGACGTTGAGCTTGAGCATCACGCGGCCGCGGGCGTCGAGCACACCGTTGAGCAGGGTCATGATCTGGTCCATCGCCTTGCGCGTGTCGGGGTCCTTGGCCGCCTGGGGGTTGGCGACGACTTCGGTGTAGCTGGTGAGGATCGTGTCGATCACCTTCAACCCGGCGGCGCGCAGCGCACGACCTGTTTCGGTGATGTCGACGACGCAATCCGCGATGTCGGGGATCTTCGCCTCCGTCGCGCCGTGCGAGAGCCGCACGTCGGCATCGACGCCGCGAGAGGCGAAGAATCGCTTCGTCATCTCCGGGTATTCCGACTGGACGCGGACGCCGTTGGGCAGCTCACCGACGTTCGTCGCCGGATTGTCGGCGGCGACAGCGACGACGATCCGCACGGGTTGATCGCTCACCTTCGAGTAGCGCAACTCGCCGAGCGACTCGACGACGCTGCCCGTCTCTTCGACCCAATCGCGCCCCGTGATGCCCATGTCGAAGAGGCCCTCGGCGACGTAGGTCGGGATCTCCTGGGGCCGCAAGATGCGCACCGATGCGATGCGTGGGTCGTCGATCGTCGCCTGGTAGTTGACGTCCGACGAGCGCACGACCCGCAGATCGGCGGCCTCGAACAGTTCGAGCGTCGCCTTCTCCAGCGATCCCTTCGGCAACACGAGTCGCAGCACGACGGCGAGGCTACCGGTCGGGTCGCCCGCCCGAGCCAGGGATTGCATCCGGG
>CAZQCP010000049.1:0-8907 GCA_964592115.1 uncultured Ilumatobacteraceae bacterium
GCGGCGCGCTGTCCGCGTTCACTCGGGACGCGTCGTGTCGAGCCAGGCGCCGTAGCCGCCGAGCACGTCGGATACGTCCGCGAACCCCGAGCGGCGCAGCAGGCTCGCAGCGACCGACGAGCGATAGCCGCCGGCGCAGAACACGACGGTGGGCCGCTCCGGGTCGAGTTCGCCGACACGATCCGGCAGCTGTCCGACCGGGATCGGTTGGGAGCCATCGATCGTGCCGAGGGCGACCTCGCCCGGATTGCGCACGTCGACGAGTTGTAGGTCGTTGACGGACCGCTGGCGTTCAGGGAGATCGGTTGCAGCGAGGCGGGACGCGCGCTGCACACGCCCGGGGTTGTCCACCATCACCGCAGTCGGCGACGCGAGGTGCCCCACGACACGATCGAACCCGATCCGGGCCAGACGGTTCTTCGCCTCCAACTCGAACCCCTCGTCGACGATGAGGACGACGTCGACGTCACTCGGCACGATCGAACCGGCGAACTCGGCGTAACGCCCGCTCAGGCCGATGTTGATCGCCCCGGCGAGGTGGCCGCGAGCGAAGTCTTCAGGGTCGCGCCCGTCGAGGACGATGGCGCCGTCGGTGACCGCTCGGTCGAGGCCATCGAGCGTGAGCGACGTCGGCGACGCGTGCTCGTCGAGCAGCGGTCGGTTGCTTCGGTTGAGCACGGCGTCGTAGATGAAGTAGTCCGGCGCCGGCGGCTGGCCATCGGTGACGAGCTCGACGAACTTCTCCCTCGACGGCGCGAGCAGTGCGTAGTTGGTCCGGCGTTGTTCGCCGATCGTCGAGGTCGTCTCGGTCGACAGGTTCTTGCCGCACGCCGAACCTGCGCCGTGGGCCGGGAAGACCCGGGTCTCGTCGGGCAGCGTCATCAGCCGGTCGTGCAGACTGTCGTAGAGGCTCGAGGCGAGTTCGTCGCGCGAATACCCGATCGACGACAACAGGTCGGGTCGACCGACATCGCCGATGAACAGTGTGTCGCCGGTGAGCACGCCGTACGGGGCGTCGTCGTCGGCATGCTCCCACACGACGACGCTGATCGACTCGGGAGTGTGACCCGGTGTGTGGCGCACCTCGAGCACGACGTCGCCGAGGACGATCCGCTCGCCGTCGGCGAGCTTGCGCGACTCGAACTCGGTGTCAGCGACCGAAGAGAAGCCGATCGCGGCGCCCGTCGCACCCGCCAGTTCGAGGTGGCCGGACAGGAAGTCGGCGTGGAAGTGGGTCTCGATCACGAGCTCGATCGTGAGCCCGAACGCTTCGGCGTCGCGAACGTACTCGTCGATGTCGCGCCGCGGATCGACGACCACGGCGCGACCAGTCGTCTCGTCACCGACGAGGTACGAGGCCTGCGAGAGGCAGTCGAGGTAGTACTGCACGAACTTCATGATCTGATCCCTTCGGTAGAGCCGACCGCTCCTGGGTCAGCGTCGACACTGTCATGGATTCGGTCGTCTCGGATGGTCGGCGTGTGGTCGGTTCAGATGGTGAGGGCACTGACGGCGGTGATGACCGCGACGACGGCGAGCAGGCCGGCGAACGCGCGGGTCAAGCGGCGGCAGTCGACCGCTCCCGCGAGCCGCGACCCGACGAGCACGCCGACAACGACGGTGATGAGGAACGGGGCGACGACCGCCCAATCGAGGTCCAGATCGTCGGCGCGTAGACCGAGTGCCACGGCGGCGTTGATGGCGATGACGACGAGTGAGGTCCCGATCGCCTCCTTGGCGCCGAACCCGAGCAGCAGCGTCAGGGCCGGCACGACGGCGAATCCACCGCCGACCCCGAACATTCCCGTGAGCGCGCCGACGGCGCTGGCCGCGAGTGCCACCCGAAGCACGGGGATCGGCGCGTGCGTGTCGGTGGACGCCACCGCTTGGTGCTCCCGGAGTGAACTCATGCGCACGACTCCTGTGGGGCTCGAGCGCTGCTGCGGTACATCCCCAGCGCGACGAGGAGCACGAGCGCCGAGAAGACGGCGAGGAGGAGGCGCTCGTCGAGCACGCGATTGACCGACGTGCCCATCCGGGCTCCGAGAATCCCAGCGGTGCCGAACGCCAACCCGGCACCGAGGCGCACGTTGCCCATCCTCCAGTGGCGGACCGCACCGATCGCCGATGCCACACCGACGACGATGAGCGAGGCGGTCGTCGCGTCGTGCGCACTCAGGCCACCGACGAGTACGAGGATCGGCACGGCCAGCGTGGACCCGCCGCCGCCGAGTGCGCCGAGCGACAATCCGACGAGGAGACCGAGGGCAACTGCGATCATCATCACAATGTCCGATTGTACGTACAAATGATTGTCCGTACAACCCCGAACAGACAGATAAGGTCGTGTCCGTGTCCCTCGATCGTTCGAGCGCCCTCCCGCTCTGGGCCCAACTCGAGACGGCGTTGCGTGTCCGATTGGAGGGCGGCGAGTTCGCGGAACGGTTCCCGACCGATCATCAGCTCGTGGAGGAGTACGGCGTCAGCCGCCAGACGGTGCGCGAGGCGATCCGCCATCTCAATCGCACCGGCATCTTGCGACGAGAGCGCGGCCGCGGCACTGTCGTCAACACGGCCGAGTTCGAGCAGCCCCTCGGTGCGCTGTACAGCTTGTTCGGGTCCATCGAGTCGACCGGCGTCGAACAACGCAGCGACGTGCTGGCGCTCGAATCGACCGTGGAGCCGGCGATCGCCGCGCAGCTCGACCTCGCCGACGACACATCGCTGCTGTTCCTCGAACGCGTGCGGTTCGCGGCGGACGAGCCCTTGGCGATCGATCGGGCGTGGTTGCCGATGGCCATCGCCGGTCGGCTTCTCGACAGCAGTTTCGAGCACGCCGCGCTGTACGACGAGCTCGAACGATGCTGCGGTACCCGACCCGACGCCGGCTGGGAGCGGATCGCGCCGATCGTTCCCGACCCTCGCGATCGCGGGCTGTTGCGCATGGCCAAGGGCAAGGCGGCGTTCTTCCTCGAGCGCCGGTCCACGGCGGCGGGCCGTCCGATCGAGTGGCGCACCACCGTGATCCGCGGTGACCGATACCGGTTCGTATCCAAGTTCGAGCTCGGCGTCGCGCCGGGACTCGTGGCTACCCGCACCGAGTGAGGCGGACGCGGCATCGTCCGCGTGTCACGTGTGCTCGCGAGGCTCGGGAGCCGCTCGCGGACTCAGACGTGGGCGAACAGGTCGCTGGCGGGGGTCGCGCGGGTGATCGCGTCGACAGCGAGGAGCACCGCCGCGGCGGTGTAGCTCGTGTGCTCGTCGAACGGGAACAAGATCTCGTCGGGATACACGATGCCGGTCCAGTACGAACCGTCGTCGCGGCGGTGGGTACGAGTCCAGCGCAACAGGTCGGTCGCCGTCGACGTGTCGCCTGCAGCGGCGAGTGCGAGGGCGCACTCCGCGGTCTCCGACGCCGTGACCCAGTCTTCATCGCTGACACAGCGGATGCCGTGCCCTTCCATGACGAACGTGTCCCAACCCTCGGCGAGGCGAGCCTTGGCAGCCTCACCGCACATCACGCCGGTGAGGATCGGGTAGTACCAGTCCATCGCCCAGCGCGTCTTCGGTTCGAAGGCCTGCGGCGAGGTGCGCACCATCTCGGCCATCAGGTCGGCGGCCTCGATCCAGCCGGGGCGGGGGTTGTCGATACGGCTCGCCAGCCGGGCACCGCAACGCAGCGCGTGCTGGATGCTCGACGTGCCGGTCATGAGCGCGTAGTCCCACGGCCGGCTGTCGACCTCGATTGCCCACAGCGGCAGCCCGTCGGCCCGGCGCAGGGACAGCACGAACTCCAGCGCCCGCTCGACCGTCGGCCACATGCGCTCGGCGAAGTCGGCGTCCCACCGGGTGCGGAGGTGGTGGCAGACGCCGGTCGCCACGTACGCGCACACGTTGGTGTCGAGCTTGGCGTCTTCGACACCACCATCGGCGTCGTAGTAGGCGTGCCAGGAACCGTCGGGTCGTTGGATGCCGGCGAGCCAGCCGTACGCCCGCTCGGCCTCGCGATGGAAGCCGGCGACGTCGAGCGCCATCGCCGTCTCGACGTGGTTCCACGGGTCGCAGTGACCTCCGGGGAACCACGGGATCATGCCCGTGTCGACCTGCAACGAGGCGAGGTGCTCGCCGGTGCGACGCAGCTCGTCAGACGAGATCACGCCGGGCAGGTCGGGGAGCCGGTTCACGCGCTCGCCGTCAGTCGGGATCCGGAGGAGTCGGTCGCTGCGGTCAACCGCGCGGTTGTGGTGCTGCTCGTTGCGGACGTGCTCAGCGCTGGCTTCGTGGCGTAGAAGACGATGCTCTTGCCGAGCACCGGCGACAACACGCGCTCGGCGACCTTGGTCGAAGTCGGTTGCTCGACGATGTCCCACTCGAGGAACTCGCGGTACTTGCGTACCGCCGGGTGGTCGTCGTTCGTGGGCCCGACCGCGCACTTCAGCCACCAGTACGGCGAGTGCAGCGCGTGGGCGCGGTGCTGGCCGGTGACGCCGAGTCCGGCGGCGCGCAACTTGGCGCGCAGTTCGGTAGCGCTGTAGATCCTCACGTGCCCGCCGACCGCGATCGGGGCGTGGTAGTCGTCGGAGAGCATCCAGTTGATCTTCTCGGGCAGCCAGGCCGGCACGGTCGCGGCGAACGTGCCGCCGGGCTTGAGCACGCGGACCATCTCGGCGATGGCGGCGACGTCGTCTTGGATGTGCTCGAGCACCTCCGACGTGATCACCCGGTCGAACGAACCGTCGGCGAAGGGCAGGCGCGTGGCGTCGCCGCGCAACACGCCCTTGAACCGTTCGATCTCGATCTCCCCGGCGTCGACCATCGCGCCGAGCGTGGCACGAGTCTGGATGACTTCGTCTTCGGCGTAGTCGAGGGCGACGACGTCGGCACCGCGGCGTGCGCACTCGAACACGTGCCGGCCGAATCCGGCACCGACGTCGAGCACGCGATCGCCCGCCCGCAGGCCGAGGCGGTCGAAGCGGATGGTCAACACGTCAGATCCGTCCGTTGGCGCGCAGCTTGGCGACGTTCTGTGGCATCGCCAGCACCTCCCGGTACTGGTCGACGGTCATCTCGGCGCACTTGCGCCAGGTCCACCGGTCGAGCACCCGTTGGCGGCCGGCGGCGCCGATGCGGGCGCGCAGTTCGGCGTCGTCGAGCCCGCGGGCGATGGTTGTGGCGAGTGCGTCGGCGTCGCCCGCCGGGCACTGCAACACCGTGTCGCCGTCGGCTCCGGTGACTTCCGGGAGCGCGCCGCCGTCGGTGGCCACGAGCGGTGTGCCGGTGCACATCGCCTCGATCGCCGGGAGACTGAAACCCTCGTAGAGGCTCGGCACGACGGCCAGCTCGGCTTCGGCGTACAGCTCGACGATGCGCTCGTCGGTCACTCCGGACACGAACTCGATGTGCGGCGCGAGGCCATACGAGTCGATCAGATCCATCGAGTGGCCCGGGCGCGGCTTGCCGATGATCGTCAGCGTGACGTCGCGCTCGGTCCGCAGCTTCGCCATCGCCTCGAGCAGGTAGGAGAGTCCCTTCAACGCGACGTCGGCGGAGGCCGTGGTGATGAGGCGCCCAGGACGCCGGGTGACGTGGTCGAGCGGGCGGAACAGATCGGGGTCGACGCCGACGGGCACGAGCCGCATCCGGTCGATGCTGACCCCCATGTCGTGATGGATGTCGTCGATCGAGTTCTGGCTCACGACCACGATGCGCGGCATCTTCGATGCCACCTTGCCCTGCATCTTCACGAACGAGTACCAGCGGCCGACCGACCAGCGCTTCATGCGCGACTTGGCGTGGCTCATCTCGAGCTGGCGGTCCTTGGTGATCGGATGGTGGAGCGTGACGATCGTGGGGATCTTCTCTTCGATCTTCAAGATCCCGTAGCCGAGGCACTGGTTGTCGTGGACGAGGTCGAACTCGCCGGCGCGGGGGCGCAGCTCGCGAGCAGCGCGGGCGCTGAACGCCAGCGGCTCGGGGAACGTCCCGGTGAGGAACTGCGCCATCTCGAGGGCGTCTTCTTTGTTCTTGATCTCCCAGAAGCCCGGCATGCGACCGGGGTACTGGTCGTTGAACGTGTCGAGGCTCGGCAGCTTCGTGAGCGTGACCCTGTCGTCGAGCACCGGGTACGGCTGGCCGCCCAGCACCTCCACCGTGTGGCCGAGGTCGCTGAGCGCCTTGGTGAGATGCCGCGTGTAGACGCCCTGGCCGCCGACGTGGGGTTTGCCGCGGTACGTCAGGTAGGCGATCTTCAGCGGCGCGTCGGGATCGAGACCGGGTGAAGACATCCGTGCGAGGTTACCGGCGTGCGGTTACCACGCAGTAGGTGGACGACGCGAGCCCGAACATCGGCGATCTCGTGAACGATGTGCGTCTGGTGAGCGCACACTGTGCATGCGTTCACCGCTCACCAGGCGATGGTCATCGTGCGACGCAGCGGCGAGCCGGGGCCGACGATGTGGTGGACCATGTTGAACGCGTTCGGCGGACCGGACTGCGGCTCGACGCACGTGGCGGCGACGGTTTGGTCGAAGACGACCCAGTCGTCGCAGTCGGACAGCACCGTGACCGTGTGGGCGATGGCGCGGTCGTAGTGCAGACGTACGGGTTCGGTGTTGACGAAGCAGTCGTCCCAGGGGCCGTCGGTGACGTCGACGAGCTCGCCGGTCGGGATGCCCAACCCATCGCGACGGTACATGAGGGTCGGGTTGAACGTGAGCCGATCCGGCTTGCGGAACCAGGGGTGCCAGCCCACTTCGGCAGGAAAGGACTCGACGCGGAATGAGTCGGCGTCGAGGTGCTCATCGGTGGCGGCGACGGTCAGCGTCTGCACGAGTCGGTCGGCGTGCAGTTCGAGCTCATGGACGACGATCCCACCGAGCGACCAGTCGAGCCCGCCGTTCAACGGGCATTCCAACGTGGCCGTCGTGGCGGCGACGTCGCGGACCGTCCACGGTCGTTTCCAGACGTTGCCGTGGATGCTGTGGCTCCGCTCTCGATCGTCCGGATCTCCGTCGTGGTGGTTGATCGTGAGCTGGTGGTCCGTGCCGCCGAACGTGAAGCGCCCGTGGCGCAGCCGTCCGGCCCACGGCGCCATCGGGTAGCAGCCCCACCGGATGGTTCGTCGGGCGTCGGGCGTGGGCACGTCGAT
Organism: uncultured Ilumatobacteraceae bacterium; assembly: GCA_964592115.1. Classification (GTDB taxonomy): domain Bacteria; phylum Actinomycetota; class Acidimicrobiia; order Acidimicrobiales; family Ilumatobacteraceae; genus Sva-07. The sequence continues at coordinate 7,148 of CAZQCP010000049.1, forward strand.
GAGCAGATCGACGTCGCCGATCGCGATCTGGCCGATCCGTCCGCCGCTGTCGGGATACACCGTCACGACAGCGTCCCCGGCGCGCAGGGCGATGACGAGACCCTCGGGAACCTTCGCTTGATCGGCGTCCTTCGCTTGATCGGCGCTCACCGGGCGATACTGCCCGGGTGCGAGCGTTGGTGCAACGGGTGACGCAGGCGGAGGTGACCTTCCGGCGTCACGACGACGACCCGTGGGAGGTGGCAGGTTCGATCGGAGCGGGTCTCTGTGTGCTCGTCGGCGTCACTCACGACGACACCGAATCGGTCGCCGTGAAGCTGGCCGACAAGCTGCTCGGCTTGCGCGTCTTCGATGACGACGACGGGGTGATGAACCGATCGATCGGCGACGTCGGCGGCGCGCTGCTCGTCGTCAGCCAGTTCACGTTGTACGGGGATACGACGAAGGGCCGCCGCCCGAGTTGGATCGCCGCCGCTCGTCCCGAGCAGGCGGAACCGCTCGTGGACCACCTCGTGGCGACGTTGCGCGCCCGCGGTGCGGTGGTGGAGACGGGCCGCTTCCGCACCGACATGCGTGTCGCGCTCGTCAACGACGGCCCCGTCACCCTCCTCCTCGACGTGTAATCCGAAAAATGTCCGTTTCGTCACGCTGAACGTGACGAAACGGACACATTTGGGGTGTCCGGGTCACTCGGGTCGTGGGGGCGGCCGCGGGCGCGCCAGGTGACGGCACCGAACGCGAGGAGCAGGACCACGATGATCGGGCGGTCGCCGAGGTTCGTGTACCAGGTGAAGCCCTCGCGCAGGGAGACGTCGGCGTAGAGGATCCGTCGTTCGCTCACGGCGGTGCGCTGCAACACGTTGCCGTCGGCGTCGACGATCGCCGTGAACCCGGTCGGCGCGGCCTGCACGACCCAACGCCCGGTCTCGAGCGCCCGCAGTCGGCTCGATGCGACCTGTTGCGTCTGCACGATCGTGCCGGTGTAGCTCGCCCCGTTCGTCGGGTTGAGGATCGCTTCGCCGCCTTCTCGCACGCCTTCGCGAGCACGGCCGGCGAAGAACACCTCCCACGAGATCACGACCGCGAGGCGCGGCCCGCCCGGCACGTCGAGGTACGCCGGTTCCGTGCCGGCGACGGCATCGCGACCGATCTGCTCGATCGGCGCGCCGATCGCTTCGAGGAGTCCGCGCAGTGGCACGTATTCGCCGAACGGCACGCGGCGCACCTTGTCGTAGCGAGCGACGATCTCGCCGTCGGGCATCACGATGACCTGGGCGTTCGTGCGTCGCGTCCCGTTGTCCATCTCCTCGGTGATGCCGACGGCGATCGGTACGTCGAGGCGCGCCGCCTGCGCCGTCACCGCATCGTGTGCCCATGACCCGGCGAACATGTCGACGTCGATCGTGTTCTCCGGCCAGACCACGAGGTCGAGTTCGGGGTCGGGTTCGATCGACGCCGTCGCGTCGAGATGGCGTTCGGTGACGAGGCGTGATGGCACCTCGAGCGCGCTGGTGCCTTGCTCGCCGCCGCCTTGCACGGCGGCGACGCGCATCGTCTCACCGGTGTCGTGCCCGCGCGGGGCGGCGAACGCCGTGAGCCACAGCGCGAGGCACAACACGACAGCGATCGCTCCGTGCGGGGCGCCGTGCGCGGCCGGTCGGAAGCGGCGGGCGAACGCCGGGACGCCGGGCGCCGGCCCGGCGAGGGCGTGACCGACGCTTCCGACCGGCCGCGCACGGCGCCCCGCACGGAGCGATCGC
>CAZQCP010000049.1:8917-18189 GCA_964592115.1 uncultured Ilumatobacteraceae bacterium
TCGCCGGGCCGGCGCCCGGCGAGGGCGTGACCGCCCTGGAACACGAACCATGTCAGACCGAGCACGCCGACGACGCGCACGATCCCGACGAAGGGCCCGCCGACCTGTGCCATCCCCATCGTCGCCAGCGGCACGCCACCGAACGGGAACGAGAAGCGCACGGCTTCCACGAGCGTGTGGGCGAGTGGCCGACCGATCACCCGCCACACGCCGATCGGGGCGACGAGCGCGGCCACCCCGTGGAACCCGGCGAACACCGCCGCGGCGATCAGGTAGCCGGGCAGTGACAGCTGCACCATCCACACCATGCCGATGTACATCCACGACGCACCGAACGCGACACCGACCGCCACGCGCCGCTTGCGGCTCGGTTGGGCTCCGAGAGCGATCTCGAACACGACGATGCCGGCGAACGCCAGCGGCCAGAAACCCCATGGCGGAAGCGACAGCGCCACGAGCGCTCCGGCGAGCAGCCCGGCCGCGATCGGTCGAATGCGTGATCTCCGTGCGGTGAGCGGACGCACATTGTTCACGCGTTCCGGGTGTGGGTCGCCCGATGAGGACGGCGGGGGTGACTCGGTGCGCCCGTCGATGTCGGTCACGTGGCGAGCGTGAGATAGACGACGATCCGCTGCGCCGTGGATCCGAGCGGATGGCAGGCGAACAACGTCGCTGTCGGCGTGTCGGTCGGAGTGGTGATCCAGAGCGCATCGGGGCCGACGATCTCGGTCGATGTCACGTGGTAGGTGAACTCGCCATCATCGGTGGTGAGCACCATCTCGTCGCCGGGTGCGAGCTTGTCGAGGTGGCGAAACTCGGCGTTGTGGCTGGTGCGGTGACCGGCGATCACGACGTTGCCGATCTCGCCGGGCATCGCCGAACCCGGCCAGTGGCCCGGCCCGCGGTCGAGCGTGGTGAGGCGGATGCCTTCTTCGAGCTCGGTGTCGAGCTCGATCGCCGGGATGGCGATGCGCCCGATCGGCGGATTGTTCTCCGGTCCGCGCTGGTCCTGAGGAGGTGCGATCGGCTGCGTCAGTTGCCGCGGCAGCGTGGTGGTGGTCGTGCTCGTCGTGGTGGTGGTCGTCGTCGAGGTCGTGGTGGTCGTGCTCGTCGTCGGCGGGGTCGTGGTCGGTCGCACGATCGGCGCGAGCTGCGCGTTCGTGGCCTCGGGTCCGCAGCCGGCGATGGCACACACCGCGATCGCGAGCGCGGCAACGCTGACCGCCCGGAGCCCGACGAGCCGGATCATGCCCGCGATTCTTCCATCCCGGCGAGCGTCGCGAGGACGCGCGCGGCGACGGTGCGGGCATCGCGGATGCAGGCCGGGATGCCGATCCCGCGGTAGGAGGCGCCCGTCACCTCGATCCCGGGCGGCAGGGCGCGCTCGATCGCGGCGACCCACGAACGGTGATGTGGCCGGTATTGGGCGAACGCGCCGGGCCAGCGGGTGATGCGCACGTCGAGCGGCGCCACGTCGATGTCCAGGTGGTGTCCGACGTCGGTGACGACGGCGTCGACGATCGCGTCGTCGTCGAGGTGGAGCACGGGCGCGCCGTCGCGACCGAGCGACACGCGCAGCACCTGGCCGCCGCCGGGTGGACGCCAGTGCGCCCACTTCTGTGAGCCGAACGACACGGCGGTCACGGCGCGCTGTACCGGCTTGGGCACGAGGTAGCCACTCAAGCCGTGCAGCCGCGCCGGCCACGCATCGGCGGCGAGATGGATCGTGACCATCACGACGTCGGCGCGCTCGGCCGCAGCCAACAGCGTGGCGGCATCGGGCGCCGCACCCGACAGGAGCTGTGCCGACGTGCCCGCCGGCGTCGCCAACACGATGGCGTCGAAGCGGGTTCGCTCGCCGCGGCCGGTGTCGACGAGCCAGCCGGCGCCGTCGCTGACCACGGCGGCGACCGGCGTCGTCGGGTGGAACACGGCCCCGGCTCGGGATGCGGATTCGGCGGTCGCTGCGGCCAGCGCGGCCATCCCGCCGCGTGGTGTCGCGAACACGGCGCTCGCCGCGGCCGTCGCAGTGTTCGTCGATCCCACCGCGGACTGTTGCCGCCGTTGGCGGCGAGCGGCGATGAGCATGCTGCGACTGCTCCCGGCGAGTGCGGCGAGTTGGGGCACCTCGGCGAGGCTGAACCGGTCGGTGTCGGTCGCGTAGATGCTGCCGACGAGCGCGTCGACGAGCCGCTCGTGGACCTCGTCGCCGAACCGGGCGCGCACGAACGCGCCGACGGAGTCGGGTTCCGTCGAGGTGCGGGGGAGGAGCGGTTCGAGTGCCGCCCTGGCCTTGCCGCGCCACGACAGCAGGCCGGTCGTGGCGAGCGGCCGGAGGCGCCCAGGCAGGCCGAGCAACAAACCGTCGGGGATCGGATGCAGCCGGTCGTACCAGACGGCGGCACCGACCGGTTCGGGCGACACGAGGTCATCGCCGAGCCCGACGCGTCGCGCCAGGTCGACCGCGTCGGGCACTCGGGCGAGAAATGCGTCGGCGCCCTCGTCGACGTGGGGGAGCCCGGCGAACGGTGACGTGGCGATGCGCCCGCCGACGTCAGGCCCGGCGTCGAAGAGCTCGACGGCGGCACCGCCCTCGGCCAGGTCGAGCGCCGCCGTGACGCCGCTGATCCCGCCGCCGATCACGGCGACCCGCATCGTCGCCGGCCCGCTCGTGTCGCGGTGGGGACTGCCCTCGACGCGAGGCGTGTCGGCCGCGGCCGGCGGACTCATCGGGCGATCCGGTCACGCACGAGGGCGGCGAGCGCCGACATCACCGCTACGTCGTCGTTGACGCTCGCCGTGCGGTCGAAGGCGAGTCCTCGATCGGCGGCCCGTGCCGCCGCTTCGATGTCGAGGTCGTACAGCACCTCCAGGTGGTCGGCGACGAAGCCACATGCGCAGACGATGATCCCGCCGACTGCGTCGTCGGCGCCGAGATCGTCGATGACGCTGAGGATGTCCGGCCCGATCCACGGCTCGGGGGTGCGGCCGGCCGACTGCCAACCGAGTTGCCAGTCGGTGCCCTCGCTGAGTGCGAGTCGACCGGCGACCGCTTCTGCCGTCGCCCGCAGCTCGTCGGCGTACGGGTCGCCCGAGGCGATCACGCGCTCGGGCAGCGAGTGGGCGGTGAACACGACGCGCACCTTGGCGACCTCGGCGCGCATCGCCGTCAGCCGCCGGTCGAGGTCGGCGGCGAGGAACTCGACGAATGCCGGTTCGGTCGCCCAGCTCGTGATGGCGGTGACCGTCAGCGCACGATCGATGTCGCGGGTCGCGGCATCGACGCCGTCGCCCATCCGGGTCAGGTAGTCGCCGATCGACGCCGACGAGTAGTGCGGCGCGAGCACGAGTCCCACGATCGTGTCGGCGCCGGCGGCGACAGCTTCGGCGGCAGCTGCGCCGACCTTCGGGTCGGCGTGCTTCATGCCGAGCACGACCGTGTAGCGGCCGGGCTCGGCGGCGTCGAGCGCTCGTTGGATCGCTTCGCGCTGGGCGGCGGTCACCTCCGCGAGCGGCGACACCCCGCCGATCGCCCGGTAGCGGGCGGTGAGGTCGGCGAGCGCCTCCGGCGTCGGCGGGCGACCGCGACGGATGTCGGTGTAGTAGCTCTCGATGTCGGCGGGCGACCGCGGCGTGCCGTACGCCATCAGCACCACGGCGATCCGTTGCGACGCGGTCGGATCGGTGGGGTTCACGCCTCGGCCCGGGTGGCGTCGTGGACCGCGTCGACGATCGCCTTGAGCACGCCGGGATCGGTGTCGGGCTGCACGCCGTGACCGAGGTTGAACACGTGGCCCGGGTGTTGGCTGCCGTCGGGCTGCTCGTTGTCGCTCAACACCTGGGCGACGCCGTCGAGCGCGGGTCGTGCGCCGGCGAGCACGAGGGCCGGATCGAGGTTGCCTTGCACGGCGATGTCGTCGCCGAGTCGGCGGCGGGCATCGGTGATCGTCGTGCGCCAGTCGAGCCCCACGACCGTCGTCCCCGTGGCGACGAACGACTCGAGCAGGTGATCGCACCCGACGCCGAAGTGGATGCTCGGCACGCCGGGGTGACGGCGGGCGAGCTCGTGGATGACATGGCGGCTGTGCGGGAGGACGTAGCGGTCGTAGTCCCGCCGGCTGAGCGTGCCCGCCCACGAGTCGAACAGCTGGTAGGCGGCGGCGCCGTGGGAGAGCTGGGCGTCGATGAACGTGATCGCCGACTCCGCGAGTCGCTCCATCACCTCGTGCCACAACACCTCGTCGGTGCACATCATCGCCTTCGTGTGCCGGTAGTCGCGGCTCGGTCGGCCTTCGATCAGGTAGCTGGCGACGGTGAACGGCGCCCCGGCGAACGCGAGCAGCGGCACGTCGAGCTCGGGCACGAGACGTTCGACCGTGGCGATCACGTAGTCGACGTCGTCGAAGGCGAGCGGGCGCAGCCGTTGGACGTCGCCGCTCGAGCGCAGCGGTGTGTCGGCGACCGGACCGGTGCCGGGGGCCACGTCGATGCCGAACCCGACGGCGTGTGCGGGCACGACGATGTCGCTGTAGAGCACGGCGGCGTCGACGCCGTAGCGGCGGACGGGTTGCAGTGTGATCTCGGCGGCGAGATCCGGCTGCTTGATCGCTTCGAGGATCGAGCCCGCACCGCGCACGGCGCGATATTCCGGGAGCGACCGACCCGCCTGGCGCATGAACCACACCGGTGTGTGGTCGCCACGGCGCCCGTGTGCGGCAGCGAGGAAGACCGACGTGGGCGTTGCGGCGAGCATCGCCGGGTCACGCTATCGCCGGGCTTGCGCGCCGGAGGTGGGAGCGGAGTGGCGAACGTTGGGACCCGTCCCCAACGTTCGTCAGTCGCCAGGCGCGCGAGGTCGGGTGGCGGCGAGGCGCCGATAGCATTCTTTGACCCCTTATGACGCATCAGCACCCCGATCTCGCTGACGAGCAGGCGTACATCGACCACGCGTACGAGTGTCTGGACAACAGCCGCGAGGCTGCGTGGCGGCTGCGCGACCTCAGCGAGGCCGATCTCGGGGGCACGTTCCAGGCCCGATTCGAGCGCAACGCATTCGACGAAGCGCTCCTCAAGCGGCTGGCGGACCTCGACCTCGGCGACGCCTCGCTCGTGTTCGGACGAATCGACCGGGCGGCCGAATCGCCCGACGCCGTCGAGAGCTTCCACATCGGCCGTCTCGCGGTCGCCGACGAAGACCGCGAGCCCGTCGTGGTCGACTGGCGAGCGCCCGTGGCCGAGCCGTTCTACCGGGCGACTGGTCGCAACGCGATGGGTCTGTTCCGTCGCCGTCACTTCGCCGTCGAGGGGCGCCGCCTGCTCGGCATCGAAGACGAGCTGTTCGGTGACGGGCACCTCGGCGTCGGCCACGACGAGGGCCTCGACGGCTCTGGTGGCACGGATGGATCCGGTGGCTCCGGCCTGCGCGGGTACTCGACGCTGCTCGCGGCGCTCGAGCGCGGGCGCACCGGCACCCTCGGCGACATTGTCGCCACGATCCAGGGCGAGCAGGACGAGATCATCCGCTCGCCCCAGCACGGCGTGCTCGTCGTGCAGGGCGGCCCTGGCACCGGCAAGACCGTCGTCGCCCTCCACCGTGCCGCGTATCTCCTCTACACGCACCGCTTCCCGCTCGAAGATCAAGGCGTGCTCGTGATCGGTCCGAACCGGGTGTTCCTCCGCTACATCGAGCGCGTCCTGCCGTCGCTCGGTGAAGCCGGCGTCGAACAGGTCGTGCTCGCCGACATGGTGCCGGGCGTGCAGTTCGCCCGACCCGACGACCGCGCCCATGCCGACAGTCCGACCGCGGCACGCCTGAAGGGCGACGCCCGGATGTCCGACTTGATCGACCAGGCCGTACGCGATCGTCAGCGCCCGCTGCGCGAGCAGCTCGTGATGCCGTTCCGGGCCGGATACGTGCGGCTGCGCGTCGAAGACTCCGAGCGCATCGTCAAGGCCGCCCGGCGTCGCTTCCGCCGTCACAATGCGGGCCGCAAGTTCGTGGAGAACGAGGTGTGGTCGGCGCTGGCAGCCAGCTTCCACGATCCCGAGATCACGCCGCGGCACGTGCGCGAGACGTTGCGCTCGACCCCCGAGGCGCGGGCCGCCCTCGATCGTATGTGGCCGGTGCTGACGCCGGCGCAGCTGCTCCACGATCTGTTCGGCTCGAAGGCGTTGCTGAAGCTGGCGGCGCGGGGCGTGTTCGACGAGTCGGAGGCGCTGGCGTTGTTCCGGCCGCGTTCGGAGCACGTCGACGACGTGCGCTGGACTGCGGCCGACGTGGCGCTGCTCGACGACGCCCGCGACGTGCTCGGCCCGAAGCTCGGCAGGGGCGGCAAGGTCGACGAGTCCGACGAGATCCGCACGTACGGCCACATCGTGATCGACGAGGTGCAAGACCTCACGCCGATGCAGTTGAAGATGGCCACGCGGCGATCGCTCAACGGGGCGATGACGATCGTCGGCGACCTGGCCCAGGCGACCGGGCCACTGGCGCCCGACACGTGGGAGGACGTGCTCGTGCACCTGCCCGACCGCAAGCCGTCGCGGATCGTCGGGTTGTCGGTCGGCTATCGCATCCCCGGCCAGATCATGGAGCTGGCGAACAGGGTGATGGCGGCGGCGACCCCGCAGCTGCGGGCGCCGCAGTCGGTGCGCGTCGGCGACGCGCAGCCCACGGTCGTGCGTGCTCCCAGCGCGGATCGACTCGGCTCGGTCGTGGCCGCGCAGGTGCAGGCGCTCGTCGCCGCGCATCCCGCGAACAGCCTCGGCGTGATCGCCTCCGACGCGATGATTGATGAGCTGTCCGAGCAGCTCACGCTCGCCGGCGTCAACCATGGCACCGCCACGCGCACGGGCCTCGACGAGGGCGTCACGCTCGTGCCGGTCAGCGTCACGAAGGGCCTCGAGCTCGACGCTGTCGTGGTCGTCGAGCCGCAGCGCATCGTCGCCGACCACGAGCACGGCATGCGTGCCCTGTACGTGGCGCTCACCCGCCCCACGCAGCGCCTCACGATCGTCCACGCGTCCGATCTCCCCGCTCCGTTGCGCTGACAGCGGCCCGATTCGGTCGTCGCACGTCGAGATGAGGCGGATTGCATCCGGGGTCAGACACCAGATGCAACGGCACACACGATGTGGGCCGGCGTGGCACTTGTGCGTCGTTGCATCTGGTGTCTGACCCCGGATGCAATCCGCCGCGGCGGTGCGGGCGGGTCGGGAGCGCCACGTTGGCCGACTGATTCGGAGGTTGTCGGCGGCGGTGGCGGTTTGCGGCAGGGGTGCCGACAGCTTCGGACCTGGGCACGATCTGTGCCGGTGCGATGTGAGCTGAGCACGAATGCGCCGAGCGTCTGCTGTTCGCCGTCGCCCGACTCGATCGACATCGTGGGCCCGGCTACTCCGCGTCGACGCGCGAGACGAGGTCGAGCAGGAGGCGGTAGGCCTTGTCGGCGTCGGCGGGACGGATCCTGGTGACCGCCGTGTGCGCCATCTCGATCGTGGTCTCGAAGTTGCCGACGAGTTCGGGATAGGTCGACTCGACGTGGGAACGCACCGCGCTCCAGATCTCGTCGATCTCGGTCAGGGTGACGCTCTCGGTGCGACCGTCGTCGATGATCTGGTTGCCGAGGACGCTCATCGCATCGGCCATCGCCGTGAGGAGGTCGTCGGGCGAGCCGCTCGGAGCGGTGATCACCGGCGGTGGTGCGGAGGCGTCGCCGTCTGCGCCTTCCGATGCCGGCCGGTCTGCCGTCGGGTCGTCGATCACCGTCTCCGCGCACGCGCCGAGTACGAGTGTCGCCGTGGCAAGCATCGCCACGGTCCAGGACCGGGTCGTCACGAGGTGACCAGGATGCGTTCGCTGGCGAACGCGCCGACGCCGACGTGGCGCCCGCTGATCTCGAGCGTCATCGTGCCGTCGGGCGAGGTCGCGGTGACCGTGCCGTCGTTGCCGGGCTGGATCTTCGACGCCTCGAGGAATTCGAGCAGGCCCGGTTCGAACTCCAGCTCTTCGGTGATGCGGCTGACGGTGAACGTGCCACCGATGTTGATCGCGGAGAGCGGCGACGCGTCGGGGGCGCGGTAGTCCGAACCCGGGATCGGGTTGCCGTGGGGACACGTGGTGGGCGAACCGAGCAACTCGTTCATCGCCTTTTCGACGCTGTCGCTGATGATGTGTTCCCACTTGCCGGCCTCGTGGTGCGCTTCGGCCCACGACAGCTTGAGAACGTCGGTGAGGAACACCTCCGCGAGGCGGTGGCGGCGCACGACCTGCTCGGCGAGTTCGACACCCTTCGGAGTCAGGCGGATCTCCTTGTCGGATGTGATCAGGCCCTCATGGTCGAGGCGCTTGATCATTTCGCTGACGGCGGGCCGTGAGACCTGGAGGCGCTCGGCGATGCGTGCCTGGATCACCTCCACGTCGTCCTCGTGGAGCTCGAAGATGGCTTCGCAGTATTCCTCGAATGCCGGATGGTGTTCACCGCTCACAGCCATGCGCGGAGTCTAGCGCCGGTTCCACGCGGGAGGCCGGAGGTCGCGGCCGCGCCCGCGCCGCGGCGTCGCGTCGGAGGTGGAGCCCGTCAGCGGGTGAGCCTGCGGAGCCAACTCTCCGCGTAGCGCAGCCGTCGTTCGAGCTGTTCGGTGGTGGCCGTGGCGACGCGGGTGACGCCGGCGAGTCGGTTCATCTCTCCTTGCACGCGAGCGTGGCTCCAACCGGTGACGTCGACGAGGCGCTTCGCGACGTGGGCGTTGCGCGTGCGCAGGTCGTCCTTTCGTTCGGCGACGCTCAGCGCGCCCACGGGGACGAGCCCGGCCGCGGTCGGCACCTCGGGGAGGTCGAGCTCCAGGCCGGCGTCGGCGAGCACGGGAGGCTCGGGGATCTCGATCTCGTCGTCGTAGCGGGGCGCGCTCAGGTCGTTGGCATCGAAGGCCGGCTCGTAGTGGATGCCTGCGTCGGTCACCGTGTGCACGGTGATGCCCGTCGCCGTGGCGGACACGACCGAGAAGAGCGTGAGCTGCTCGGCGTCGTCGTCGGGATGGCGGAGCTCGTCGAGCTCGTCGTTGCCGGTGAAGTCGTCGGCGTCGTCGTTCTGGGGTGGTCGCAGCACGTGGCGGCGGGCCTCGGCGATGGCGAACGCATGGGCCCGCAGGCGCGGGTCGTCGGGGATGTAGACGTACGCCTTCTGGGTCGCCCTGCCGTGTTGCCAGCGGACGAAGCGGCCGACCGCCTGACGGAAGAACAGCTCGGTCGACGTCGTCGTGGCGTAGACGCC
>CAZQCP010000049.1:18199-19311 GCA_964592115.1 uncultured Ilumatobacteraceae bacterium
CGAAGACGCCGACGCGCAGACGGGGGATGTCGACGCCCTCGGAGACCATGCGCACGGCGACGAGCCATGGTCGGTCGTTCTGGGCGAACTGGGCGATCGTGCGCGACGCCTGCGGGTCGTCGCTCACGACGACGTCGGCCGGTGTTCCGAACCGGTCGCGCAGCACGCGGGCGATCGCGTGGGCGTGGTCCTGGTCCATCGCGATCACGAGCCCACCTGCGTCGTGCTGTTCCTGGCGGATCGTGCGCAGTTGGTCGTGGGCGCGGGCGAGCACCGCCGGCATCCACTCACCTTCCAAGCTGAGCGCGGTGCGCAACCGCATCGACACCTGATCGCGGGTCAGCTCGTCGTGGAAGCTGGCCACGACCGTGTCGCCGCTGGCGGTCGTCCATTCCATCTCGCCGTCGACGCGCGGGAAGTAGACGGGCCGCACGACGCCACCGTCGCGGAGCGCGTCCGCGTAGCCGTACGTGTAGTCGGCGTGCGCGAGTTCGCCTTCGCCCGTCGCGTCGTAGCGGACGAACGGGATGGGTGCGGCGTCGCTGCGGAACGGCGTGCCCGACAACGACAGGCGGCGGGCAGCGTGCGTGAACGCGGCACGGATGCCGTCGCCCCAGGCGCGTTCGTGGCCGGCGTGGTGGATCTCGTCGAGGATGACGAAGCCGTCGGCACTGAGCCCGGCGAGCTTGCCAGCAGCTTGGCCGGTGGCGATCTGCTGGTACGTCGTGACGAGGCCGTGGACGTCGCGGGCGAGGCCGTCGCCCGGCGACCAGTCGGGGTCGAGTTGGAGTCCGAGCCGGTGGGCGGCGAGCGACCACTGCACCTTGAGGTGACTGGTCGGAGCGACGACGACGAGCGTGCGTGGGTCGGCGGCCAGCGCGGCGCGGGCGCACGTCAGCGCGAACGTCGTCTTGCCGGCTCCTGGTGTGGCGACGGCGAGGAAGTCCGCTGTCGTCGCGGCCTGGAAGCGTTCGTACGCGGCGCGCTGCCAGGGTCGGAGGGTCACGGTCGCCATGGGCCGTCCGAGTGTGGCGTCCCGGCCCGCCCGCCACAACCACCCGATTGCATCCGGTGTCAGACCCCAGATGCAATCGCGAGATGAGCGATGTGCG
>CAZQCP010000050.1:0-7912 GCA_964592115.1 uncultured Ilumatobacteraceae bacterium
GAACGACTGGCTGGCTGTTCGCCAGTTCACCCTCACCGGCGAGCTGTACAAGACGAGGGCGGACATCGTCGGGTTCGTGAACGGCATCCCGCTGGTGTTCGTCGAGCTCAAGGCGCCGCAGGTCGATCACCGGCATGCCTACGACGACAACCTCACCCACTACCGCCAGTCGATCCCGCAGCTCTTCTGGTTCAACGGCGTCACGATCCTGTCGAACGGGGCGGACACCAAGGTCGGGTCGTTCTCAGCTCCGTGGGACCACTTCGGCGAGTGGAAGCGAGTGTCGTCGGAGGACGACCCGCCGTCGACCTCGTTGGAGACAGCGGTCCGCGGCGTGTGCGATCCCGTGCGGCTGCTCGACATCGTCGAGAACTTCACGCTCTTCCAAGACGTGCCGGGCGGGCTGATCAAGATCCTGGCGAAGAACCACCAGGTGCTCGGCGTCAACAACGCCCTCGCCTCGCTGCGCCAGGTCGAGGCGACGCCCAGCGACGGTCCGGGCCGGCTCGGCGTGTTCTGGCACACGCAGGGGTCGGGCAAGTCGTTCTCGATGATCTTCTTCGCCCAGAAGGCGCTGCGGAAGGTGTCGGGTCGCTACTCGTTCCTGGTCGTCACCGACCGCCAGGACCTCGACGAACAGATCTACAAGAACTTCGTGTCGACCGGTGCGGTGACCGAACCGCAAGGTGGCGAGTCGGGGCCACAGGCGACATCGGGCACGCACCTCCAGGAGCTCCTGCGCGACGGCGACCACCGGTACGTGTTCACACTGATCCAGAAGTTCCGCACCGACACGGGCGAGACGTACCCGGTGCTGTCCGAGCGCGACGACATCATCGTCATCGCCGATGAGGCGCACCGCACGCAGTACGACACGCTGGCGCTGAACCTGCGCAACGCATTGCCGAACGCGGCGTTCCTGGCGTTCACCGGCACCCCACTGATCGCCGGCGAGGAACGGACGCGGGAGGTGTTCGGCGACTACGTGTCGGTCTACAACTTCCGCCAGTCGATCGAAGACCGGGCGACGGTGCCGCTCTACTACGAGAACCGCTCCCCCGAGGTGCAGCTCCGCAACCCCGACTTCAACACCGACATGGAGCGCATCCTCGAAGACGCCGAGCTCGACGAGGACCAGGAGCAGCGCCTCGCTCGGGAGTTTGCCCGCGAGTACCACCTGATCACCGACAACGACCGGCTCGACACCGTCGCCGACGACCTCGTCGACCACTTCATCAGCCGCGGTCACCAGGGCAAGGCGATGGCGATCTCGATCGACAAGGCCACCGCGGTGAAGATGTACGACCGGGTACAGCGGGCATGGCGCGACCGGATCGACAGCATCTACGCGTCGCTCAACTCGGTCGACGACGAGACCCGGGAGGCGCTGGAGCGCAAGGTGGCCTTGCTGGAGTCGACCGACATGGCGGTCGTGGTGTCGGCGTCGCAGAACGAGATCGCCGACCTCGCCGCCAAGGGCGTCGACATCGTGCCGCACCGCAAGCGCATGGTCGAGCAGGATCTCGACACCCAGTTCAAGGATCCGGACCATCCGCTGCGGATCGTGTTCGTGTGCGCCATGTGGCTGACCGGGTTCGACGCACCGGCGACGTCGACGATCTACCTCGACAAGCCGATGCGCAACCACACGCTGATGCAGACCATCGCCCGCGCCAACCGGGTGTTCCAGGGCAAGCAGGCGGGCGAGATCATCGACTACATCGGCGTGTTCCGCAACCTCCAGGAGGCACTGGCGCTGTATGGCACGGGCTCCGGTGGCGGCGTCGCCGACGGCGACCTGCCCGTGGAGTCCAAGGAGGTGCAGGCGGAGGCACTCGACGAGATGCTCGCTGCCATCGACCAGTACTGCACCGGCTGTGGGGTGAACCTGCGTGAGGGACTTGGTGTCGGGGCGTTCGACTGGGTGGCGTGGCTCAGCGGCGCCGCGGAGAAGTTGCTCGCGCCCGACGACGTCCGGCGCGGCTTCCTCGCCCGCGCCGACATGTCCGCCACGCAGTGGAAGTCGGTCAAGCCGCATCCGGCGGCGACCGAGGCGCAGCCGTTGATGTCGGTGATCGTGCGACTCGCCCAGACGATCCGGATGCAGACCGGCAAGCCCGACATCTCCGGCGTACTGGCCGACGTCGAGCAGCTCCTGCAGGAGTCCGTCGGCGCCGTGCCGTTCGTGATCGCCGGTTGGAAGGTCGTGCAGATCGACCTCACGCAGATCGACTTCGACGCACTGGCTGCGCTGTTCGCGTCGGGCAACAAGGCCACCGCCGCCGCCCGGCTCCAGGCGTCGCTCGAACAACGTCTGGAGCGCATGGTCAGGCTGAACCCGAAGCGGGTCGACTACGCCGACAAGCTCCGCGACCTGATCGAGCGGTACAACGCTGGCTCCAAGAACATCGAGGAGTTCTTCACCGAGCTGCGCAAGCTCGCCGACGAACTGAACGACGAGCAGGAGCGTCACGTCCGCGAGCAACTCACCGAGGAGGAGCTGGCCGTGTTCGATGTGCTCACCAAGCCCGACCCGATCCTCGCCCCCGCCGACGAAGCCAAGGTGAAGGCGGTCGCCCGCGGGCTCGTCGAGAAACTGAACCGGGAACTGCTCGTGCTCGACTGGCGCAACCGGCAGGTCACCCGTGCTGCCGTTCAGGTCGGCATCGAGACAGCGCTCGACGCGGGCCTGCCCGACGTGTACGACCGGGCGCTGTTCAGCCGCAAGGCGAGCGATCTGTTCCAGCACGTCTTCGACAGGTACGAGGGCAACGGCCGCAGCGTCTACGAATCGGTCGCCTGACGTCGCAGTTTGTGTGACCGAACATCGCCTCCGCGTGCACTATCGCTCACACAGACCGGGTGAGCCCGCTGGCGCTTGTGGGGTGGGCGTCGTCATCAGGATCGGTACGCGTCTCGGCGATGGGAGACGTCGAGCACCACAACTCGGTGATGTTCCTCGTCGATGCGGTACCGGATCCGGTACTCGCCGCGCCGTGCTCGATGGAGGCCTTCGAATGGTGCGACCAGCGGCGCGCCGACACGCCGCGGGTTGTCTGCGAGGGGACCGTCGATCAACTCGAACACAGCAAAGGCCACGGCCGCCGGTAACTCCTCGGCGAGCGCTCGCCGCACACTGCTCGCGAAGATGATCTCGTAGCGACCGTCATCGGCCACTACGCCGACGCTCCTCCATCAGCTCGCGCATCTCCGCGAGCGTCGTGTGCTCGTGCCGCTCCACTTCCGCAACGCCATCACGGAGACGCTCCTGGGCGTCGGGGTCGGACAACAGCTCGATCGTGGCCTCGAGCGACTCGAGATCTTCAGCCGACATGATCACCACGAACTCGCGCCCGTGTCGCGTGACTGCAACGCGGTCGTGCGTCCGGTACACCTCGTCAGCGATCTCGGAGAGACGCGCCTTCGCTTCCGAGAGCGGCACCATGGTCATAGACCAGGATTCTAGTCTGCGAGCAACTCCAGAACACACCGCGATCGGCTCAGCTCCGGTCGGTAGCGTGCCGCGGTTGTGAGCCGTGTGATCGAGGCCGTCGTGCCGCGCCGGCTGGGTGGAGACTTCCGCTGGCTGCTCGCCTCGTCGTGGACGACCAACATCGCCGACGGGATCGCGATCGCCGCGGGCCCGCTCCTCATCGCCTCGCAGACCAGCGACGCCCGGCTCGTCGCCTCGGCGTTGCTCGTGCAGCGACTGCCGTTCCTCGTGTTCGGCTTGTACGCCGGGGTCATCGCCGACCGTCTCGACCGGCGGTTGATCGTGGTTGTCGTCAACCTGTTGCGGGCTGTCGTGCTGGCGATCCTCGCCACGACCATCTGGACCGGCCACGTCAACGTCGCCCTCGTGCTCGCGGCACTGTTCGTGATCGGCACTGCCGAGACGTTCGCCGACACCACAGCCGCCACGCTCTTGCCGATGATGGTCGCCAAGCCCGACCTCGGCATCGCCAACGCCCGGGTCATGGCCGGGATGATCACCGCGAACCAGCTCGCCGGTCCACCGATCGGTGCGTTCCTGTTCGCCGCCGGCATGGCCTTGCCCTTCGCCACCCAGGCGGCGTGCATGGCGCTCGGAGCGCTCCTCGTGTCGCGGATCGTGGTGGCGGCACCGGTGCGCTCCGGCGGACCGAGCCACGTGCGACGCGAGGTCGCCGACGGCGTGCGCTGGTTGTGGAACCACCCACCGATCCGCACGCTGGCGTTGACGATCCTGACGTTCAACGTCACGTTCGGCGCGGCGTGGTCGGTGCTCGTGCTGCTGGCCATCGAGCGGCTGGAGATGGGCGAGGTGGGCTACGGCCTGATGGCCACGGTGGGGGCGCTCGGCGGGCTGCTCGGCACGTCGGCGTACGGTTGGCTGGAGCGCAACTTCAGCCTCGCCAACATCATGCGCGCCGGCCTCGTGATCGAGACGTGCACGCACCTCTCGCTGGCGCTGACGACGACGCCATGGGTGGCGATGGTCGTGCTGTTCGTGTTCGGCGCCCATGCGTTCGTGTGGGGCACCACCTCGAACACGATCCGCCAGCGGGCGGTGCCGATCGAGTTCCAGGGCCGGGTGGGCAGCGTCTACATGATGTGCGTGTTCGGCGGCCTCGTGGTCGGCGCCGCCCTGGGTGGGCTGCTCGCCGCGCGCTGGGGCGTGACGGCGCCGTTCTGGTTCGCGTTCGCCGGCTCGGCGGCGATCCTCGCCCTGATCTGGCGACAGCTCGACAACATCGCCCACGCCGGCTGAGTCGGCACGCCTTGCCCGGGTGTGGGCGATTCTGGGAGAAAATTCTCCGTACTGGTGTTGCGGATCACTCCTCCATCAAGTACTGTTGTTTGTACCGACTCCCCCTCTTCGTGACCTTCGCGGTCACCGCACCATCGAAAGAACTGTGTGAAGGAGGGACACCCATGTCTGACATGCTCGAACTGGTCGAGCAGTTGGCTCGCGTCGATGTCGACGTGTTGGAACGCGACGAGCTCGCGGCAGTGGTGGCTGATGTCGCCAGGGTCCGCGGGTTCCTCGATGCGCTGGACCTGCGTTGTGTTCGACGCGGACGACAGCTCGCTGCCGCCGGCCACGCCGAGGCGCCCGAGTCGATGCTCGGCGCCTGTGGCAACCTGTCGTCGAAGGACTCACAGGCCGTCGGCGACCGCGAGTCGGTCGGCAACGCACTGCCGTCGTTCGAGGACTCGTTGTCGTGCGGAACCGTGTCGGCCGGTCATCTCGACGCGATCGCCAGCGCCACGCGGTCGCTGGATCCAGCGCTGCGAGCCGAGTTCGCCGACCACGAAGCCGAACTGCTCGGACACGCCTCTCGCGAGTCCGTCGATGTGTTCACGCGACGTTGCCGCAAGCTGGCTCGTTGGATCATCGGCCGCTCGGCGAACAACGACGCGTGTGAACTCGATCGTCAACGGGCGGCGTCGAAGATCGAGCGCTGGATCGGCCAGGCCGACGGGATGCACCACACGCGCATCAGTCTCGATCCGGTGCGTGACGCCGCTCTCGCCACCGCGCTCCAGCACGCCCTCGCCCGACGCCGCCAGGTCGACGGCAACGCCGGCACGCCCTGGCAGCAGCTACAGGTCGAGGCGTTCATCGAGCTGATCTCCGGCGGCGTCATCACCGAGAGCCACGAATCAGCGGCGGATGTCGCCGCGGACGTCGACGGGGCGCTGGCGCAGATGCTCGCAGACGCCGCAGCTGGTGCCGATGCTGCAGACGGTGCCGAATCGCCGGTCAGTGCCGATGCGGTTGCCGAGCAGATGATCAAGCGGATCGAGGCTCGCGTTCCGGAGATCTGCATCCACGTCGACTTCCAGACGTTGCAGACCGGCTGGCACGAACACAGCATGTGTGAGACCGACGATGGCGCTCCCATCCCGGTGTCCACCGTGCGACGTCTCTGCTGCGACGCCGAGATCCTCCCGCTCGTGATGAACGGCGAGGGCGAGACGCTCGACGTCGGCCGCTCGAAGCGAACCGCCAACCGTGCGCAACGCCGGGCGTTGCGGGGCATGCACCGCACATGTGCCTATCCCGGATGCACGGTGCCGTTCTCCCAGACCCGGGCCCATCACATCGACTGGTGGACCCGCGACAACGGCCCGACGGACATCGACAATCTCCTCCCGATCTGCGAGCGACACCATCACCTGGTCCACGAGGGCGGATGGATCCTCACGATGACCCCCGACCGGGTCGCCACCTGGATCCGACCCGACGGCACCGTGCACTTCACGGGATCGACGATCGACCGCACGTCCACTGCAGTGCCGGTCGGTGCCGGCAGCCGTGTCACGTGAAGATCTGGACGAAGCGCCAACCCAGGTAGACCACCACGCACACCACGAGCAGCTTGAAGTGCCACGGCGCGGACTCGTCGTCGGTCGACTCCTGGGGCTCGGGCACCTCGATGGTGCGGCCACACTTCGGGCACGTGCCATCCTCGTTCATCGAGTTGGGCGTCCAGTACTTGGCGCACTCCTCACACCAGGGCATCAGAACCGCTCACTGACGCTTGCGCACGCGCAGCTTGATGGCGGTTGCGCCGAGGCCGAACTCCTCACGGATCGTTCGCTCGATGAAGCGGAGGTAGTGCTGGGGAACGGCGCGGTTGACGAACAGCGTGAACGTCGGCGGGTCGATCGCGCCCTGCACGGCATAGAGGATCTTCGCCCCGCCACCGATCGGTTGGCGCTGCTGAGCGGCGGCGATCACCTTGTTCACGTCACGCGTGGGCACGCGGGTGTGGTACTGGCTGATCGACTCGCGCAGCCGCGGTCGCAGCTTGTCGACGTTCTTGCCCGTCAGCGCCGACATCTTCAGCACCGGAGCGTCGCCGACGAAGGCGAGCATCCGCTCCACGTCGGCCTGCACCTCGAGGCGCCGCTCGGTGCCGACGAGATCCCACTTGTTGAGGATCAACACGATCGGGCACCCCGACGCGTCGACGCGTTCGGCGAGTCGTTGGTCCTGGGCGGTCACCCCGACCGTCGCATCGATCACGAGCAACGCCACATCGGCGTCGTCGATCGAGCGCAGGGCCCGCACGAACGAGTAGTACTCGGCGGAGTCGTCGATGCGGCCCTTGCGGCGCATCCCGGCCGTATCGATGAACACGATCGGTCCGTCTTCGGTCTCCACCAGCGTGTCGATCGAGTCGCGGGTGGTACCGGCGAGGTCGTGCACGACACTGCGGTCCTCTCCCACCAACCGGTTGAACAGCGTACTCTTGCCCACGTTCGGCCGCCCGACGATGGCGACCCGCGGCACGGTCGGCGCGTCGCCTTCACCGGACGCGTCGCTGTCGCCGTCATGGCCGAGATCGTCGTCGATCGACCAACCGCTCGGGGGACGATCGACGGGTCGACGCAGCTCGTCGGGGAACCGGTCGAGCACCACGTCGAGCAGGTCGCCGGCCCGCCGACCGTGCAGTGCACTGACCGGCACCGGCTCGCCCAGACCGAGCGACATGAGCTCCCACATCTCGTGCTCGCGGCGATCGTTGTCGGCCTTGTTGGCCACCACGACCACGTCGACTCGGGTGCGGCGCAGCCAGTTGGCGATCGCCTGGTCGTCGTCGGTCATGCCAACCGAGGCGTCGAGCACGAACAGCACCACGTCAGCCTCGGCCACGGCAGCTTCGACCTGGCGGCTGACCTTCACGTCGAGCTCGTCGCCGCCTGGCATCCAGCCGCCGGTGTCGACCACCAGGAACGGCACGTCGAGCCACTCCGCTTCGACCTCCTTGCGGTCACGCGTGATGCCCGGCCGGTCCTCGACGATCGCCTGCTGGCCTCCCACGATGCGGTTGAACAGCGTGCTCTTGCCGACGTTCGGACGACCGACGATCACCACCGTCGGCAGCCGTCGAACCTCCGGCGCCTCGATCGCACCGTCGTC
>CAZQCP010000050.1:8012-18831 GCA_964592115.1 uncultured Ilumatobacteraceae bacterium
CGATCACCACCGTCGGCAGCCGTCGAACCTCCGGCGCCTCGATCGCACCGTCGTCGTCCAGGATCTCGTCGTCCAGGATCTCGTCGTCCACGGTCTCGTCCAGCATCTCGTCCAGCGTCTCGTCACTCATGGCGTTCTCCGTCTCGATCGCTGGTCCCGCGGCCGTCGAGGGCACGTCGCAAGGCGATGCCGTCGGTCGTGATCACCTCGACCGGACGCGGCAGGTCGTCGACGGTCATGCCGTCGAGGAAACGGCCTTCGTCGGACAAGCACACGTCAGGTAGTAGGTAGCGATGGCCCTCGGGTTCGGAGGCGAGCACGCGGGACACGTCGTCGCCGGTCATCAGGCCGGTCACCCCCGTGTTGCCGCCGAAGTAGTCGTTGTGGACCGGCAGCACACGCACGTCGCCACGTCCGAGCGACTCGATCAGTGGCGTGATCACCGGAGCGCCCAGCGCACCGGTGAGTACGCCGACCGGCGCCGTCCGCCGCGGTCGCAACGGCACGAACGTCGCCCCAGCCGCGGCACGTGTCCCAGCGATGCCTCCCCCAGCGATGCTGCCGCTCTCGCCACTGGCCGCGCCGGTCGAGCCACAGCTCGAACGCAAGCCGGTGTAGGCGGCCGGGTTCGGTGGAGCGTCGACGGCGGCGAAGAAGCCACGCCGCACCCCCGTCGCCGTGCCCGTCGCGCCGAGGAACTCGGCCTCGAACGTGCGCGCCATGCCGATGCCGTCCTCGTGCATCGAGAACTGCTCGTAGTGCTCGGCGGGCGGGAACGGGCGCTGCGCCATCAGGTAGTACTCGTCGGCGGCGTGCACCATCCGATGGCCGAGCGTCGCCAGGAACACGTCCTGCCAGTCCTCCACGAGATCCACCACCGCCTGCGCCTCGGCGAGCGTGTGCTCGCGCATCGACGCCTCGGGATTGAACCGCGACACACCGAGCGGCACGAGCGCCACCGACTCGAGCTCGGGGTAGAGATCGAGCACGCCCGCCATCGTGTCGTCGAGCACCGCGCCGTCGTTGACGCCTGGACACACCACGATCTGGCCGCGCACCGCGATGTCGTGATCGAGCAGCGC
This sequence comes from uncultured Ilumatobacteraceae bacterium, assembly GCA_964592115.1. Classification (GTDB taxonomy): domain Bacteria; phylum Actinomycetota; class Acidimicrobiia; order Acidimicrobiales; family Ilumatobacteraceae; genus Sva-07. The sequence goes on from CAZQCP010000050.1 coordinate 9,095, forward strand.
CCGCAGCCAGCGCAGGCTCATCGCTCCGCGCTGGTTCTTCAACATCTGGCTGCGCACGTCGGGGTCGGTGGCGTGGATGCTCACATGCAGCGGCGACAAGCGCTCGGTCACCACCCGCTCGAGATCGGCCTCCGTGAACCGCGTGAGGGTGGTGAAGTTCCCGTACAGGAACGACAGGCGGTAGTCGTCGTCTTTGAGGTACAGGCTCCGGCGCATCCCCTTCGGCAGCTGGTAGATGAAGCAGAACTCGCAGTGGTTGTCGCACGTGCGCACGCGATCGAACACTGCGCTCGACACGTCGATGCCGAGCGGCTCGCCGTCGCGCTTGGCGACGGTGAACGACAGGTCGAGGCTGCCCCGCCGCACGTCGAGGTCCACGTCGGCCTCGTCGGTGCCCAGCTGCCACTCGATGATGTCGCGGGGCGCATCGCCGTTCAGGCGCAAGATCTCGTCGCCCACCTGCACGCCCACCTCCGCTGCCGGCGAGCCCGCCCGCACTCCGACCACCCGTGGTGCCAGCGCACGCGGCCGGGCAGGCGCGGTGGGCTCGGTGGCGAGGGCGGCAGGCACCGAGTCAGGCTACCGGCCGCCCCCGCTCGGTAGATTGGACCCGGATGCCCTCCGCCGCGCCGGAACCCCACTCGGGATCGCGGACCCCGATGGTCCGAACGGTCCTCCTCGCACAGCCGCGGGGTTTCTGCGCCGGCGTCGAGATGGCGATCAAGGCGCTCGCCTGGATGGTGCGCACGTTCCCGCCGCCCGTCTACTGCTACCACGAGATCGTCCACAACAAGCTCGTCGTCGATCGCTTCCGCGCCCAGGGGGTGAAGTTCGTCGACGACATCGCCGAGGTGCCCATCGGCAGCCCGATCATGCTGTCGGCGCACGGGTCGGCGCCCGAGGTCGTCGAGGCCGCCCGCAGCCGCGGCTCCTACGTCGTCGACTCGGTGTGTCCCCTCGTCACCAAGGTCCACCACGAGGTGAAGGTGCGTGCGGGCAAGGGATACCGGATCGTCTACGTCGGCCACGAGGGCCACGAAGAGGCGGTCGGCACGATGGCGGTGGCGCCTGACGCGATCGATCGCGTCGAGTCCGTCGCCGAGGTCGACGCGCTCGTCGCGGACGACAAACCCGTCGCGTTGCTCGCCCAGACCACGTTGTCGCACCGCGACTGGGAAGGCGTCGCCGTGCGCGTGAAGGAGCGCTTCCCCGACGTGTGGACACCCGGTCGCAGCGATCTGTGCTTCGCCACCACGAACCGCCAGACGGCGCTCGTCGAGCTCGCCCATCGTTGCGACGCGATCGTGGTGATCGGTTCGGCCAACTCGTCCAACACGCGGGCGCTCGAGAAGCTCGCCCGCGAGGAAGGCTGTGAGCGCGTCTACCGGGTCAACTCGGCCGCCGATCTCCCCGGTGATCTGTCGGGCGTCGTCGGTGTCACTGCCGGCGCGTCGGCTCCCGAAGAGCTCGTCGAAGAGGTGATCGACCTGCTCGCGCCGGTCGATGGGATCGAGCTCGTCGACGTCACCGACGAGGACGAGTACTTCCCCCCGCCGCGCAACATCCGCGAGCTGCAAGCGGCGATCGAGGCGGCGTCAACGGTGCTGCTCGGCGGCAGCGTGCTCGACCGCCCCGGCATGGACGACCGCAATCTCGGCGCCAGCGACGTGCTCGCCTCCATGGTCACCTGATTGCATCCGGGGTCAGACACCAAATGCAACAGCGACGATGCGTGACGCCGGTCTTCACTGTGTGTGGCGTTGCATTTGGTGTCTGACCCCGGATGCAATCAGTTGCATTTGGTGTCTGACCCCGGATGCAATCAGTTGCGGGGGACTTCTGACCAGGGGCGGTCGCGGTCCACGCGGATGTCGCCGGGGAGGCCGAGGACCCGCTCGCCGAGGATGTTCTTCATCACCTCGGTCGTGCCACCCTCGATGGAGTTCGCCCGGCTCCGCAAGAACGCCTTCTGCAACGTGTCCGAGCCCATCGCCGTCTCCGGCCGGATCATCTCGTAGCTGCCGTACAGCATCCCTTCGGCGCCGAGCAGGTTCATCACCTCGGCGTAGATGTCCTTGTTGAGGTCCGCCGACGCCATCTTGCCGATCGAACCCTCGGGACCTGGATCGCCGGTCTTGCGCATCTGATTGGCACGGATGTTCGTCAATCGCAGCACCTCGGCGCGACTCCACAGCTGCATCACCGAATCGAGCGCCTCGACGGTCTTGCGGTCCGCAGGCAGGTCCTTCCACGTGTTCACGAGCGCAGCGATCGTGCCGGAGCCCTTCGCCGGGATCGTGCCGCCGATCGAGACCCGCTCGTTCATCAGCGTCGTCAGCGACACGCGCCAGCCGTCGCCGGGGCCGCCGAGCATCTCGTCGTGGGCGATCCGAGTATCGGAGAAGAACACTTCGTTGAACTCGGCCTCGCCGGTCATCTGACGCAGCGGACGGATCTCGACCGTCGGGTCCTGCATGTCGACGACGAACGCCGTGAGCCCCGCGTGCTTCACTGCGCCGGCATCGGTGCGCACCACGAGGAGACCCCACTTCGACAGGTGGGCGAGGGTGGTCCACACCTTTTGGCCATTGACGATCCACTCCTCGCCGTCGCGGATGCCGGTCGACGACAGCCCGGCGAAGTCCGACCCGGAGCCCGGCTCGGAGAACAGCTGACACCAGATCTCCTCGCCCGTGAACAACGGCCGCAGGTAGCGCTGCTTTTGGGCGTCGCTTCCCCACGTCACGACGGTCGGCCCGCACATCCCGTGGCCGATCGGGTTGCGGTACATCGGGTTCGGTCCGCCGGCCCCGAAGATCCGCTCGTTGATCGTCTTTTGCAGCTTCGGTGACAAGCCGAGCCCGCCGTGCCCTTCGGGGAAGTGCACCCAGGCCAGACCGCGGTCGAACTGCTCGCCGAGGAACACCTGCGAGTCGGTCGAGTCGGGCGGGAACGATGACAGCAGATCGTCGAGCAGATCGTTGATGCGTCGTTCGTCCGCCGAAAGCGCGGGAGCGTCGGTGATCGTCATGTCGCGCAACCTAATCCGACGGTCGGCGCGGTGCCCAGCCGGGGCCGACCGTTCAGTTGAACACGCCGACTGCGGCCGCGATCTCCACGGCTTCGTCCTCGGCGAGCTCGGCGACCTCGCCACGCAGCGACATCACCAGCCCGAGCCGCAACACATCGCCACGCGCCCGCGTGATCGCCTTCAAGTTGTTGAGCATCCGGATGACGATGTCACGCGGCGGTGTGGGGTCGAGGTAGCTGTCCCGCCACGGCACCTGGCCGCCGCTGACCCGTTCGAACAGCTCGCGTGCTCCGTCGCGATCGAGGCGCTTCCCACCGCCGAACGGGTCGTAGTACACGGCGCCGTCACCGTCGCCGTCACCGACCAGGAAGTGTGCCGGCATGCCGACGCCGGACAGCTCGACCCCCAATCGGCGCCCGACCTCGATCATCACGATCGACAAGGTGATCGGGATGCCGGTGCGGGTGGCGATCACCCGATCGAGACACGAGTTGCGCCAGTCGGTGTAGTCGGAGCGGTTCCCGACGAAGTGTTCAGCGTGGAGCTCGGGGCCCTGGAAGAGAAACCGGGCGATCCCGTCGGCGGTCGGCGTCGGGCACTCACCAGCCAACATGTCGAGCGCCGCCAGCCATTCGATCCGGTCGAGTGCCGGTTGCAGCCGCGCCGAGATCTCCAGCGCCGCCTCGTCGAGCGGCAGGTCGCCGCCGTCGTCGGCCATGAGCTCGGCAAAGCGAGTCCGACCCATTGCCGAACCGTACCCGTCGGCTACGTTGCGCGGCATGTACCCCGGTGCCCACCTTGCTCAGAATGCCGACAAGCCCGCACTCGTCATGGCCACGTCGGGATACACCCAGACGTTCGCCGAGCTCGACGCCGCGGCGAATCGGCTCAGCCACGTGATGCGCCGGGCAGGGCTGGCTCCTGGCGACCACGTTGCGATCTGCATGGAGAACCACGACCGCTACTTCGAGATCGTGTGGGGGTGCCACTACGCCGGACTCGTGTACACGTGTGCCAGTTCGCGCCTGACGAGTCACGAGCTCGAGTACATCATCAACGACTGTGGTGCCCGTGTGTACATCACGTCGACGTACAAGGCCGAGCAAGCCGCCGAGATCGTCGCCGGCACCCCGAACGTCGAGATGCGCCTGATGCTCGACGGCGTGATCGACGGGTACGACAGCTACGAAGACGCCGTCGCGGCGGCGCCGGCGACCCCGCTCGACGAAGCCCGCGTGGCGGGCCTCGACATGCTCTATTCGTCGGGTACCACCGGCATGCCCAAGGGAGTCGCCCGCGAGTTCCCCAACACGCCGCTCGAAGGGACACCTGGCGGCGTGATGCCGCTGCTCCAGTTGTTGTTCGGCTTCGACGACACGAAGCGCTACCTGTCGCCGGCGCCCTTCTACCACGCTGCGCCGTTGCGCTTCTGCCTCGCCGTGCACGCCATCGGGGCGACCGTCGTGGCGATGGAGCACTTCGACGCCGAGCAGTACCTGCAACTCGTCGAGGAGCACCAGATCACCCACAGCCAGGTCGTACCAACGATGTTCATCCGCATGCTCAAGCTGCCCGATGACGTGCGCACGAAGTACGACGTGTCGTCGCTGGAGTGCGTCATCCATGCCGCCGCGCCGTGCCCGATCCCGGTCAAGCAGCAGATGATCGAGTGGTTCGGGCCGGTGATCAAGGAGTACTACGCCGGCTCGGAGGGCAACGGCTTCGTGTTCTGCGACAGCGAGGCGTGGCTGGCGCACCCCGGCACGGTCGGCAGCCCGATCGGCTGCGTGTTGCACATCGTCGACGAGGACGGTGAGGAGGTGCCCCAGGGCGAGTCGGGCACGATCTACTTCGAAGGCGGCGCCCAGTTCGAGTATCACAACGACCCGGAGAAGACGAAGAGCTCGCGGCATCCGAAGGGCTGGTCGACGCTCGGCGATGTCGGCTACCTCGACGAGGACGGGTTCTTGTACCTCACCGACCGCAAGGCGTACATGATCATCTCGGGCGGCGTGAACATCTACCCCCAAGAGGCCGAAAACCTGCTCGTGACGCATCCGAAGGTGATCGATGTGGCCGTGTTCGGCGTGCCCAACGACGACTTCGGTGAGGAGGTGAAAGCCGTCGTGCAGCCGGTGACGATGCCGGCGACCGACGGCGAGGCCGCTGAGCTGTCGGCCGAGTTGATCCGCTTCTGTCGCTCCGAGCTCGCCGACGTGAAGTGCCCGCGCAGCATCGACTTCCGCGACGAGCTCCCCCGCCATCCGACCGGAAAGCTCTACAAGCGCCTCCTGAAAGACGAATACTGGAAGGCCGCCGGTCGCAGCATCTGACCAGCGCTCCACACCCAGAGAGCCCAAATCTGTCCGCTCCGTCACGCTGTGCGAGACAGAACGGACACTTTTCGGGCTGGGCGCGGCGGATACGGTCAGGCGCGTGACGGCGGCGGTGCATCCCTATCTCGACTGGCCGGGGCCGATCGCCTTCGCGCACCGCGGCGGCACGAGCGTCGCGCCGGAGAACACGATGCCGGCGTTCGAACACGCGGTCTCGCTCGGGTACCGATACCTCGAGACGGACGTCCATCTGAGCGCCGACGGCGCACTGGTGGCGTTCCACGACACCGACCTCGCCCGCACGTGCGGGATCGACCGCCGCATCGCCGAGCTCACCGTCGCCGAACTGGCTGACGTGCGCGTTGGCGGTGACGCCCCCATCCCGCTCATGCGCGAGCTGCTCGAACGATTCCCCGACGCCCGCTTCAACATCGACTGCAAGGCCGATGACGCCGTCGACGCGCTCGTCGCGCTCGTTCGCGAGCACGACGCGCTCGCCCGGGTGTGCCTCGGCGCCTTCTCCCACTCCCGCCTCTCCCGGTTGCGGGCGCTGCTCGGTCCCGACCTGCTGACGTGCACGAGTCCATCCGAAGTGGTCGCGTTGCGCGTGCTCGGTCGGATCCCCGCCAGACTCGGGCGCGGCGCCGTGCGCGCCGCCCAGGTCCCGATGCGCTCCGGACGCGCCAGCGGACTCGGATCGATCGCCGTCACCACCACCGGCTTCATCCGTGCCGCCCACCGCGCCGCCATCCCCGTCCACGTGTGGACGATCGACGATCCAGCCGAGATGCATCGTCTCTTCGACCTCGGTGTCGATGGGATCATGACCGATCGCCCCGAGATCTTGCGCGACGTGCTCGTCGAACGGAACTCATGGCACGAGTGACGCCGCCGAGCGCGATGATGCCGGCGAGATCCCGGTGCGCACACGCCGTACCGTGCACACCCGCCAGATCGAGGTGCTCGACGAGATGACCACGCCCGCGTCCACGTCGATTCCCGGGCCGCCCCGCACGTCGGTGCGCGCACCGCGACACCTCGTCGTCAGCGCCGACCACCTCGCCACCGCTGCCGGGCTGGCGATCTTCGACCGTGGCGGCAACGCCGTCGACGCGGCGATCGCCACGAACGCGGCGATCGCCGTCACGGCCCCGCATCTGTGCGGGATGGGCGGTGACCTGTTCGCCCTCGTCCACGTCGACGAACCTGGCGACGAGCGTGGCCACGTCTCGGGCACGACCTACGCGCTCAACGCGTCGGGCCGAGCGGGATCCGGCGCCGACGCTGGTGCACTCCGTGCGCAGGGGCACAGCGAGATGCCCTTCAAGCTCGACATCCGCTCGGTCACCGTCCCGGGTTGCGTCGACGGCTGGGCGGCGCTCCACGAGCGGTTCGCCACGCTCCCCCTCGATGTGCTCCTCGAGCCCGCTCGCCGCCTCGCCGCCGCGGGGTTCCCCGCCAGCCCGCTGCTCGTCGGATCGCTCCGGCGGCTCGACGCCGAGAGCCGGTCGAACCTCGCCGAGCTGGCGACGCAGGCGACCACGACCGGCGCCCGAGTCCGTCGGCCGGGCGTCGCGCTCGCCCTCGCCGCGGTGTCCGCGGCCGGACGCGAGGGGTTCTACGGCGGACCGTTCGGCGATGGTCTGATCGAGCTCGGCGCCGGTCTCTTCGCTCCCGGCGATCTCGAACGCAGCCAGGCGGACTGGGTCGAGCCGCTGACCACGTCGGCGTTCGGCGTGGAGCTGTCGACGATCCCCCCGAACTCGCAGGGCTACCTGCTGCTCGCTGCGGCGCGGCTGGCGGGGCAGCTCGATCTCCCCGACGATCCCGACGACGACCGCTGGGCGCACCTGCTGATCGAAGCGGCGACGGCTGCCGGGTTCGACCGGCCCGAGGTGCTCCACGATCGCGCCGACGGTGGCGCCTTGTTGGCCGACATCGATCGTCGCCTCGACACGATCGGCCTGGAGCGCACATCGGGCCGCGGTGCCCCCGGCGTCGACGGCGACACGACGTACCTGTGCACCGCAGGCACCACTGCCAACGGCGTACGCATGGGCGTGTCGTTGATCCAGTCGAACGCGTCGGGCTTCGGCAGTCACCTCGTCGAGCCGAACACCGGCATCAACCTGCACAACCGCGGCATGGGGTTCGCCCTCGCCGCCGGGCATCCGGCAGAGCTCCGCGCCGGCCGCCGCCCCCCGCACACGTTGTCGCCTGCGCTCGCCACCCGCGACGGGCAGCTCGCCTCCGTGTTCGGCACGATGGGTGGCGACGCGCAACCGCAGATCCTCCTCCAGATCGCCGCCCGGCTGTTCCACCACGGTCAATCGCCATCGACCGCGATCGACGCCGGTCGGTGGGCGCTTCGCGGACCGGTCACCGGTTTCGACACGTGGACCGCGCCCGGCGGGCCGGCGGTGCAGATCGAGGGTCACGCACCGCCGGGATGGGTCGCTCGCCTGGCCGCCCGCGGTCATCGGACGGAGTCAGCTGCGGCATGGGACTCCGGTTTCGGTCACGCCCATGCGATCGTGGTCGAATCCGACGGGATGCTCGCCGGCGCCGCCGATCCTCGCGCCGTCGTCGGCTCCGCCGCCGGCAACTGAACCCCGGGCGGGCGACGCGCGGGTCGAGTGAGACGGTCGCATCGCGGCCCGGTCGTGAGAGCGCACGGTACGGTCTCGCCGATGGTCGGTCATGGCACGTGGGCGGCGCTCGCGGTGCCGGCGTACCGCCGCTTGTTCATCAGCGCCGCGGTCGTGATCTTCGGCGTGATGGGCCAGGCCGTCGCCCGCGGGTGGCTGGCCTACGAGCTGACCGGGAGCAACGTCGGTCTGGGCGGCGTGATGTTGGTCTTCGGGGTAGCGATGCTGATCGCCACCCCGTTCGGTGGAGTCGCCGCCGACCGCTATCGGAAGCGGACCGTCCTCACTTCCGCCGTCGTCGCTTTGATGATGTCGTCGTTCGGGATCGGTCTCGCGGTCGTGACCGACGCGATCGGTTACTGGATGTTGTTGGTGGCCAGCGCCGTGCAGGCGGTGGCGTTCGCGTTCTACCTTCCCGCGAGGATCGCCTTCATCGCCGAGGTCGTGCCGGCCAGCATGCTCGTCAACGCGATCACGATCGCCCAGATGGCACAAGAGGCGGGGCGGGTGCTCGCCCCGGCACTCGCCGGGGTGCTCCTCGGGGTGTCGTGGTTCGGGGTCGGCGGCGTGTTCCTCGCCGCGGGGGTGTCGAGCGCGGTGTCCGTGTCGCTGCTGCTCGGCCTTCCCGCAGGCTCCCCCAGCGAACGGTCCCATCGCTCGCCGCTCGGCGAGGCGGTCGACGCCATGCGATATGCCCGAGCGACGCCCGGGCTGGGCGCGATCGCCATGTTCACCGTGGGCGTGGTGATGGTCGGCTTTCCGTACCTCACGTTCCTGCCGACGCTCGCCGACGACCGCTACGACGTGGGCGCGCTGGGGTTCGGCGTGATGTCTGGTGTTGCCGGCTTCGGTGCGCTCATCGCCGGCTTGTTGAACAACAGCGCCAACCGCGGCACGAGGCCCTGGCTGACGCTGACGGTCGCCGCGTCGGGTTTCGGGGCGTCGATGATCGTGCTCGGCCTCGCACCCAGCTTCGGTGGTGCACTCGTCGCGCTGGTCGGTGTGGGAGCGGGCGGGCTCGTGTTCCAGACGTCGTCACAGGCGTTGATGCTGCAGCTGTCGGCGTTCGAGTACCACGGCCGGATGCAGAGCTTCGTGATCATCGGCTTCAGCGGTTTCGGGCTCGCCGCGCTCCCGCTGGGACTGGTCGCCGACGCCACGTCGGTCGGGGTGACGCTCGTGGCGATGGGCTCGGTCGTGCTCGCGATGACCGTCGTGTTCGCCTTCGCCCGCTTCCAGTTGCGGCGCCAGCCGGCGACCGTGCAGTTCGGGTGACCGAGCCCGACACGTCGACCACCGAGCGATCGATCACCGCGACGCATCACCCGGACCAGTCGACGCCCCAGGCGGTCATCGTCCACTGCTCGGCGATGCGGCCGTCGACGATGCGCTGCACCATCAGCCACGTCACGATCGACGGCTCACCAGTTTCCCGGTTGATCCCGCGGCTCGTCGCCCGCGTCCACAGCCGATCGCCCTCGAGCGAGCGATCGTCGATCGTGGTCTCGGGCTTGCACAGGGTCCGTTGGAACTCGGCGAGCTGACGCTTGTAGTCGTCGCGGGAGGTGACGAACGTGCCGGTCGAACTGTGCCGCACGATCGGGTCGGCGACGATCTCGTCGGCGACGTCGATGCGTCCCTCGCGCCACAGCTCGTTCCACCACCGTCTCGACAGGTCGAACGCCAGCGCCTCGTCCACCCGCGCACTGTAGGCGACGGTCC
>CAZQCP010000051.1:0-18355 GCA_964592115.1 uncultured Ilumatobacteraceae bacterium
AGCTGTCGTGGAAGCACGTCGACCACCCCGGCTCGGTCGTCGCCGTCGGCGATCAGGTCAAGGTCCAGGTCCTCGACGTCGACTTCAGCCGGGAGCGCATCAGCTTGTCGCTCAAGGCCACCCAGGCCGACCCGTGGCAGGAGTTCGCCGAGAGTCACCAGGTCGACCAACTCGTGTACGGGCGGGTCACCAAGCTCGTGCAGTTCGGCGCATTCGTGCAGGTCGGCGAAGGTATCGAGGGGCTCGTGCACATCTCGGAGATGTCGGCGCACCACGTCGACTCGCCCGAGCAGGTCGTCACGCCCGGCGAGGAGCTGTGGGTGAAGATCATCGATCTCGACCTCGCCCGCCGGCGGATCAGCTTGTCGATCAAGCAGGCTGCCGAAGGTGGCGAGCTCGCCGCCGAGTACCGCGAGCACTTCGAGGTCGACGCTGCGGGCAACTGGGTCCAAGGTGAGACGTCGGCCGAAGCCGAAGCCGCCTGGGAGGAGTACTACGGCGAGACTGGCGAGTCGTCCGAGTCGTCCGAGTCGACCGACGCTCCCGCCGAGGCTGTCACCGAGGAGGCGGCTGTCGCCGAGGAGCCCGCTGTCGCCGAGGAGGCGGCTGTCGCCGAGGAGCCCGCTGTCGCTGCCGAGGCCACCGCTCCTCCCGCTCCCGCTGCCGACGATTCGGCCCCCGACGCCACCGACGGGTGATCCTGGTCGGGCTCACCGGCGGCATCGGGGCCGGCAAGTCGACGGTCTCGTCGATGCTCGCGGCGCGCGGCGCGGTGATCGTCGATGCCGACAAGATCGCCCGCGACCTGCAAGCGCCGGGCATGCCGCTGCTGGCCGAGATGGCCGAGCGCTTCGGCGCCGACATCATCCGTGAGGACGGATCGCTCGACCGCGCCGCGGTCGCGGCGATCGTCTTCAACGACAAGGACGCGCTGGCGGACCTCAACGGCATCGTCCATCCGGCGATGCAGCACGAGATCCAGCGCCAGATCGACGCCCACGCGGATTCCGACCGGTTGGTCGTGCTCGACTTCCCGCTGCTCGGCGAGAACCCGCGCGAGGGTCTGGTGGCGACGATCGTGGTCGACATCCCCGTCGACGTCGCGGTGCAGCGCCTCGTCGACCAACGCGGCATGGACGAAGCCGACGCGCAGGCTCGCATCGCCAGCCAGATCAGCCGTGAGCAGCGCCTCGAACGGGCGACGCACGTGCTCGACAACAGCGGCGATCATGCCTCGCTCGAGCGCCAGGTCGATGCGCTGTGGGCCGAGCTGCACGCGCCGCCGGCCTGATCACCTGCCCGCGAGCTCGATGACCATCTCGACGATCGGGATGTCGGGCGGCGGTGTCGCTCGGTACTCGACGTGGTGGTCGTCGCCGAGGGTGGCGAAGGCGTCGTCCACGAGATCCCAGTAGTCCTGACGGATCGCCGCCCGCCGTGCATCGCGGCCGGCACGGTAGTGCTCGATGGCCTCCACGCGCGGGACGTAGGTGACGATGCGGGCACCGTGCGGCTGGGCCGTCGCTCTGCCGGCAACCGGGGGAGCGAGCTCGATCAGGTCGGTCACGTCGGTGCGGTCGTAGTGGCGTTCGCGTCGGTCGAGGCCGGCGAGGTCGTGGTCGCTGACGCGCACGAGCACACCGTTGCACCGCTCGGACCCGCTCGCCTCGATGCCGAGGGCGACCATCACCCCAGTGGCCACGCTCGTACCTGCATGCTCCCACGTGCCGGTGACGCTGAGCGCGCCGTAGTTCCACCGCCGGCCGAACCCCGCGAGTCGCGCCGGGGCCACCTCGTCGGGCCCGACCACCCGGCCGATCGTGCGCGCCATCGACGCCGGCGACACGAGCGACCCGTAGCCGAACACCCAGGTGTCCGGCGTGGGGTGCGAGCGCGCCATCGCGTCAGCGGAAGCTGTCGAGTTGCTCGCCGATCTCGACAGGCGTCACCATCGGGTTGAACCGGGCGACCACGTTCCCGGCGCCGTCGACGAGGAACTTCTCGAAGTTCCAGGCGATGTCGGCGGTCTCGCCTTCGCCGGGCTGTTCGGCCTTCAACCACTCGTACAGCGGCGCGGTGCCCTCGCCGTTGACGTCGATCTTGGAGAACATCGGGAACGTCGCGCCGTACTTGGTCGTGGCGAACTCGCAGATCTCGTCGTCGGAACCCGGTTCTTGGCCCGCGAACTGGTTGCACGGGAACGCCAGCACCGTCAGGTCGTCGTTGCCCTCGTGGAGCTCGACGAGACCCTCGTACTGCGGGGTCAGGCCACAGGCGCTGGCGACGTTGACGACGAGGCAGAGCTGGTCGGCGTATGTCGACAGGGGAACCTGATCGCCGGTGATCGAGGTCATCTCGAAGTCGTGAAGCGTGGTCATGGTGTGAACCTAACGGCACGCACGGCCGGTGGTTAACATGTGGCGCGCCCATGTCGAACGACCGAAGACGAAGTTGACGCCGTGTTGACCGCGCTCGGGCTGGTCGGGGTGGTCGCGTTGATCGCTGCCAACGCGTACTTCGTCGCTGCTGAATTCGCGTTCGTCGCAGCTCGCCGGAGCAAGTTCGTCGAGCTGGCCGACGGCGGTGACAAGCGAGCGCGCCGGGCGATCCAGGTGCACAAGCGACTGAGCTTCATGCTCTCGGGCGCCCAGCTCGGCATCACGGCAACCACGCTGGTGTTGGGCTTCATCGCCGAACCGGCGATCGCCTCGTTGATCGCGCCGGTGTTGGAGGTCGTCGGCGTGCCCGAGTCGGCGACGTTCGGGATCTCGATCGCCCTCGCCCTGGTCGTGGCGACGATGGTCTCGATGGTCTTCGGCGAGCTGGCGCCGAAGAACCTGGCGATCGCCAAACCGGAGCCGGTGGCGCGGGCGTTGGCGCCATCGACGCTGCTCTTCATGCGCGTCGCCGGCCCGCTGATCCGACTCTTCGACGGCGCCGCCAACCGCTTGTTGCGGCTCGTCGGCGTCGAGCCGGTCGACGAGATCCACGGCGCGGTGTCGGCCGAGGAGCTCGACTTGATCGTCGACTCGTCGGCGGAGAGCGGTCACCTCACGGCCGGGCAAGCGGCCCTGCTCGAGCGGGCGATCGACTTCGGCGAGCTCGTCGCCTCCGAGGCGATGATCCCGTGGAACCGGGCGGTCACGATCGGGGTCGGAGCGACGGCCATGGACCTGCGCGACATGATGGCGTCGTCGCACTCTCGCTTCCCTGTGGTCGACGACGACGGGCAGGTGGTCGGCATCGTGCACGCCAAGGACCTGTTCGGCGTGGGTCGTGACGAGTACGACACGACGCTCGTGGGGTCACTCCTGCACGAGACGCTCGCCGTCCCCGAGGCGGCGGGCCTCAACGTGGTGCTCGCCCAGCTCCGCGAACGAGCGACCGAGATGGCGATCGTGATCGACGAGTACGGCGGCCCGGCGGGTGTCGTGACGCTGGAGGACATCGTCGAAGAGCTCGTCGGCGACATCGAAGACGAGTACGACCCGAGTGCTCCTGGCGACCACGTCGAGTCGGAACCGGGCGTGTGGTCGGTCGCCGCGTCGTCGCGCGTCGACGAGATCGAGCGGATCACCGGGTTCGACCTGCCCGACGGCGACTACGACACGGTGGCCGGGCTCGTGCTCGACCGGTTGGAGCACATCCCCGCCGTCGGCGAGCGCTTCGTCGTCGACGGCGTCCTGATCGAAGTGACCGCTGTCGAGGGCTTCGCCATCGAGCGGTTGGAGCTGCGTGTCGATCCCGATGCCGACTCCGCCGAACCAGCCGATGCCGAACGAGACGTCGGCACCGACCGCCCCGCCGAGGGCGCGGTCGACCGGCCCGCGAACGGCGATCGCGGCGACACCGGCGGGGGTGGTCGGGGATGATCGCCGCCTCGGACGGGATCGTCGTCAACTGGGTCGGCCTCGGTGTGATGGTGGTGCTGCTCGCGCTGAACGGCTTCTTCGTCGCTGCCGAGTTCGCGCTCCTCGCCTCCCGGCGCACACGCATCGAGCAACTCGCCGCCGACGGCGACCCGCGGGCACGGCATGCATTGGCCGGGCTGCGTGAGTTGTCGCTGATGCTCGCTGGTGCCCAACTCGGCATCACGATGTGCTCGCTCGCCCTCGGTGCGGTGGCCGAACCTGCGTTGGCGGCGCTCATCGAGGGCCTGCTCGGCGAGCTCGTGACGCTGTCCGACACCACGCTCCACGTCATCGGGTTCGCGTTCGGGCTGTCGATCGTCGTGTTCTTGCACATGGTGGTCGGCGAGATGGCGCCCAAGTCGTGGGCGATCTCGCATCCCGAGGGCTCGGCGATGATGCTGGCGCGCCCGTTCCGGCTGTTCGTCAAGCTGTTCCACCCCGTCATCCGCTTGCTCAACTGGTGCGCCAACGTCACACTGCGCGCCGTCGGCGTCGAGCCGCAAGACGAGCGGGCGGTCGCTCACTCCGCGAGCGACCTGCGCCTGTTGATCGAGGAGTCCGCCGGGCACGGCGGCTTGGCGGCTGAGGAGCACCAACTGCTCGCCCGCTCGCTGGAGATGTCCGGACTGATCGCCGCCGACGCCATGACGGTCCGCCGCGACATCGTCGCCGTCGACACGGGTGCAACCGCGGCGGAGATCGCCGAGGTCGCTCACCGCACCGGCCGAACACGGGTCGTCGTGCACGAGGGAGACCTCGACCATGTCCGCGGGTTCGTGCACGCCAAGGACGTGTTGCGACTGGCGAACGGCGCGTGGCACACCACGACCGCCGGGGACATCACGCGACCGGTCCTGGTCACCCACGAGCACCACGGCCTCGAGGACCTGCTGCTCGAGATGCGCACCGCGCGCCATCACATCGCGCTCGTCGTCGACGAGCACGGCCTCGTGCTCGGCGTCGTCACCCTGGAGGACGTGATCGAGGAGCTGATCGGCGACTTCGACGACGAATCCGACCGGCGCCTCGGCGAGTGTGAGCAACTCCCCGACGGGCGACTGCGAGTCAACGGATCGCTGCGGGTCGAGCTCTTCGAGGAGCTGACCGGTGTGGAGTTGCCCGCCGGTGACTGGCAGACGGTCGCCGGTTACGTCATCGACGCCTTCGACGAGATTCCCCAGGCGGGCGCCCGTGTGCGTACGGACATCGGCGAGTTCGAGGTGGTCGAGCTCGACGGCTACGCGATCGACACGCTGCGGGTCCGACTGGCCGTCGACGACCGCGCTGACTGAGCAGCCGGTGAGCTATCCCGAACGCCTCCTCAACGACGACGAGTCGGTGATCGTCGACCTCCATCCGCACTGGTGGTTCCTCGCCCCGCCGACGGCCGCGGTCGTGCTCGCGATCGGGGCCGGTGTGGCAACACTCGTCGAGACCGATCACGGCTCAACGGCGCGCACGGTTGCCACGTGGGGTTCGATCGCCGTCATCGCACTCAGCGTCATGTGGCTCGTCGTGCGCTATTGCCGCTGGCTGTCGACGTCGTTCGTCATCACGGACCACCGGGTGATCTTCCGCTCCGGCGTGCTCGCCAAACACGGCGTCGAGATCCCCCTCGATCGGGTGCAGACCGTGCACTTCAGCCAGGGGATCTGGGAACGACTCGTCGGCGCCGGCGACCTCGTCATCGAGTCGGGAGGCGAAGGTGGCGTCCAGCACTTCACCGACATCCGTCAACCCGACCGCGTGCAGCGAGCGCTCCATGCCCAGCTGTCGGTGCGTCGCGACCGCCGATCGTCTGGCTGGGGGCACGATGTCGCCGGACAACTCGAGCGCCTGCACGACCTGCGCGAGCGCGGCGCGATCACCGACGACGAGTACGAACGTCACAAGCAGCGGCTGCTCGACCCCTGACTCCACGGCGGTGACGAGCGCTCGGCGGGGTCGTTCGGTCGCGACCGGCTCTGCAACACTCGGACCCCATGAGTGGACCCCTCGCTGGATACCGAATCGTCGAGATCGCCGGGATCGGGCCCGGCCCGTTCGCGGCGATGATGCTCGCTGACATGGGCGCCGAAGTCGTGCGTGTCGATCGCGCCGGATCGGTCCGTGGGCCACTTCCCGACACCCCGCACTTCGATGTGTTGATGCGCGGCCGGCGCAACGTGGCGCTCGACCTCAAGCACGCGGACGGCGTCGAGGCGCTGCTCACCCTCGTCGAGTCCGCCGACGCGCTGATCGAGGGCTTTCGTCCTGGTGTGATGGAACGTCTCGGGATCGGACCCGACGTGTGCCTCGCCAGGAACCCCAAGCTCGTGTTCGGGCGGATGACCGGGTGGGGCCAGGAGGGTCCCTACGCCCAGGCCGCCGGCCACGACATCAACTACATCTCGCTCGCCGGTGCCCTCGCCCACTACGGGCGCGCCGGTGAGGCGCCGGTGCCGCCGCTCAACATGGTCGGCGACTTCGGCGGCGGCGGCATGTTCCTCGCGTACGGCATCGTGTGCGCGCTCCTCGAGTCGCAGCGCAGCGGACAGGGCCAAGTCGTCGACACGGCGATGGTCGACGGTGCGGCGGTGCTGATGTCGATGTTCTGGGCGTTCAAGTCGACCGGGATGCACAACGAGAATGCGCGTGGCACGAACCTCCTCGACACCGGCGCGCACTTCTACGACGTGTACCGCTGTGCCGACGGCGAGTACATCTCCGTCGGTTCGATCGAGCCGCAGTTCTACGCCGAACTGTTGCGGCTGACGGGTCTCGACGGCGACGAGGAGTTCGCCAAGCAGATGGACCGCGCCGAGTGGCCGAAGCTGAAGAGCCGGTTGAGCGAGGTGTTCGCGGGCAAGACCCGCGCCGAGTGGTGCGAGCTGATGGAAGCGACCGACGTGTGCTTCGCGCCGGTGTTGACGATGAGCGATGCCGCCGCTCACCCCCACAACGTCGAGCGCAACACGTTCGTCGACTTCGCCGGGCTCACCCAGCCGGCGCCGGCGCCGCGCTTCAGCCGTACGTCACCCGAACTGGAGCAGCCGCCGGCGTACCCGGGCGAGCACACGCGAGCGGTCCTCTCCGACTGGGGCGTCGCCGCCGACCGGATCGACGCATGGCTGGAGTCGGGAGCGGTCAAGCAGGCGGCGCGCGGATAAGCAACGCTGGCCGGGGAGAATCCGCCGCTCGGCGGCCAGCCTCGGCCACAATGGCGAGCGACATGAGGACCTCGACGCGTACCGCTCTGGCGATCGTCGCCGCCGCCATCGTGCTGCTCGCCGCGTGCGGGGGTTCCGGCGACGGAGACGGCGAGGCGCCCGAGTCGACGCCGGTGTTCACGTTGCTGCCGACGACCACGTCGTCGACCACGACCACCAGCACGACCACGACCACCACGACCAGCACCACGTCGACCACCACGACGACCACGATCGTCGTGGACACCACCGCGGTCGTCGTCGATCCGGCGATCGACGAGCTGGTGCTGAGCGGCGAGGGCATCGGTACGGCCGGTTTCGGCGCCGACGCCGACGGCGTCATCGACTACATCCGCTCGTACTTCGGCGCCGCGGACAACGACACCGGGTGGATCGACCCGCTGTCGATCGGGCTGTGCGAGGGCGACGAACTGCGTCGCGTGTCGTGGGGCGTGCTCACACTGCAGTTCTCCGACGTGTCGAACATCGTGCAGGGTCGCCGCCACTTCTCGGCGTACACCTACGGCGACCAGGCCGAGATCGGTGGCGCGCCGGTCGGGCTGCACACGACCCGCGGCATCGCCATCGGCTCACGAGTGGTCGACGTGCGCGCCGCGTATCCCGCCGCCACGATCAACCCGGAAGACGACTTCTCGCCGCCGTTCTTCTACGTCAACGACAGCCTCCGTGGGTTCCTCACGGGCGTCGAGGACGAGGCCACCGTCACCGCGATCCTCGGCGGTGAGGACTGTGGTCTCTGAGCCGTCCCCGGCGCGCCCGATGTGACGACAAGGCCGCCCCGATGACGTTGTTCGACGTCCACGAGACGCTCGCCTGGTTCGTGGTGATCGCCAACGCGATCGTCGGGTTGTGGGCGCTCGGCGCGCAGTACCGCCCGGTGCTGCGGACGCCGGTGCTGTGGTGGGCGGTCGGCGTCGCCGAGGTGTCGGCCTTCGTGATCGCCATCGTCGGCGTGTTGATCGTCAACCGCTACGACATCGAGCTCGACAGCTTCCACGCCCTCTACGGCTTCAGCATCATCGTCGCCGTCGGGATCTTGTACAGCTACCGCGGCAGCCCGTTCGTGAAGGACAAGGTGCATCTGCTGTACGGCTGGGGGAGCCTGTTCATCATGGGGCTCGGCATTCGGGCGATGTTCCTCGGCAATCAGGCGATGGGCGGCTGACCGCTGTCGCACACGTGCGTTGGCGCCGCGCTCACACGCCGACGCCGCGGGGCAATCGAGCCGGGTCCCAGGCGAGCTGGGCGACGCCTTGTTGGCAGGCGAAGCGATCGGTCATGCCGGCGACGTAGGCAACGGCGATCCGCAACGCATCGGCACTGCCGGCATCCACGCGATCGGCGCCGGCGCCGATGGCCACCGCCGCGGTTTGCACCGGCACGGCGTGTGGCCGGTCGGCGTAGTACTCGACGAGCGCCCGCAGGAGCTCGATCACCGACGCCGCCTGCTTCTGGCTCGCCGGGCGCAAGTAGACGTGCTCGTAGTTGAACCGGCGGAACTCGGCGAGTGCCTCGGCGATGTCGGGCACCATCCCGATGCGCCCGGTGGCCGCGGTGGCCCGGATCATCGCCCGCACGAACGTGCCGAGTTGGCTCGACCGGTCACGGCCGCAGCGCTCCGCGACGATCGGTGGGAGCATGTCGGCGGTGACGATGCCCGCGGCGACCGCGTCTTCGAAGTCGTGGCAGACGTAGGCGATGCGGTCGGCCCACGACACCACCTCGCCTTCCGGTGTGCGTGGCGCGGGCAGGCTCCACGAGTGGTTACGGATCCCGTCGAGCGTCTCCGCGCACAGGTTGAGCGGCCGCAACGTGACGTCCGCGCCCCACGGCGCGTGGTCGAAACCCTCGTCGAGATACGGCGAGAGGGCATCCTCGCTGGCGTGACCGCCGGGCCCGTGGCCACAGTCGTGACCGAGTGCCATCGCTTCCACGAGCGGCACGTTGAGGCTCAGCGCCGTCGCCACCGAGCGGGCGACCTGGGTGACCTCGAGGGCATGGGTCATGCGCGTGCGCTGGTGATCGTCGGGGAAGACGAACACCTGGGTCTTGCCCGCGAGGCGGCGGAACGCGGAGTCGTGCAAGATGCGGTCGCGGTCGCGTTCGAAACAGGTGCGGTAGGGGTCAGGCGCCTCGTCGACGGCGCGGTTGCCGGCACCGATGCCTCTGGTCGCGTTCGAGGCGAGCGTGGCGGCTTCGCGTTCCTCGCGTGCCACGCGGGTGCGGATCTCCGCCTCGCCGACGGTGGCGTGCGAGTCGGCGTGGGCGACGACGATCTCGTCATCGCCGTGACCCGCCATCGTCGCCGCCCAGCGCGCTGCTCGCTCGTTGGCGCTGAGCTCGGGCTCGTCGGTGACGGACATGTCCCTGACGATAACGAGACGCTGCACGCGAGCTGCGTTGTTCGGCCCGCGTCGGGCTCGTCGGCGTGACGCTCAGTTAGCCTGGGAGAAATGTCGCAGTTCGTCGACGAGTGCCAGCTCAACGTGCGTGGAGGTGATGGCGGCGCGGGCTGTGTCAGCTTCCGCCGCGAAGGCCCCGTCGCGATGGGCGGCCCGAACGGTGGTGACGGTGGCAAGGGCGGTGACGTCTGGCTCATCGCCAGTCACAACGTGTCGTCGCTGCTCGCGTTCCGCGATCATCCCCATCGCCGGGCGACCAATGGCGTGCACGGCAAAGGCAAGGACCTTCACGGCCGTCGTGGCGAGTCACTCGAGATCGCCGTCCCGATGGGCACGGTGATCCACGACCTGTACACGGGCGAGGTGCTCGCCGAGCTCGTCAACCACGGCGACCGTTGGCTCGCCGCCGCCGGCGGGCGTGGCGGGCGGGGCAACGCCAAGTTCTTGTCGAACAAGCGGCGGGCACCGAACTTCGCCGAGCAGGGCGAACATGGTGAAGAGCGCTGGCTGCGACTCGAGTTGCGGCTGATGGCTGATGTCGCGCTCGTCGGCTTCCCGAACGCCGGCAAGTCGACGTTCATCAGCGTCATCTCGGCGGCCAAGCCGAAGATCGCCGACTACCCCTTCACCACGCTCGAACCGAACCTCGGCGTCGTTCGCGTCGACGACGCGACCGAGTTCGTCGTCGCCGACATCCCCGGGCTGATCGAGGGGGCGAGCGAGGGCCGAGGCCTCGGACACCAGTTCCTGCGCCACATCGAGCGGGCGCGCGTGTTGTGCCTGCTCGTCGATCTCGCACCGATGGACGGGGTCGGTCCGCTCGACCAGGAGCGGATCCTGCTCGACGAGCTCAACGCGTACCGACCGGACCTGCTCGACCGCCCGCGGGTGGTGGTGGGCACGAAGGCCGACGCCGTGCAGCCCGACGAACTGGCGGCAACGGGCTGGCAGGGGCCGATCATGTCGTCGGTCACCGGCCAGGGCGTGTCTGACACCGTCGGGCGGCTGGCGTCGCTCGTCCACGAAGTTCGCCAGGCGAGCGAGCAGGGCGAGGGTGTGGTCGTGCTGCGGCCCGCACCGAGCGGCGCGTCGGTCGAACGGATCGGCGACGGCGAGTTCCGTCTCATCGGCCGCGACGTCGAGCGCGTCGTCGCGCTCAACGACGTCACCACTCCCGAAGCGCTGTCGTACATCGATCACCGGCTGGAGCGTCTCGGCGTGCCGAAGATGCTCGCCCGGGCCGGCGCACGTGAGGGCGACATCGTGTGGATCGGCGAGTTCAGCTTCGACTACTCGCCGGACCGATAGAGCGCGCCGCGATGTCCATGAGGGTCGTCGTCAAGATCGGCACCGCGTCCGTCACGGGCGAGTCGGGGGCGATCGACCGCACCGCGGTCGCCAAGTTGTCCGACGAGGTCGCCGCGTTGCGCGCCGACGGTCACGACGTCGTGGTGGTGTCATCGGGCGCCGTCGCCGCCGGCGTCGCCGCGCTCGGGCTCACCAGCCGGCCGACGGACGTGCGCACGTTGCAGGCGCTGTCAGCCGCCGGCCAGAGCCGCCTCGTGGAGGCGTACAACGTCGAGCTCGCCCGTCACGGCCTCGTCGGTGCGCAGGTGCTCGTCGACCCGCACGACTTCGGCGATCGCCGCCAGTACCTGCACGCCCGCAGCACCGTCGAACGGTTGCTCGAGCTCGGCTGCGTCCCCGTCGTCAACGAGAACGACGCGATCGCCAACGACGAGCTGCGTTACGGCGACAACGACCGGCTGGCGGCGCTGCTCGCCAACAGCTTGCGCGCTGACGTGCTCGTGCTGCTCACCGACCTGGACGGCATGTACACGGCCGACCCCCGCCGTGATCCCGAAGCGACGCTGATCCGTCTCGTCGAGATCGACGATCCGCTGCTCGCCGTGCGCGCCGACGCCGGCGGGTCGGGGCGGGGGAGCGGCGGCATGGCGTCGAAGCTGACCGCGGCGCGCATGGCGTCGTGGTCGGGCGTGCGCTGTGTGATCGCTCAAGCGTCGCGCGCCGACGTGCTCGCCGGTGCGGTGTCCGACGAGCTGGTCGGCACGACGTTCCAGGCCCACGCGCACACGCTGTCGGCGCGCAAGTTGTGGATCGCGTTCGCCAGCGACGTGATGGGCACGATCGACGTCGACGCGGGTGCGCAACGGGCGTTGACGGAGCGACCGACGAGCCTGCTGCCGGCCGGTGTGGTCGCCGTGCGCGGTGCGTTCGCGAGCGGGGACACCGTCGGCATCGCGGGGCCGTCGGGCGAGGTGTTCGCGCGCGGCCTGGTGGCGCTCGACGCGGGCATCGTGCGCTCGGTGCAGGGTCGCCAGACCCGCGACTTGCGACCTGGCATCCCCCACGAAGTGGTCCACCGCGACGACCTCGTCGTGCTGCCGGAGTAACAACGGGGACAGACCCCGCTGTTACTCGACCCAGGCGAGATGTCCTAGCCCACCGGTACCCAGGCTGCCTCGGCCATCTCCCCGAGCGACGTCACCCGCATGACATCCGGGAGTGCCCTGATGACGGCGCGGCTGCCTTCCAGGCGGATCTTCTCGGCCCGTACGGCCGCCCGGAAGTCCTGCTGGTCGTCCCAGACGTTGTGGAGTGTGAGGCGGTCGGTGGTGATGACCACCTGCACACCGAATCCGGGGTCATGGTCGCAGAGCGACGCCCCGCCCCGCTCGACGACGATCCAGTATCGGGCCGGATGGTCGACGAAGCGGAACTCGAGCACGGTCCGCTCCCGCTCGGGGAGCACATGGATCTGGAGCCGTGTGTGGTGCCACCACATCAACATGGTGGGATCGATCTCATCGGGGTCGAGGTCGTCGAGGTCACCGATGATCCACGTCTGGGCCCAGTGTCCGAGCCCGAAGATGATCGGCGCCAGGTCGTGGCCCGCTGGTGTCAGCGCATAGGAGCCGTCCTCGCGCTCGACCAACCCGCGGCGTTCCAGGGAGCGCAGCCTGCTCGAGAGCAGGGTCCTGGAGATGCCGGGCAGGCCTCGTGCCATCTGGTTGAATCCCTTGGCACCGAGCAGCATCTCCCGCAGGATCAGGATCGACCATCGCTCACCGACGACTTCGGCAGCCTTGGAGATCGGGCAGTAGTCGTTGTAGTTGAACACCATCGCCTCACTTCTACGACCCCCGATGGTAGATGACCAGTCCAGATCCTGTACCGGCCGGATCAGCTGTCGAGTCGCTCGGGCGAGCGGCGGTCGAGGTGCAGTCGGCCGGCGTGGACCAGGGTGAGCTCCGGGGTGAGCGGATGGAACTTGGCGGCGCGCACGTCTCGGTATGCCCGTTCGATGACACTGCCCTTGAAGTAGGCGGTGCCGCCGGCGACGTCCATCGCCATGTCGCACACCTCGATGCCGGCGAGGGCGACCTCGCGCTTGGCCGTGAGCACTGCGGTCATCGTGTCGACCGAGGGCGCGGGGTCGTCGCCGACGACGTCGAGGGCCCGGTCGAGCGACCAGCTCGCGATCTGGAGGCGGTGGGCCATGAGTCCGACCTGCCGCTGCACGACGAGATCGTGGGAACGCGAGGCAGCCCGCTCGACCGCGTCGTCGAAGGCAGCCTCGGCCACCCCCAGATACACGGCGCTGATGATCGGCATGGCGATGCTGATGATGATCTGCAATGGCGGGTCGATGACGCCGTACGGTCGGTTGGCGAGCATCCGCTCGTCGGGCACGAACACGTCCGTCAACACGATGTCGTTGCTGCCCGTGCCGCGCATCCCGAGGGTGTCCCAGTTGTCCAGCACGTCGACGCCGTCGCTGGACAGGGGTACGGCAACGTTGATCACACGTTCACCCTGTGCGGGGTCGTCGTAGCGGAACATCGTGGACATCACGGCACCGGCGGGTGCCAGGCTGGCGAAGACCTTGCGGCCCGTCACGAGATAGCCACCCTCCACCTTGACGGCGTCGCCCCGAGGTTCGGTGAAGTCGGCTCCTCCGGTCGACACCAACACGATGCCCTCGTCGGCGACGCGACGCAGCGTGGCTTCGGCGCCGGGCAGGTCGCGACGGAAGCGCCAGGCCGTGAACGCGGTGACGTGTTGATGCATCGCGGTGGCCAGAGCGGCGGAGCCGCAATGGTGAGCGAGCTCGCGCTGCACGGCGGCCACCTGTGAGATGGTGGCGCCCATGCCGCCGAGCTCGGTGGGCACGGCGAGTGCCAGGAGGCCCGCCTCACGCACGAGGTCGACGGCTTCGTCGACGAAGGTTCCGTCGCGGTCGTGCCGCTCGGCATGCTCGGCGATCTGGATGCCGACCGTGGTTGCCCGGTCGACGAGCTCGTCGGTCCGGCTGATGTCAATGGTTGTTGTCATGGGGACGACCGTAAGAATCGGCGACCGGCCCGACGAGTCCTGAAAGTGGACCTCGCCGGTACGAGATCAGGACCCGCGCCGGGCGGCAGCAGGTCCACATCGTGTACCGGGGAGGTCCCGAAGTGATACCGCGAGCGGGACTGGCCGATCCGTACGTTCGCCCCCCATGGAACAGATGAATGCACTCCCCATGATGCTCGGGCCACGCTCGGGAACGTCACCTTCGCAACCTCCGATGAGCCACATGATCGTGGTGACGCGCACGATCTTTCGCCGTCGCGACGACGTTGCAGCCTGCCTCGCCGATCTCGTGAGCAGCGGCGCGTTGGAGCAGATCCAGCTCGGAGATGCCGGCTGGCTGCGCGTCGATCGGGCGCTCGAACCGGCGTGCGCGTCGAGCACGATGCACGTGCGAGCACGCCTGCATGGTCGACGGCCGCGGCTGGTGCGGTCGATCCAGGTCGAGATATCACTGGCAGGGTGGTCCGACCGGGCGATCGAGCTCTCGCTGCGACCGACCGCTCGCCGTCCGGGTCAGTGGGGCGCGCGCCGACTCAACCGCTACTTCCGCCTGGCGCACCTCGCCGCCGATCAGCTCGCCGCCACGTTGCGGTGCCCGGATCCGTCCGAGATGCATGCGCTCGGCTCCGGTGTTGTGTTCGACGTCGAGCTCTCCGCAGCGGCGTGACGCTGCCGATCAAGCAACGTTGGGGCCGGGCCCCTTCGTTGCTCGCTCGGGGCGGAACCGCCGGCGCAGGGCGTCGAGTTCGGGCGCGCCGAGGGCGAACAGGACGCCGGCGTACACCGCCGTGCCGACGACCGCGCCGACGATGAGGCGCGCCCATGCGCCGCTGCCGACGTTGCCGCCGAGGGGCTGCGTGACGAGCCACACCGCCTCGGCCATCAGCGCCGCGGCGACCAGGATCCGCCAGATGCTGGCCAGCACCGGACGCACGCTGAACCCTGGCACCTTGTAGCTGAGCACCTGCATCGCCCACAGCGACGCCACGACGTACGCCAGCGCGTAGGCGACGCCGAGACCGAGCACGCCGAAGCGGCCGACGAGCACGAACGCGAGCGCGATGTTGATCGCGTTCTCGACGAGGTTGATCTTGAACGGCGTCTTCGTGTCCTTGTGGGCGTAGAACCCGCGGAGCACGAAGAGGTAGATCGAGAACGCGCCGAGGCCGAGGGCGAGCCCGGCGAGTGCACGTTGCGCGGCGTAGGCGTTCTCGGCGGTGAAGCTGCCGCGCACGAGCAGTGCGCCGATGATCGGTTGGCGCAGCACGAAGACCCCGACGCCGGCCGGGATCGTCAGGAGCGCGGTCATCCGCAGGCCGAGCGACGCCCGCTCGATGAACTCGGGTTTGTCGCGTCGCGCGACCGCTCGCGCCATCTCGGGCTGGAACGTGGTGGCGATCGAGACGGCGAGCAGCCCGTGTGGCAGCACGAAGAACGTGAACGCGTTGATGTAGGCGCTGGCATCGCTCGATCCAGGTTCGGCGAGGTTGCGCACGAACAGCAGGGAGATCTGGTTGGCGGCGACGAAGCCGAGCGTCCACACCGACAGCGACAGCAGCGTCCGCACCGCTGGATGTCGCAGTTCGAAGCGGGGACGGAACCGGAACCCGGTGCGCATCATCGCCGGTACGAGCGCCAGCGCCATCGTGGCGATGCCGGCCGTGGCTCCGAGCCCCAGGGTGACGCGCAGCCGGGTGTCGTCCATCACGTCGCTGAGCTGCCAGTCGGCCGAGCCCGGGTTGGGGAGCGACAGCAAGAAGGCGATGATGACGACGTTCGACATCACCGGGCTCCATGCGGCGGCGAAGAATCGGCGACGGCTGTTCAAGAACGCGTTGGCGAGGCCGGCGAGCCCGTAGAACAGGATCTGCACGAGGAAGACCCGCGCCAGCGTCGTGCCGACCGTGCGGTACAGGTCGGCGTCGACGCCGTCGGCGACGTTGACCGAGTACAGCCCGAAGATGAACGGTGCCGCGACGACGGCCACGACGGTGAGCGCGACCATCAGCGCCACCGACACCGTGATGACGACGTTGGTCGCCTCGTCGTCGTCGTCTTCGAGGAACGTCGAGAACAACGGCACGAGCGTCGCCGACAGCACACCGCCGATCAGCAGCTCGTAGACGACGTTCGGCGTCTCGTTGGCGATCAGATAGGCGTCGCTGAGTGCCGTCTGGCCGAGGACGTAGCCGAGCACGGCCATGCGCAACAGCCCGGTCACCCGGGAGAGCGCCGTGCCGCTGGCAACGACGATGTTGCTGCGCAGCAGGCCGCTCATCGGGTGCGACGCTAGTGGCGCGACTTCCGCGACCCTGGGCATCCGCGATGTCACTTCGTGTTGGGCACGATGTGACATCTTCGCTGGTCATTCCGATTGACCCGCGGGTCAAGCCGGCGGGTAGCGTCGCCATCATGACAGTCACCGATGCCGCAGTTGCCGGCAACGCGACCCCCCGCTTCGAGAGCGTCCAATCGGTGCGCGATTCGCTGCGCGAGGTCAACTACCTCGCCGACGACGGCATCGCCGGTGTCGCCTTCCTCGCCGACCGCCTCGGCAAGCCGGTGCTCGTCGAGGGGCCGGCCGGCACGGGCAAGACCCAGCTCGCCAAGTCGATCGCCGAGATCACCGGCGCCCGCCTGATCCGCCTGCAGTGCTACGAGGGACTCGACGAGTCCAAAGCGTTGTACGAGTGGAACTACAAGAAGCAGCTCTTGCGCATCCAGACCGAGCGTGGCGGCGGCGCGGGCGACGGCGATGACTGGACGGAGATCAAAGACGACATCTTCTCCGACGAGTTCCTGCTCACGAGGCCGCTGCTCGAAGCGATCACGGCGACCGAGCCGGTCGTGCTGCTGATCGACGAGGTCGACCGCGTCGAGGTCGAGACCGAGGCGTTGTTGCTCGAGATCTTGTCCGACTATCAGGTGTCGATCCCCGAACTGGGCACGATCGTGGCGACGCAGATCCCGCTCGTGTTCCTCACGTCGAACAACACCCGCGAGCTCTCCGAGGCCCTCAAGCGTCGCTGCCTCTACCTGCACGTCGACTACCCGCAGCTCGAGCGGGAGAAGGAGATCGTGCTGCGCAAGGTGCCTGGGGTCACCGAGCACCTCGCCGACCAGATCGCCCGCATCGTGCGCTCGATCCGTCAACTCGACCTGAAGAAGTCGCCGAGCGTGTCGGAGACCCTCGACTGGGCGCGCACGCTGATGCTGCTCAACATCGACAACATCGACGAGGCGACCGCCAAGGAAACCCTCCACGTGCTGCTCAAGTACCAGACCGACATCGCCAAGACGGCCAAGGAGCTGTCGGTCGAGGAATGACCCTCCCCGCCCGATCCGCTGAACTGCTGAACCACCAGGTGCGTTGACGTGCTCGATCTGCTGAACGGCTTCGTCGTCGAGCTCCGCAACGCGGGACTGCCGGTGAGCCTCACCGAGAACCTCGACCCGATGGAGGCGGTGCAGCACATCCCGCTCGAAGACCGTGACGCGTTCAAGTACGCGCTCGGGGCGACGCTCATCAAGAACCACGCCCATTGGCGCAGCTTCGAGACCGTGTTCGAGGTGTACTTCAGCCTGCGCGGGCCGGAGTACAAGCTCGCCAACGCCGCCGACGAGTCCGTGCTCGACGAGATGTGGCGCGAGATGCAAGAGCAGCAGGCCGATGGGCAGGGCGGCCAGGGCGGGATGGACTCGCTGACGCCCGAAGAGATCGCCCAGATGCTCATGGCGGCGCTGATGAACGGCGACCAGGCGCTGATGCGGGCGATGGCCAAGCAGGCCGTGCAGCGCTTCGCCGGGATGGAGCCGGGGCGCCCCGTCGGCGGCACGTACTACCTGTACCGCACGCTGCGCAACCTCGATCTCGACGGCATGCTCGACAAGATGATGAACGCCACTCGCGAGGAGGCGACGGGCGAGCTCACGGCGCTCGAAGAGCGCCTCGAGCGCGAGGAGTTCGAGGACCGCATCGAGAAGTTCAAGGGCGAGATCGAAGCCGAGATCCGGCGGCGTCTCGTGGCCGACCGCGGTGCCGAGGCGATGGCCAAGACGCTGCGCAAGCCGCTGCCCGAAGACGTCGAGTTCATGCACGCCTCACGCGACGAGATGACATCGTTGCGCAAGGCGCTGTATCCGCTGACCCGCAAGCTCGCCGCCCGCCTCGCCCGCAAGCGGCGCCACGGCCGCAAAGGCCCCCTCGACTTCCGCAACACCGTGCGTCACTCGCTGAGCTATGGCGGTGTGCCGGCTGAACCGAAGTTCAAGTACCCGCGCCCCGCGAAGCCGGAGCTGATCGTGATCGCCGACATCTCGGGGTCGGTCGCCGCGTTCGCCCGGTTCACGCTGATGCTGGTGTACGCGATCCAGAACCAGTTCTCCAAGGTGCGCTCGTTCGTGTTCATCGACGGCATCGACGAGGTGACCGACTACTTCCGGGCCACCGAGGACA
>CAZQCP010000052.1:0-18321 GCA_964592115.1 uncultured Ilumatobacteraceae bacterium
TGTGCACGCCCCGCATCTTGGACACACCGGCTTCGATGTCGAACGGACCGCAGATCGCGATCGCCAACCCACCCACTGCGGTGTCGATGGCGAGCGCCTGGTCGACCATGTCGCCGAGACGGGCGAGGATCGTTCCGGCGTCCGGAGCCTGGGCGAGCGTCGGCATCGCCGGACCGAGCTCGACGGCGGGCAGGCCCTCATCGCCGAACCGGACGACGCCGGACTTGATCGATGTGCCGCCGACGTCGAGTGCAGCGATCGTCGCGACCATGGCGATCGAACGTACCTGCCGTGGCCAGTCGCGCCACCGCGGATCTTGACGTCTCCACGGCGTACTCGCCGGGCGCCCATTCCAACGACCTCGAGGCGCTGACGATCAAGCTGGTGGGATCGTCGATCACGTAGGTCGACGGTGGCAGCGTGTCGCTCGTCGGGGCGACGTCATAGCCGAGTGTGACCCACGACTTTCTCATGGTCGCCAGGCGGTCAGGCTCTCCGCGACCTCGATGGCATGCCCGTCGATCGATCGGATGATGATCTGGCGGCCGAAATGGTCGATAGAGAGTGTCGTGTCTTCCAGTTGTCCTGTGAGCCCAGCCAGCGCGCCAGCGGCGAACGCGACATTGCCTCCGCCGAGCGTGGCGCACGCGTCATCTTCGAGGTGACACAACACGCCGTCGACGACGGCCATGCCCGGCGGTGGGACTGCGTCGTCACTGAGGATGAGGTATCCCTGAGCGATGGACATCGTCGTGACGAAACCCTGCCTCGACTGGATCGTCACCTCTCGATGCGTCACCAACGTGGTGTCGTACATGACGGTCGACTCGGACACCGAGACGACGGCGTCTCCTGGGAGCTGCGACGGCACGACAAATCCAGGTCCAAATGCATCCGCAGCCTGCTCGATCGTCACGGGGGTGAATCCTGCTGGGTCACCGGATCGCTCGACGACTGCGCCGTCAGGGACACTCCCAGGGAATGTAGCGGGCAGCTCATCGGTCGTCTGGAGACCGGACAACCGGCTCAGGCGGACGGTGCGAGTGCCGGGACTGGACTCCCACTCCAGTGCCGACTCGACGATCAGCCCCGTCCAATCGTCGATCAAGAGGACTTCGGCCTGCGGGGTGCCACGTGGAAGGTTATGTGTCACGGCGATCTCGGTTGCTGGACGACCCTCGTAGTAGGCGTCCTTGATCGTCACCTCCGCGTACGGGGTGACATCGCCGATCAGACGAGCTGGATCGCCACCGAGCAGGATCGAGAGCCCGGTCGAGTTGTCTGCCCACCCGTCGACCTGCTGATAGCGCATCTGACCCTCGTCGTCGACGTAGGAACCGAGCGAGGTCCCTGTCGACGGGTCGTATGAAGCGAACGTGCCGTCGACCGCAGTCGACCAGAAGCTGCCGTCGGCGAGCATGGTGAACGACGTCTCTCGGGTCGAGGTGGACTCGTCGCCGATAGGGGACTTGGACTCGACAACGGCGGTACCGGAGATTCCCGGCAGTTGGCGGAGACGCTCGATTCGCTGCGCGTCGATCTCGCGCAGCCGGTCGACGACATCGAGATTCCGATCGACGTCCTCCGGCTCGGAGGGAACCGCGTCCGACGGCTGCGGCGCGGTCTTGGCTGGGACGGTGGCTTCGACGACGGTCGGCACCGATGCGCTGAGGTCGGGATCGGGTACTGCGTTCGGGGACTCCCGTGCGGGTCGGAACGCGAACATTGCACCGATGAGGCACGCCACCATGGCGGCCGCAGCGACAGGTACGAACGCGCGTCGAGACGATCGTCGGGCATTGGTCCGCGCGTCGATCGTGATCGGAGCATCGGTGTGAGCCTTGATCTCCTCGATCGCGATCGGTGCAGACTCGCACTCGATCTGCCGGACGAAATCGGAGACAGCCTCCATCTCACGGGTCATGACACCTCCAAGACGTTGCGAAGCCGATCGAGCGCACGCTCGCAGTGCGTGCGCACGGTGGCGATCGATACGTTCATCAGTTCGGCGACCTCCCGCAGCGTCATCCCGTAGCCGTGCACCAGGACGACCGCCGTCCGCTGCTGTTCGGACAAGACCGCCATCGCGGCAGGTAGCTCGGGAACCAGGTCGGGCATCTCGACGGTGGCGCTGCCGTCCGCCCGCGGCCGTCGAGCCTCGCGTCGCAGGCCATCGACGGCGCGGGACTGCCCGACTCGAAAGACGTACCCGGTCGGGTTCGCCATAGGACGGACGCGATCCCAGTGTTCCCAAGCCCAGCTCAGCGCGTCGAGCGCCGCCTCGCGACCACGCTCGGGACCGTACGCGGCCGACAGTGCGCGGCGGATTGCCGGTTCGGCGCGGGTGACGAAGTGCTCGTACGCCCTGTCGCGATCGCGGTCGGCCATCGTGGAACAAACGTCGCAGACCGGCCAGATGTGCGACACCGCGTTACAACAGGCTGAACCTGGATGTAGCGGTCAGCGCTCCCAGCGGTTGGGACGGTCGGCGTGGACGACGATGGCGTCGTACTGCTTGAGACAGCGCGTGGCGCGCAACACGTACTGTTCGCCCGCACTCGACAGCTCGGCGAGCGCGTAGCCCTCGCTGGAATCGCGCACGCCGGTGCCGAGCCCGTTGATCGATGCGATCTGCAGCCCGGCGGACTCCGCCTCGGCGAACCACAGGTTGACGAGCCCTTGCCGCAACGACGGGTCGTCGAGCAGATCCGAACCGCCGAGCGTGAGTGTGACGTTGCAGATGTGGACCGGCTCGACGCATTCCGGCGCGACGACGTCGCCGCCGAGCTCGCCGTCGAGCATCACCACGAGCGGGCCATCGGGAGCGACACCACCGACGAACCCGTAGCGCACCAGCGGCAAGCCGTCCTCGCCGGTCGTGGCGTAGCGGATGCGATCGCCGGTGGCGAAGTGCGTCACGGCGCGCCTCCGGCGTGGCTCGCCGCTGCGGTCTCGTCCGGGGCGAACTCGGCGATGACCGCGTCGGACAGCTCCGGCCAGACTCGCAGCGCGTCGGCGCTCCACTCGTCGAAGGGTCGGTCGGCGAGGGCGATCGTGGCGAGATCGCGTTCGGGGTCGATCCAGAACATCGTGCCCGAACCTCCGAAGTGGCCGAACGTGCGCGCCGAGTTGGCTGAACCGGTCCAATGCGGCTGCTTGTCACCTCGGACTTCGAACCCCAGGCCCCAGGGGCACCGTTCGTAGCGACCCACGCCGGGAACGATACCCGCGAGGTCGGGATAGTGGATGCGGGAGGCGTCGGTCGCCGTCGCCGCCGACAGCAACGTCGGCCGCATGACCTCGGCGGTGAATCGGGCGGTGTCGCTCAGCGTCGAGCGCACCCCGTGGGCAGGCGAGCCACGAAGGGCCGACGATGTCATCCCGAGCGGCTCGAACACCGCCTCGCGCAGGTACTGCTCGAACGGCATCGCCGCCGCCTCGGCGACGATCGTCGCGGCGAGCTCGATCCCGGAGTTCGAGTAGATCCGCGTCCGCTCCGGAGCGGCGATCGGTGCCGGCCCGTCGAACGGGTAGCCGCCGGCGTGGGCGAGCAGGTGACGCAGCGTGGCCCCGCGGTCGTCGACCGGCTGGTCGAGTACGACGACTCCCTCTTCGACGGCGACGAGGATCGCCCACGCCGTCATCGGCTTGGAGAGTGACGCCAACCGCTGTGCCCGATCGGGGTCACCGGCGGTGGACACGAGCGTGCCGGCGCGCAACACCGTCGCGGATACTGCGGGAACCGGCCAGTCGGCGATGCGGTCGAGTGCACTCACCGGCCGACCGTTGGGCTCAGGTGAACTGGCGGACGAGCTCTGCCACCCGGAACGCCAGGTCGACGCTCTGGCGTGCATTGAGCCGTGGGTCGCACACCGTTTCGTAGCGGTGGTCGAGGTCGTCGTCGGACAGCGCGTCGCCGCCTCCGAGGCACTCGGTGACGTTCTCGCCGGTCAGTTCGACGTGGATGCCGCCGGGCCAGGTGCCCTCGGCGCGGTGCGCTCGCACGAACCCGCCGATCTCGGCGAGCACGTCGTCGAAGTGGCGCGTCTTGCGGCCGTTGGTCGCGGTGTACGTGTTGGCGTGCATCGGATCGCATGCCCACACCACGGGGTGGCCGGCGTCGGCGACGGTGCGCAGGAGCGGACGCAGCGAATCTTCGACCTTGTCGGCGCCCATCCGCGAGATGAGCGTGAGACGGCCAGGGATGCGTGAGGGGTTGAGCATCTCGCACAGTTCGAGCACGTACTCGGCGCTGGTGGTCGGCCCGATCTTGCAGCCGATCGGGTTGCCGACCCCGCGCAGGAACTCGACGTGCGCGCCGTCGAGCTCGCGGGTCCGCTCGCCGATCCAGAGCATGTGTGCTGAGCAGTCGAACCAGGCGCCAGTGAGCGAATCCTGCCGGGTCAACGCCTCCTCGTAACCGAGGATCAGTGCCTCGTGCGAGGTGTAGATGTCGACTTGGGCGAGCTGCGGGTTCGACTCGGTGTCGATGCCGCAGGCGCGCATGAACGTGAGTGCCCGCTCGATCTCGGCGGCCACGCTCTCGTAGCGCTTGCCCGCCGGGCTGGACGTGACGAACTCTTGCGTCCACGCGTGCACGCGGGACAGGTCGGCGAAACCGCCCTTGGTGAACGCCCGGAGCAGGTTGAGCGTCGACGCCGACTGGTGGTAGGCGTGGACCAGGCGGTCGGGGTTGGGGACTCGCGCAGCTTCGGTCGCTGTGGCGTCGTTGACGATGTGCCCCCGAAAGCTTGGCAGGTCGAGGTCGCCGACGCGTTCGAACGGGGCCGATCGCGGCTTGGCGAACTGGCCGGCGATGCGACCGACCTTGACGATCGGCACGCCGACGGAGTACGTGAGCACGACCGCCATCTGGAGGATGACGCGCAACTTCTCGCGGATGTTGTCGGCGGAGAACTCCTCGAAGCTCTCGGCGCAGTCGCCGGCTTGGAGGAGGAACGCCTGTCCCGACGCGACTCGAGCGAGCTCGGACTGCAGCGAGCGGGCTTCGCCGGCGAACACGAGCGGCGGCATCGAGGCGATCTGCTTCAACGCCTGGTCGAGCGCGGCGGCGTCGGGCCAGTCTGGCTGCTGGCCAACCGCGTGATCGTGCCAGGTCGACGGGGACCAGGACGGTCGCGTCCCGGACGGCGAGCTGTCGGACATGGGCCTCAGGCTATCGGCCGACGTCACCGACGGCCGGGGCGTTTCGCGTGCACCGGCCCAAGTCGCGGTTGGGGACGGGCCCCAGCCGTGACGTGGGTGCGTCCGTTCGCCAGCCGCGCGAGGATGGCGACTCTGGACCGGTGGGGACGAAAGGTGGTCGATCGCATGGGGAACAAGACGGGGAAGAAGGCGAAGAAGGAGCGCAAGAAGCGCATCGACGCCGAGCGGCGGGCGAGGATCGCCGCCGAACTGCGCGTCGATCCGGGTGAGGCGGCGGGGATCGCCGATCGCCCCACGAGGTGGTCGGGCGACGAGGAGTTGGATCACCTCGACGCCGACGAGCTCGACGACGTGGCCAAAGCCGTGCTGCGGCGTGGCGTCGACGAGCTTGCCGACGTGCAGGAGTTGTTGTGGGCCAGCGGCGAACGTTCGGTACTCGTCGTGCTCCAGGCGATGGATGCCGCAGGCAAGGACTCGACGATCGAGCACGTGATGTCGGGCGTCAACCCGCAAGGCGTGGACGTCCACTCGTTCAAGACACCGTCGTCGAAGGAGCTCGCCCACTCCTACCTGTGGCGCCATTGGATGACGGCGCCGGCCAAAGGGCGCATCGCCATCTTCAACCGCTCCCACTACGAAGAGGTCGTGACGCTGCGGGTGCATCCGGAGTGGCTCGGTGCCCAGCGCCTGCCGCCCACGCCGACCGGCGAAGCCTTGTGGGAAGCGCGCTA
The DNA here is from genome assembly GCA_964592115.1 of uncultured Ilumatobacteraceae bacterium. GTDB lineage: Bacteria > Actinomycetota > Acidimicrobiia > Acidimicrobiales > Ilumatobacteraceae > Sva-07. The sequence continues at coordinate 5,898 of CAZQCP010000052.1, forward strand.
TGCCGAGATCAACGCCTTCGAGCAGCATCTCGCCCACACGGGTACGGCGATCATCAAGTTCTTCCTCCACGTCTCGAAGGACGAGCAGAAGAACCGGTTCCTCGCCCGGCTCGACGAGCCGGAGAAGGAGTGGAAGTTCAGCGCCAACGACGTCGCCGAACGCCGGCTCTGGGACAGCTACATGGACGCGTTCGAGCGGGCGATCACGGCGACGTCCACGCCGTGGGCGCCGTGGTACGTCATCCCGGCGGACAGCAAACCGGTGATGCGGGCGATGGTGGCCCGCCTGCTCGTGGACCTCATCGACTCGCTGGAGTTGGAGTGGCCGGTCGTCAGCGACGACGAGCGAGCCATCAACGAACAAGCCCGCGCGGAACTCCTCGCCGAAGACGACTGAACAAGCCCGAAAACCCAAGAACGGCCCCGGCACAAAGCCAGAGCCGTTCTCGGAAGAGTGGCGAATCAGACGGCCAGAATTCTCTCCGCATCGTCGCGAAGGCCAGCGACGGCGCGAGACACCAGGCGGCGGGCCGCTTCGGCAGTGACGCCGAGCTGCTCGCCGACCTCGCGGAAGCTCTTGCGCTCGCCGTCGACGAGCCCGAAGCGGGACTCGACGGCGAAACGGGCGCGGGAGTCGAGCGTGCCGAGCAGCTCGTCGAGCAGCTCGCTGTCGACGATGGTCATCACGTGGTCCTCCGGCGTGCCGTCGCCGTTGGCCATCAGGTCGCCGAGCGTGGCGTCGCCGTCGTCACCAACCGTCTTGTCGAGGCTGACCGGCGTGGTGAGGCGGTGCAGCTCGGCGTTGGCCTGGTCGAGCGTCTCGCCGTCGCCGGACGCCTGGCGCAGCGCGGCGCGCAAGCTGGCGGAGCGGTCGCCGGGGATGCGGATGAGGCTCGCCTTCTGGTCGAGCGCACGCCCGATGGCCTGGCGGATCCAGAACGTGGCGTACGTCGAGAACTTGAATCCGCGCCGCCAGTCGAACTTGTCGACGGCGTGCTCGAGGCCGAGGTTGCCCTCCTGGATGAGGTCCAGGAGATCCATGCCCTGCGGCAGCGGGTAACGGCGGGCGATCGAGACCACCAGTCGGAGGTTCGAGCGGATGAACCGATCCTTCGCCTCCGCGGCGGCGGCGACCTTCGCCTTGAGGGCGGCGCTGCGCTTGCCGCCGTCGAGCTGCTCTTGTGCCTCGCGGCCGGCCTCGATGACGCGGGAGAGCTCGCGCTCGTCTTCCGCGGTGAGCAAGGGGACCTTGCCGATGTCGTTCAGGTAGAGACCAATCGAATCATTCATGATGCTTGTTACAACCGTTCGTCTTCGTCGGGATTCCGAATTCTGGTCGTGCCGTACGGCACACGATCACTAGCCGGTAGATCTGTTGTCGTGGGATCGGGAAGGCCGTGCCGCCGGCGACGAGGGGGTTCCCGGTCGGAAACCGTCGCAAACCGTCAAATCGGGGGTATATGGGGGAACGATTTACCGTAACAGACGTGTCAAGCCCTCTCGGGGTCGGTTCGGCCCAGATTCGGTGAGAATTGGGCAAGAATCGTCGATCGCGTCGGGATTCAGCCGGCGAGTGCGTTGACGAGCACGGCCACGGCGAAGCCGAACACCGTGACGATGCCGACGTCTCGGCCGCCGTGCTCGTAGGCCTCGGGCATCATCGACGTCGCGAGCATGGTCAGGATCGCACCGGCGGCGAACGCCAAGATGAACGCGATCGTCGTGTCGCTGGCACCATCGAGCAGGGCGTAGCCGAGGCCGGCGGCGATCGCCGACGTGATCGCGACGACACCCCACAGCGCCATCACCCGCGTGGTCGTCCAACCGCCGTTGCGCAGTCCGGTCGTGGCGGCGATGCCTTCGGGCAGGTTGGAGATGACCACGGCGACGAGCATCGACACGCCGATGTCGCCGGTCTGGAGCAGCGTGAGACCGAGCACGGCCGATTCCGGGATCCCGTCGAGCATCGCCCCGAGCACGATCGCGAGGCCGCTGCCGCTCGGTGGCGCACCGCCGATGTCCTTGCGGTTGCCGTACCCGAACCGTTCGATCAGCTTGTCGCCGAACGTGAACACGAGCGCGCCGCCGAACAGGCCGAGCGTGGTCCATCGCAGGCCGCCTTCGGTGGCGATGGCGTCGTCGACGAGCTCGTAGGCGACGGCGCTGAGCAGCACGCCGGCGCCGAATCCCATCACGAAGCCGAGTGTGCGCGTGCCGGGTGCGCGAACGAGTGCGATCACCGCGCCGAGTACCAGCGAGGAGGCGCCGGCCAGCCCCCACATGAACGCGTCGAGCATCGGTGGCGAGCGTAGACGCGGGCGTGTTCGGCCAGGTGGAGCCAATAGAGTGACTCGATCGTGCCCGGACCTGCCCCCCAGCTGCGCCGCATCGGGCTGTTCGGCGGCACGTTCGACCCGCCCCACGTCGGTCATCTCGTGACGGCGGTCAACGTGCGTCACGCGCTCGACCTCGACGTGGTCGTGTTGATGGTCGCGAACGTGCCGTGGCAGAAGGAAGGCACCCGCGAGATCACGCCGGCCGAGGATCGGTTCGACATGGTCGCGGCGGCGGTCGAGGAGGTGCCTGGGCTCGTTCCGGGGCGTCACGAGATCGACCGGGGTGGGTCCAGTTACACCGCGGACACGCTGGCGTGGCTCGCGGACGAGCATCCGGGAGCCGAGCTGTTCACCGTGATCGGCGACGACGCGGCAGCCGGGCTCCACACGTGGTCTCGCTGGGACGAGGTCGTCAAGCGTTCCTCGATGGTGGTCGTCGATCGGCCGGGCGAACCTGTCGAGCTCGACGATGACATCGACTGGATCCGTGTCGAGGTGCCGCGCCTCGAGGTGTCGAGCACCGACCTGCGAGCGCGCTTCACCGACGGCCGCCCGCTGGACTACCTCGTGACGCAGCCGGTGCTCGACGTGATCCGCGAGCGCGGGCTGTACGGGGAGGCGCCATGACGGCGATCGCCAACGAACGCAAGCGGACCACGGCGACAGCGGCGGTGCTGCTGGTCGTGTTGGCCCTCGTGGCCGCGGCGATGTCCGTCGTCGGCGTGTTCACGCTGGCGAACTCGAAGGAGGGTGAGGCGGTCGGGATCGATGATCGTCCGCGCGAGTCGTTCCCGGCGACACCGAACGGGCTGCTGGCGATCCACGATGGCGAGGGTCAGCTGACCTCGCTGATCGTCATGACGTTGCTCCCGGAAGGTCAAGGTGGGTCGATCGTGACGATCCCGGTCAATGCCGACGTGTCCGCGGGCTTCGGGTTGCAGCGCCGCCCCCTCGACGAGTCGTTCGATCCCGACGATGTCGAAGGCCTCGTGGCGTCGGTCGAAGAGATGCTGTCGATCACGATCCAGCGGGCCTCGGTGCTCGCTCCGGAACAGTTGGCGACGATGCTCGAGCCCGTCGAGACGCTCGAGGTCGTGCTCCCGCACGACGTGATCGACTCCAGCGCCGCGGGTGACGGGATCGACGACGATGGCGATGACGACGTCGGGCTCGTCGTCACATCCGGACTCCAGACGCTCACACGGCAACAGATCGTCGAGGTGCTCACGGCGTGGGACGACGACCGCGACGCCTACGAGCAGCACGAGACGACCGTCCAGATGTGGACGGCGCTGGCTCGCACAGCGCCGATCGCGTCGCCACCGGAGCCAGTCACGACAGATGACCTCGGCCGTCCGGTCGCTCCGGCGTCGGCTCAGGAGCTGCGCGAGCGGATGTGGCAAGGCGACGTCGGCGTTCGCGACATCGCCACCGTTCGCCTCGTGGGGTCGGAGAACCCGACGGACGAGGATGTCGTGCTGCTCGACCGCCGTGACACGGCGCTCGTGTTCGCGCAGATCTCGCCGGGACTCGTGTCGAGTGCGACGACCGGGATGCGGGTGCGCGTCGTTGCGCCGTTCACCGACGAGCAACTGGCCGCGGAGGGGTACGCGTCGTCGTCGGAGATGTTGCTGGACTTCATCGGCACGATGATGTTCGTCCAGGCGAGCGTCGTGTCCATCGACTCGGCACCCACGGGAGCAGCGGACGTGACCATCGTCGAAGCGGCACAGCCGAGCGGTGTCGTGCAGGTCCAGGCGAGCGTCGAGGCGCTGTTCGGCCCGTCCGAGGTCCGCCTCGCCGAGTCGGTGATCGACGGCGTCGACCTCGTGGTCACGCTCGGAACGGGGTACCTGTCGCGGGGTGCCGGCGCCACCGAGCCCGACACCAGCGCACCCGACACCAGCGCCGTGGGTACGGTGGCGACCAATGGGACACTCGACGATGGCTGAGCCTGACGGGTCGCTGGCGCTCGCGGTGCGCGCCGCTCATGCGGCGGCCGATCTCAAGGCGTCGGACGTCGTCGTGTTGGATGTCGGCGAGATCTTGTCGATCACGGGCTACTTCGTGATCGCCGCTGGGTCGAACCCGCGGCAGGTACGAGCGATCGTCGACGACGTCGAGGCGAAGGTCAAAGCGGGGCACGCTCGATCGCCATTGCGGGTCGAGGGTGTGCGCGAGCAGCAGTGGACGCTGATCGACTACGGCGACGTCGTCGTGCACGTGTTCCTGGATTCGGTGCGCGAGTTCTACGAGATCGAGCGTCTCTACCTCGACGCGCCGCGGGTCGACTGGGAGAACATCTCGTCGGTCGCCATCGACGACGATGACGGGTCGTCCCCGTCCTCATCCACCGCGACGGACGAGTGACGTGCAGACCGGCACCCCGCCGTCGTCGGGGTGGGTGACGGCGAAGTCGGGGTGAGTTGCCATCCGCGCCAGGTCGGGGGCACGGAAGTCCACGAGCGCATCGGTGCCGTCGACGGTGACGCGCAGTCCCTGGCGGATCCACCCTGCCGTCGGATCGGAGACCACGTCGATCTCGACCGGGCTGCCGTCCCATTCGAGCACTGAGCCCTCGATGACCTCGCCGGTCGCGGCGTGGAAGACCAACTGGATCTCGGCACGGTCGGAGTCGGCGACGACATCGATCCGGTCGCCCCCCTCCGGGTCCTCATGCCTGTCGACGTCGTCGCCGAGGACCTCGCCGAGCAGTGGCGTCGTACCGTCGGGCGGATCGAACGTCCCGACGAGGTGACGTACACCCGCGGCGCGCTCGAGGGGCACCCAGTCACCCTGCGATGCGATGTACAGGCCGTCGCACGGTCCGTCGATCCCGACGACGCCGTCGCGCGGCACCGGCGCGGTCGGGTCGATCTTGACCACCGACGGCGGGTGCCCGCCGAACACCGCGTCGTCGATGTCGTAGCGGGTGGCCGTGAACCCGGGCCGTTCGATGCCGTCGATCCATGTCGCCAGGGCGACGTTGACGGCAGTCCCCCAGGCCAGGAGTACGGCGACGGCAGTCAAGGCGACCGCGCGACGGCCGGCCGGCGGCGTCACATGGAACGCCGCGGTGGCGACGGCGCCGAGCACGACGAGTCCGGGCAGGAGGTCGACGAGGTAGCGGTTGGCGATGAAGCCGATGGCGATCGTCGGCGCAGCGGCGACGGCGGCGCCGGCGAGCAGCGGCGTCACCTGCCAGTGGCGGTGGCGAACGGCGATCACCGCGCCGATGACGGCGAGAACCACGAGCAGCGTCGCCGACGCGGTCAGCGAGCTCGACGGGGTGTTGCTCTCGAGCGGGTAGGAACCGAACTCGTGCGCCCGCGGACCGAAGCGGATGAACGGGACGAGACGTTCGACGGCGAACGCGTCGGGCCGGAGGTAGTGCACGAGTGTCGTCGGGATGAAGTGCAGCCCGAAGAAGCTGTTGTCGTTCCCCGCGAACCAGGCCGCGCGGTCGGGGTCCATCAGGGTCAGCACCTGCCGGTCTGCGGGGAGGTCGAACAGCGTGCCGACCTTGGCGAGGTTGAGCCCGCTGTGGATCGCAACGCCGCACGCGCCGATACCGAGCATCGTCAGCGACAGCCGTCGGTCGCGACGCCACACGACGATCGCCACGATGCCGACAGCGGTGACCGCGCCGAGGCCGACGGACACACGCGTGAGGATCGTGGCGACGCTCGCCGCGGCGGCGAGGAGCGCGTTCGCGATCGTCGGGTCGCGGAGGACGTCGAGCAGCTTGACGAACGTGGCGAGCACGAGCACGAACGCCCACAGTTCGGTCTCGTGGTAGACGGTGGCGTCGCCGGCGAGCGCCAGCACCGGCGAGCAGGCGACAGCGGCAACGAGCAGTGCCGGCCGCCACGGAGCACCGTTCGAGGCGAGGCCGACACTCGAGTCGCTCGTGGCGCCGTCGCGTTCGCCGACCATCCGCGCGACGCGCACGGCGAGATGGAACGTGACGGTGCACAGCAACACGAACCCGACGACCATCGAGATTCGGGTGAGGCGCCCGTCGGCCCACGACCCGAAGATCGCCGTCGGGAGCCTCGCGATGGCGAGGAACGGGCCGTAGTAGAGGTACGTGCGCCCGTCGATCAAGAAGCCTTCGATGTCGGCGACGTCGGCGGGAACTGCCAGCCGTCCGTGGAGGAACGCTCGCGCCTGTACGTCGTAGAAGTCGCTCGAGAAGTCGCCGCGGGCGAACAGCATCCACGGTCGCCAGCGGCACAGCACGAGCGTGAACAATGTGGTGCCGACGATGGTGACGAGTTGGGCGGGGCGGCGCTGTGCCGCGGGGATGCCCGAGCTCGCGCGCCACATGGCTCAGCGCGGCTGCGTCGGCGTCAGCTCGTACACGAGCTGGTACGCGAACAACGTCGGCCAGACGCGGACGAGCGCACGGTCGATGGCGCCGGTCGTGCGGGCGATCACTCCCTCGGGGGCGATGCCGAGCGCGTCGAGGGGGAGCCCGGTGTGGGCGTGGGCGCACGGTTCGAGCCCTGCGGCAGTCGCCGTACGGAGGAACGATCGGCGGGAGAAGAAGCGCAGATGGGTCTCGTCGAGGATGCCGCGCTGGTCGTAGTCGAAGCGCCCGGTGACGACCCTCGCCCGCGGGTACCAGTGCCCGAAGTTCGGCACGCTGATGATCGCCGAGCCACCGGGCCGCACGTGCTCGGCGATGTCGCGCAGCAGGGCTGTCGAGTCGCCGACGTGTTCGATCACGTCGGCGCCGATCACCACGTCGAACAGGTCGTCGATCTCGTCGGGGAGGCCGCCGCTGAGGTCGGCGCGCACGAACCGGTCGGTCCGTTCGGTGACGCCTTCGGCTTCGTGGACGTCGACGCCGGTCACCTCGTGCCCTGCCTCGCGCAGCGCGTGGGCGAGCCATCCGGCCCCACATCCCACGTCGAGAATACGCGCCCGCGGACGCGTCTCGAGCATCGCCAGGATGCGCCCGTGCGAGCTGGTGGGGGAGGGCTTGAACGCATACTCCTCGTCGACGTGACCGAGTTGGCCGCTGCCGAACCCTGAGCGCCCGAGCCGGTACCGAATCGTGTCGATCATCACGTCCTTGGCGTACGCCATGCCGTTGACGCGGCAGATCTCGTCGCCGTAGTAGGTCGGGATCGGTACCTCGACGATCTTCTTGTCCGCAGCTGCGAGCTGGAGGATGATCTCGGTGTCGAAGTCGAAGTCGTTCGAGTTGTCGGCGAACGGGATCTCGCCGAGCGCGCTCACGCGGTAGGCGCGGTAGCCGGAGTGCCACTCCGACAGCCCGAGGCCGGTGAGTGTGTTCTGGGCGGTGCTGAGGATGCGGTTGCCGACGAACTTGTACAGCGGCATGCCGCCGCGGCGGGCCTGGCCGGCCTCCATCATCCGCGAGCCGAACACGGCATCGGCGTCACCGTGGACGATCGGCTCGATCAGCTCGCCCATCACCTCGGGTGCGTACTGACCGTCGCCGTGGAGGAGTACGACGACGTCCCAGCCGTGGTCGAGCGCATACCGGTAACCCAACTTCTGGTTGCCGCCGTAGCCGAGGTTGCGCTCGTGGCGCACGATCGTGAGGTTGAGGTGCGACTCGCGCTGGAGGTAGGCGTCGGCGACGGTGTGGGTCGCATCGGTGGAGTGGTCGTCTTGCACGAGCACCTCGGCGAGCTGCAGCGACGCCGCCGGAGGGATGCGATCGAGAACGTCGACGAGCGTCGTCTCGGCGTTGTAGGCGACCACGAGCACGCCGACCTTCATGGCGTCCCTCCTTTCGCCCGGGAGTGTACGCGGCGCTTGTGGTGGCGCTCGGTTCCCCGGATACACTCACCGCTCGGTTCGGCCGCCTCGGCGCCCCGCGCCACCCGCATGCGGGGCTATAGCTCAGTTGGTAGAGCGCTTCCATGGCATGGAAGAGGTCAGGAGTTCGATTCTCCTTAGCTCCACCCCACCGGCCCAGGTCACTCGACCTGGGCCTCTTGCGTTTTCCGGCCCATCGGAATCGACCTGGGGCAGATCCGTTTCGGATTCCGGAAGGAATCTGCCCCAGATCGTTGGGGGCCGCGGTGGGGGCACGATGTGGGGACGGTGGGGGCGCGGCCGGGAGGGAGCGGTCAGTCGCTTGCCGAGCGAGGTGCGCGGGGGTGGATCGCGGCGTGGTCACCCCGTTGGCGCAGCGCCCACGACACGGCGCGAATCGCGACCGCGAGGAACACCAGGTTGACGACCATGTTGGCGGTGACCAGTGCTCGTGCGCCCTGGCCGGTCGCGGTGATGTCGCCGAAGCCGACCGTCGTGAGGATGGTGACGGTGAAGTACAGCCCGTCGATCTTGGTGCGCAGCCCGTCGATCTGATCGTCGTGCGCGGACCCGAGGACGAAGTAGATGGTTGAGAACGAGACGATCAGCAACGTGAGCGCGATCGCCAACGACCGCACGGCGGTCAGCAGTGGGTGCTCGCTGACCAGAACCTGGTGGGCGCCATGCACCGACACCGGGATGAGCGCGCCGATCGCGGCGATGACGAGCAACGCTGCCAGCAGGTTGGAACGGTCGCCGTCGAGTGGTGCCGCGAAGTAGACGAGCACGGCCAGCCCAGCCACGCCGAGGACTTCGATGAGGACTCGGAACGTCTGGCGCGGCCGCAAGGTGTCCCGGAGGGTCCGGCTCGCGTCATGGTGTGCCTCGGTCATCGTCCGATCTTCCCACCATCACGCACATCACCCTCGCCATACCCGCGCACTGCGGCAGCCCGACGTCACGTGTGCTGATTGCATCTGGGGTCTGACCCCGGATGCAATCCCGGCATGGCGGGTCACATCGTTTCGTAGCGAACGGTCGGCGGGCTACGGTTGCGCGAACCGGTTCGTGAACACGGTGAACTCGACGTGAACCCAGGGGGAATCATGAGAAGAGCAACGTCAGTGGTCTGCCTCGCCGCCGCGATCAGCCTGATCGCCGCTGCGTGCGGCAGCGACGACGACGGCGGGTCAGCGTCGGGTGACCCGGCACCGGCAGACACGTCGGACTCCGGCGGCGATGATGGTGATGGCGGCGAAGGTGACGGCGGCGCCGCGACCCCGTTCGACATCGACGCGGTGATCGCTGCCGACCCCGACTGCGCCGACCCCGTCACCGGCGACCCGATCCGCATCGGCTACGCCGCCGACTTCTCCGACCTCGGCGGTTTCGCCGACGTCCCGGCGTCGGAAGCGGCCGCGTTCTTCATCCGGCAGGTCAACTGCTCGGGCGGCGTCAACGGTTCGCCGCTCGAGCTCGTCGTGCGCGACATCTCCGGTGACCCAGAGACCACAGCCCTCGCGGCGACCGAGCTGGTCGCCGAAGGCGTGGTGGCCATGCTCGGCCCACCGTTCCCCGACTTCGGCTTCCCGCTCCTGCAGGTCACGAACGGCGAGGTGGCGGTGCTGTTCACGGCCTCGACCGAACCGGCGCTCAGCGACCCGGCCGCGCTCTCGTTCCTCGTCGCGTTCGACGACACGCAGCAGGCGACCGCGGCGGCACAGTTCGCGCTCGACCAGGGTTGGGAAACGGCGGTGACGTTCTCGTCGCCTGGGCCGTACTTCGGGTACAACCCCGAGGTGTTCACCGAGGTGTTCGAAGATGGTGGCGGCACGGTCATCAAGGACTTCACGTTCGTCCCCGCCGACGACGTCGACTTCTCGACCCAGGTCAACGAGATCGCAGCCGGGGATCACCCCGACGTCGTCTACACAGCGATGCTGTCGTTCCAGCTCACGGCGCTCAAGGGCCAGATGGTCGGCGCCGGGATCGACACGAACTATCTGACGACCGACGCGTTCGAGGCCACCGGCGGATATGCCGGCGACAACATCGAAGGCATCTTCCACACGACCCACGCCTTCCCGACTGCCAACGACGGCCGCATCGTCACGTTCGACGAGGCGTTCGCCGCGTCCACCGGGGCGGGCAGCGAGAGCCCGACGTTCGCCGGCCTGGCCGTCGACGGCATCGCCGTGATCATCGACTCGATCCTGCGTACGGGATCGACCGATCCGGCCGTCGTCGGCGCGGCGATCCCCGATGCCACCGACGTACAGGGTCTGACCGGCACGCTGACGTACAACGGCACGGGCACGCCGACGAAGGCGGTGTACATCCACCAGGTGGTCGACGGCGCACCTTCCCTGGCGGCCACGATCCAGGTGGATTGACCGCGATGAACGACGGCCAGCCGCTGCTCCGGGTCAGCGGGCTGTCGATCAACTACGGCTCGATCGCCGCGGTTCGCGACGTCGACCTCACCGTCGAGCGCGGTGAGGTCGTCGGGCTGATCGGCCCGAACGGTGCCGGCAAGACGACCACGCTCGGCGGCATCGCCGGTCTCTTGCGCCCGCGTTCGGGCGTGGTCGAGCTGGCCGGCGATGACATCACCGGGCGCCCGCCCGACTGGATCGTGCGCCACGGGTTGGCGTTGGTTCCCGAACACCGCCGTTTGTTCCGTGACCTCACGGTGCACGAGAACCTCCTCGTCGGTGGCGTCACGGCCACGCCAGCCGAACGCACCGAACGCATCGCCGAGGTGGAAGTGCTGTTCCCGGTGCTCGCCGCCAAGCGCACGACCAAGGCCGGGTTCTTGTCGGGCGGCGAGGCGCAGCAGCTGGCGATCGGGCGGGCGCTGATGGGCAACCCCGACGTGTTGTTGATGGACGAGCCGTCGCTCGGGCTGGCGCCGACGCTCGTCGACGTGGTGTTCGGATTGATCGACACGCTGCGCGCCGACGGGCGGACCCTCCTCGTCGTCGAGCAGAACGCGAAGCGGATGCTGCAGGTGGCCGACCGCGCGTACGTCATGCGCAGTGGCGAGATCGCCGCTCAGGGCACGGGGAGCGAGCTCGCCGGTCTCGCCGACCTCTTCGACGAGTACGTCGGCGGGCGTTCGTGACCCAACTGCTGCAGCAGTTGGTCGACGGGCTCGGCCGGGGCAGCGAGTACGCGCTGATCGCCCTCGGCATCGCCGTGATCTTCGGCGTCATGCACCTCGTCAACTTCGCCCACGGCGAGACGATCACGGTTGCCGCCTACGTCACCTACTGGATGTTCACGATGGATCTCGCCTGGTGGGCGTACATCCCGGCGATCATCGCCGCCGCCACAGCCACGTCGGTGGCGATCGAGTTCGTCGCCTTCCGGCGCGTCCGCGGCGCCGCCGACTCGACGTTGCTGCTCACATCGTTCGGCGTCGTGTTCGTCGTGCAGGCGTTCTTCACGATGTTCGTGTCGCCGAACGTCAAGAGCTTCAACCGGCCCGGTTGGATCACCAAGACGGTGTCGCTCGGCGGCATCCGCTTCGAGGTCTTCGACCTGGTGACCGTCGGCGTCACCGCGATCACGTTGCTCGCCGTGGTGGCGCTGCTGCAGCGCACGATGTTCGGCCTCTCGCTGCGCGCCGCGGCGGAGGACTTCGACGCCGCCCGGTTGATGGGCATCCGCAGCGACCGTGTCATCCGCGGCGCCTTCTTGCTCGCCGGCGTGCTCGCCGGCATCGCCGCCGTGTTCGTGCTGATGCGCACCGGGCGGGCATCGCCGTCGGCTGGCCTGACGCCGATGCTCAAGGGTGTGCTGGCGGCGCTGATCGGCGGGCTCGGGAGCCTTGGCGGCGCGGTGATCGGCGGGTTCGCCCTCGGTCTCGTCGAGGTGCTGTTGATCTCCCGGCTGCCCCAAGGCTGGGCCGGGCTCACGAACGGCATCGTGTTCGGGCTGATCGCGCTGCTCTTCGTGTTCCGGCCCGGCGGGATCATCAACGTCGGCACCGCGGAGCGCGTCTGATGGAGCTGCGGCGGTGACATCGACCGACGTGATCGAGCGCAAGGTCGCTCCCGTCGTCGGCGCCTGTGTGCTGTTCGGCGTGCTCGTCGCCGGTGGGTTGCTCTACGCCGCGTTCGGCACACCGTCGCGCGACGGCCTCGTCACCCAGATGCTGATCAACGCCGTGATCGTGGTCGGCATCCACGTCTACATCGGCAACACCGGCGTGCTGTCGTTCGGTCACATCGGGTTCGGCGCGATCGCCGGGTACACGTTCGCCATCTTGGCGATCTCCGTCGAGCGGA
>CAZQCP010000053.1:0-18293 GCA_964592115.1 uncultured Ilumatobacteraceae bacterium
CCGAGTCGGTCGAGTGGACGATCGTGCGCAACGAGGTCGAGGCGCTGATGCTCGAACACTCGTTGATCAAGCGGCACGACCCGCGCTTCAACGTGCGCCTGCGCGACGACAAGAGCTATCCCTTCCTCGCCGTCACCGTCGACGAGCAGTGGCCGCGGGCGATGGTCATGCGTGGCCGCAAGCGCAAAGGCACCCGCTACTTCGGCCCCTACGCGCACGCCTACGCGATCCGCGACACGCTCGACCTGCTCTTGCGCTCGTTCCCGATTCGCACGTGCAGCGACAACAAGTTCAACGAACACGAGCGCCTCGGCCGGCCGTGCCTGCTCTTCCACATCGAGAAGTGCGCGGGCCCGTGCGTCGGTGAGATCGAGGAGATGCCGTACCGCCAGCTCGTCACAGATCTGTGCGAGTTCCTCGATGGCGACACCGACGAGATCGTCGATCGCCTCGAGGCCGAGATGCAGACGTCGGCCAGCGAGCTCGAGTTCGAGCGGGCGGCGCGCCTGCGCGACCGCCTCGCCGCCGTGCGCAAGGCGATCGAGAAACAGCAGATGGTCGCCGATCGCAACGAGGATCTCGACGTGATCGGCATCGCCGACGACGAGCTCGAAGCGTCGGTGCAGGTGTTCTACGTGCGCAAGGGTCGCGTCGTCGGTCGCAAGGGGTTCATCCTCGACAAGGTCGAGGAGCTCACGCCCGGCCGTCTCGTCGATCGCATCCTCGAGTCGATGTATGGCGATGACCCGGTACAAGGCGTGCCGAAGCAGGTGCTCGTACCGCACGACGCGGACGACGTCGCGACGTACGAGGAGTGGCTGTCGATGGGCCGTGGATCGCGGGTACAGATCCGCGTGCCCCAGCGCGGCGACAAGCGCGAGCTGCTCGAGACCGTGACCCGCAACGCTCAAGAGCAGTTCAACCGTCACCGTCTGCGCCGGGCGAGCGATCACAACACCCGCAGCCGAGCGCTGACCGAGTTGCAGCATCACCTCGGTCTCCCCGAGGCGCCGCTGCGGATCGAGTGCTACGACATGGCGCACCTCCACGGCACGGACTACGTCGGTTCGATGGTCGTCCTCGAGGACGGGCTACCGAACAAGCGCGAGTACCGGCGGTTCAAGATCAAGACGGTCGACGGCAACGACGACTTCGCAGCGATGGCCGAGGTCGTGCGCCGCCGGCTGCAGGCCTACCTCGACGAGCGGGCGCGCCCGATCGACGAGCGCGGCGATCGGCCCGGCAAGTTCGCCTATCCGCCGCAGCTGTTGCTGGTCGACGGAGGCAAAGGCCAGCTCAGCGCGGCCAAGCGGGTGATTGACGAACTCGGCCTGACGGACGAGATCCCGGTCGCCGGCCTCGCGAAACGCTTCGAGGAGGTGTTCGTTCCGGGTCGTTCCGAACCGGTGGAGATCCCACGCGGGAGCGAGGCGTTGTTCATGTTGCAGCGGGTACGAGACGAGGCCCATCGCTTCGCCAACACGTTCCACGGCGAACGGCGGAGCAAGCGGATGACCGCCAGCTCGCTCGACGGCATCGCCGGTCTCGGGGAGGCGCGTCGCAAGAAGCTCGTGAAGGCGATGGGCGGGGTGAACGCGGTCAAGCGCGCCGAGCTCGACGAGCTCAAGGCGCTGAGCTTCCTCCCCGATGCGGTCGCCGAGGCGGTGTTCGACCGCTTCCACCCGCGCAACTGATGCTCTGACCACAGACGTTCCAGGCTGTTCGCTCGGTCAGGTGGCGTCGGCGTTGCGCAGGTAGGACAGCACCGCGGCGACGCGTCGGTGACGATCGGTGGTCTCGCCGAGTCCGAGCTTGCTGAAGATCTGGGAGACATGGCTTTCGATCGTCTTCGGGCTGAGCACGAGAGTCGTGGCGATGGCCGCGTTGGATCGCCCCTCCGCCATCAGCGCGAGCACCTCGCGTTCGCGCGGGGTGAGTGCGGCGAGTGGGTCGACACGCCGCTGCCGGTTGAACAGTGCGTTGACGACGTCGGGATCGATCGAGGTACCGCCGTTGGCCACTTCGAGGACGGCGTCGACGAAGGCTGCCGGGTTGGCGACGTGGTCCTTCAGGAGGTAGCCCACACCACCCGAGCTGGCTCTGACGAGTTCGAGCGCATTCGCTGTCTCGACGTATTGCGACAGGACCAGGATGCCCATCTCGGGATGTCGAACCCTGATCGATCGTGCCGCGTCGAGCCCTTCGGTGGTGTGGGTCGGCGGCATCCGGACATCGACCACGGCGACATCGGGGCGCTGGTCGTCGACCAGCCGGATGAGGGTCGCCGCGTCGCCGGCTTCGCCGACCACCCGGCATCCGGCCTGTTCGAGGAGGCTCGCCAGGCCGGCGCGCAGCAGCGCCACGTCGTCGGCGAGCACGACTCGGATCGGGGCGGTCACGGCGCGCCTGCCGGTACCGCAGGGGTGCGAACGGGTTGACCGTGAGGAAGCTCGATGTGGAGCGTCGTGCCGTGTCCAGGCTCGCTGTGGAACTCGATGCTGCCGCCCGCCGCGTCGACGCGATCGCGGAGGCCGATGAGCCCGCTCCCTCGGCTGGCATCAGCGCCGCCGCACCCGTCGTCGCTGACGGTGACGACGAGACGGTCGCGGGCGAGCGAGAGCTCGACATCGGCGTGTGTCGCATGGGCGTGCTTGGCGACGTTGGTGAGGGCTTCCGCGACCACGAAGTACGCCGTGACCTCACTGAGCGGCGCGAGCCGCGGGACATCTGCGCGCACGGCGACCGGCAGGGGTGCGCGTTCGGCGAGCGCCTCGAGCGCGATCGGCAGCCCGTGCTCGGTGACCGTTGCAGGATGGACGCCGCGAGCGAGGCTGCGCAGTTCGTCGAGCGCGGCACCGAGCTCGTCGATCGCCCTCGCGATGACGCTCTCGTCGGCTTCGTCACGATCGCGTGCCATGCCGAGCAGGAGGAGCGTCGTGACCAGGCGCTGCTGCGCGCCGTCGTGGAGGTCGCGCTCGAGTCGCTGTCGTTCGTCGAGCTGTGCGGCGAGCAGCCGCGACCGGGACTCCTTGGCCGCGTCGAGCTGCCGCGTCACCTCCTCGATCAGCTGTTCGTTCTGGAGCGCGAGGCTGGCGGTGGCGAGGGCCGCGGCGAGCACCTCCGGCTCGGTGTCGAGCGCACCGTCCGACTCGATGACGGCGAGCGTCTGCCCGTTGGCGGTGATCGGGGTCTGCAGGCGATCGCGTCCGATCTCGGGCGACGCGAGGTGCTCTGGTGGAACGAGTCGGACGGAGGGGTCGGCGAGCGTCTGCGCGAGCAGGTGTTGGAGCTCGGTGCGGATCGATGGACCCGCCTCTTCGATCGACACGACAAGATCACCGATGTCACCCGCGCGGGCCTTGCTCCGGAGCACGCCGACGAGCACGGCGATCGGGATCAGCGACACGACGAGCGGATGCACGAGCGCGGCGACGTTGCCCCACCGATCCCATGCCTCGACGAGGTCGAGCACCGCAACGACGAGTGCGCCTGAAACCGCTACGAACGGCGGACCGAGGGCGCGACGCAGCACCGGCGCCGAGGTGTGCCATCGCCAGCCCAGCCGAGCGACGACCATCACGACGAACCCGGTTCCGACGACAGCGAACAGGTCCTCGATGCGGCCGACGGCGATCGGGTCGTCGCGCACGAGCAGCAGGTTGCCGGGGCACCCGAATCCGAACCGCGACTGGCACTGGAAGAACAGGTTCGGAAGCACCCCTGACGCGACCGTGAGCAGGTACCCGCCGATCGTGAGCGTGCGGTCGAGTGCCGTTGAGAGCCGGCCGTCGGGCAGGGCGAGGGCCAGGTGGGCGAGAATTGCATAGTCCAGCCCGCTGGTGACGCCGCCCAGCGTGAACAGCAACGGATGGTTCGACCAGGAGAGCAACCGCATCAACAGCAGCGCGCCCGCCACCACGAGCAACCAGCTGGTGTTGTTGCCCGGTCGCCAGCGGCCGACGAGCACCCCGGCACCGATGCAGAGTGCCCCGACGTACATCCGCGGGACGATCTCGACGGGCTCTGCCGGAAACGGACCGTGCACCTTTGCGATGAGCGCGACGAGCGTGAGTGCGGCGACACCGGCGATCGTGATGGTGAGCTGCTGGCGATTCGTCATGGCAGTCGATGCGCGTCGATCCTGCGTCGGCGACGGTCCGGGTGGGCCAACCTTCAGTCGCCATTGTTGCACCGTGACGGAGCCGTCGGTTCAGGGTGGACCCCCAAGAGTGCAGTGGCAGAGTCCCGGGGCGACCCCGATGTAACTCCGGCGAGCGCGTGGTGTGATAGGTGCATGTCGTACCGCCGTTCGCAGCCCAGTGATCGCAACACGCCGTCGCCGTGGACCGGCCGGCTCACGCCGATGGTGTCGGCCATCCTGCTCGGCGCGACCGCCATGTTCGCCTGTGCCGACGACGAACCCGCGGCCCCCTCCGAGCAGATCAACGAGTCGGCGATGGTGTCCGCCTCGCCGGCGATCACGTCAGGCGCTGTGGTGGAGTCGGATCCCGCGCTCGAGGTGCAGGCGCGCTTCGACGAGGTGGTCGCCGCCCACGAGGCCGACGACCACAACCGCCTCGCCGAGCTCTCCAGTGGACCGGCGCGGGTGTTCGCCGAGCGAGTGCGGCACTTCGCGACAGCGGTCGGGTTGACCGAGCCGTACCCGAATGTGCACTCGCGGACCGGCGACGTCTCGATCTCGGACGACGGCGTGGCGACCCTGGACGGACTCATCGCCTGGGGACCCGACGAGGCCAGCGTGCGCGAAATGACGAGCTTCGAATTCCGTCACGACGGTGAACAGTGGCTCCTCCACAGCTACGAGCGCACAGGTATCCCGATCGGCCGGTGGGTCGCGCCCGGCTCCGGGTCACCCGTCACGAGCGGGCCGATCACCGTCGAGCTGGTCTCGATGTTCACCGACCTCGCGTGTGCCGTCGACGCCGAGACGGACTGCCTCGACGAGCTGCGAAACATCATCAGTCTCGACCTCGCCGTCCACAACGACTCCGACGGCGAACTCGAACCCGGCATCCTCAGCCTGCCGGACGGCACCGAGTCCCCTGCCTGGCTGGAGACGCCGTCCGGTGGCGTCCATCCGCTGACCGGAGCCGAAGTCATGGGCTTTCCCCCGAGGGCGACCGCCGCGGTGGTCGGCTTGTTCGCCGCGGTCGATGATCTCGCCGACGGTGCAGTTCTCCACATCGTGCTCAGCGACGCAGACGGCGTCGCACACGAAATCGATGTCCCCGTGCCCGCCTACCCGCACGACTGGTCGACCGACTCCTGAAGCCGGTCGGGTAGGTGCGAACCTCAGCTCACGTGAGCTGGGTGAACACGTCTTGGTGCAGGCGGCGGTACGTGTCGGCACGCTCGTCGGCCGACGAGCCGAGCGTGAAGTCGGGCACGATGAACTCGTCGAAGCCGAGGTCGGCGTAGCGGCCGATCTCGTCGACCAGCTGTGCCGGCGACCCGACCAGCGAACGTGGACCCATCGGGCCGTTGCGGATCGTGTCGGCGGCGGCGGGGTCGTCATCGAGGAACACCAGCGCCTGCGCCGACTTGCGCAACGAGCCGATGTCGCGTCCTACCTGCTCGCACGCGACGCGAAGCTTCGCGAGGCCAGCGCCAGCGAGCTCGGGCGCACCCCACGTGTTCCACTCGTCGGCGTAGCTCGCGGTGATCCGCAGCATCCGTGGCGCAGCCGTTCCGACCAGGATCGGGAGGGGTGACTGGATCGGCTTCGGGTCGGCTGGCGCATCGGTGATGTCGTAGAAGTTGCCGTGGAACGTGGTGCGGTCCTGGTCGACGAGCGAGCGGATGACCTGGATCGCCTCGTCGAACCGGCTGACTCGCGTGCCGGGCGGTTCGAGTTCGATGCCGTAGACCTTGTGCTCGTTGATCTGCCAGCCGGCGCCGAGGCCGAGGACGAAGCGACCGTTGCTGACATGGTCGATCGACGCCGCCCGGTTGGCGAGCACAGCAGGATGGTGGACCGACGTCGGGGCGACGAGTGACCCCACCCGAACCCGCTCGGTCACGGCGGCGATCGCGGGGAGCAAGGCCCAACACTCGTGCGTGTCGCCGGGCTTGAGCTCCTCGCTGCCGGTGTTGGGCATGTAGTGGTCGGCGAACCAGACGCCGTGCCACCCCTCGGAGTCGGCGAGGCGGGCGAGATCGAGGATCTCGGCCGTGGAGCGTTCGGGATTTGGCCACACGGAGAACTGCATGTGGCGGACCGTAGTCTCACCGAGGTGAGCACGACCTCGCCGGGCGACGACCTGTGGGAGCAGCACGCGGCCTGGTGGATCGCGGGGTTCACCGCTGGCGCCGACCCCGAGTACGAAGAGCAGATCCTGCCGCTGGCGGCCGCCGAGCTCGCTGGACACGCGCGCGTGCTCGACATCGGGTGCGGCGACGGCCAGATCGCTCGCCTCCTCGCCGCCGGTGGGGCGACGGTCGTGGGCATCGACCCCACCTGGAACCAACTCGTCGTGGCCGCCGAGCGTGGGGGAGGGCCGGCCTACGCCCGTGCCGGGGCGGCGGCGCTGCCCTTCGGCGACGCGTCGTTCGACGCGGCGGTCGCTTGCTTGGTGTTCGAGCACATCGACGACGTCGACGAGGCCATAGCCGAGGTCGCCCGAGTGGTGCGGCCCGGCGGCCGGTTCACGCTCTTCCTCAACCACCCGATCCTGCAGTCGCCGGGGAGCGCGCTGATCGACGACCACATGGTCGATCCGCCCGAGCAGTACTGGCGGCTCGGGCCCTACCTCGGCGAGCGGGAGACGATCGAACAGGTCGAGCACGGCGTGTTCATCCGCTTCGTCCACCGCCCGTTGTCGCGTTACCTCAACGCGCTCGCCGACCACGGCCTGCTGCTCGAGCGGATGGACGAACCGGCACCACCGGCCGGCTTCGTCGCTCGCGCTCCCGAGTATGCCGATGCCGCCGCCTACCCGCGACTGCTCCATCTCCGACTCTGCCGTCGTTGAGCGTTCCGGATGGGCGAACGCGCCGGTGTCCGGCCCGTTGGCCATCGCGGTGCGTTCGGTGGGTCTGGTGTCGGGCGTGTGACAGGCACGCTCCGGGAGCGACGGAGGTCGTTGGATAGTGTGGACACGTGGCCGACATCGTGCTGATCACGGGCTTGTCGGGAGCCGGCCGCTCCGGGGTCGCCGATGTGTTGGAGGATCTCGGCTGGTTCGTCGTCGACAACCTCCCGACCACGCTCATCGGCACGATCGTCGAACTGGCAGCCAAGCCGAACAGCGACATCGACCGGCTCGCGCTCGTGGCGGGCCGTCAACATCGCGAGGTGTTGTCGAAGGTGGCCGAGCTGCGCGCCGACGGCCACGACGTGCGGGTGCTGTTCCTCGACGCCTCCACGGCGGAACTGGTCAAACGCTACGACGCGACGAGGCGGCGACATCCCCTGGCTGAGGACGCCGAGGGACTCGTCGAGTCGATCGAGCTGGAGCGTTCGCTGCTCGAGCCGGTGCGGGCGGCCGCCGATCTCGTGATCGACACGTCGGACCTGAACGTGCATCAGTTGAAGGAGCGCGTCGCCGGCGCGTTCGAGGCCGCCGACGACTCGCGCCTCCAGGTCGCCGTCGAGAGCTTCGGCTTCAAGCACGGACTGCCGCTCGACGCCGACATCGTGATGGACGTCAGGTTCCTCCCGAACCCGCACTGGGAGGACGACCTGCGCCCGCTCACCGGGCACGACCCCAAGGTGCGCGACTACGTGCTCGAGACCGCAGCGGCGTCGGACTTCGTGGATCGGCTCGACGATCTGCTGGCGAGCCTCCTGCCGCAATACGCGGAGGAGGGACGCAGCTATCTCACGGTCGCTATCGGCTGCACGGGTGGTCGGCACCGCTCGGTGGCCATCGCCGAGGAGATCGCGTCGCGGCTGCGCCTCCGCGGCATCGCAGTGCGCGCCTCGCACCGCGACGTGGCCAGGTAGCACCGACCCGCCCGCCGGGTGCTCCGTTGCACCCGTCCCCACGGGGAACCTCCACACGGGACACCGCCGCAGGGACAGCGACGGTGTGGGGTTGGAGGTGGCGCGGCTACTGTCGAGGCAGATCACGTGACACGGACCCCCAACGCCGAGGAGGCACATCAACCATGACCGTCAGAGTCGGGATCAACGGATTCGGGCGCATCGGGCGCAACTTCTTCCGCGCCGCCAAGCTCGCTGGAGCGGACATCGACTTCGTGGCGGTCAACGACCTCGGATCGATCGACACGATGGCCCACCTCCTTCAGTACGACTCGGTGCTGGGGCGGTTTCCGTCCAAGGTGACGGCGACGAAGTCGGCCATCAAGGCGGGCGACGACACGCTGCAGGTGCTCAGCGAGCGCAACCCTGCCGACCTGCCGTGGGGTGACCTCGGCGTCGACGTCGTCGTCGAGTCGACCGGCTTCTTCACCACCCGCGACACCGCTGCCGCCCACCTCGACGGTGGTGCGCCGCTCGTCGTCGTGTCGGCGCCGTGTACGAACGCGGACGCCACGTTCGTGTACGGCGTGAACCACAAGGACTTCAAGTTCAGCCAGCACAAGGTCGTCTCCAACGCGAGTTGCACGACCAACTGCTTCGTGCCGATGGTCAAGGTGCTCGACGATGCATTCGGTGTCGACCAGGGTCTGATGACGACGATCCACGCCTACACCGGCGATCAGGTGCTGGTCGACGGGCCGCACAAGGACCTGCGGCGGGCGCGTGCGGCAGCGATCAACATCGTGCCGACGTCGACCGGTGCTGCTCGGGCGACGTCGCTCGTGATGGAGGCGATGAAGGGCAAGCTCGACGGCACGTCGCTCCGCGTGCCGATCCCGACCGGCTCGATCACCGACTTCACCGCCACGTTGAAGAAGGCGGCCAGCGTCGACGAGATCAACGCCGCATACGCCGCGGCGGCCAAGAAGGGCATGAAGGGGGTGCTCAAGTACACCGAGGATCCGATCGTGTCGAGCGACATCGTCACCGACCCGCACTCGTGCATCTTCGACGCCGGACTCACGATGAGCATGGGCAAGCTCGTCAAGGTCAACGGCTGGTACGACAACGAGTGGGGCTACTCCAACCGGCTCGTCGACCTCACGCTCTACACGGGCGCCAAGGTCAAGCGCTGAGCCCGGCGCAACACATGAGCGAGATCCCCACGCTGGAGGATCTGGAGGCACAGGTCGGCGACCTCGCCGGCAAGCGCGTCCTCGTGCGCACGGACTTCAACGTGCCACTCGACGACAGTTCGGGGGAGACACTGATCACCGACGACTTTCGGATCCGCGCCGCGCTCCCGACGATCGAGTGGCTCACCGAGCGCGGCGCGACGGTCGTGACCGCCAGCCACCTCGGCCGTCCGAAGGGCGCGCCCGACGCGAAGTATTCGATGGCGCCCGTCCGGGCACGCCTCGCCGAGCTCGCCCCCGGCGTCGAGCTGCTCGAGAACCTGCGCTTCGACCCAGGCGAGACCGCCAACGACCCGGCGTTCGTGCAGCGCCTCATCGAGGGCACGGACGCGTACGTCAACGACGCGTTCGGCGCATCGCATCGCGCCCACGCGTCGATCGTCGGGCCTCCGCAGTTCCTTCCCTCGGCGGCGGGACGCCTGTTGCAGCAGGAGGTCGACGTCCTCCTCGGCCTGCGCAACAAGCCCAAGCATCCGTTCGTCGCGGTGCTCGGCGGAGCGAAGATCTCCGACAAGCTCGGCGTCGTCGAGGCGCTGTTGGACGTCGTCGACTCGCTGGTGATCGGCGGCGCGATGTGCTTCACGTTCCTCGCCGCGCAGGGCAACCCGGTCGGTGACTCGCTGTTCGAGCCCGACCAGGTCGACACGTGTGCGCGCCTCCTCGCCGACGCCGCCGGGCGCGGCAAGCTCATCCACCTCCCCGAGGACATCACCGGTACAGAGCCGGGCGGCAGCTTCGCCACGTTCGGCACTCGATTGCCCGACGGGGCGAAGGGCTTCGACATCGGCCCGGGCACCGCGGCGGCGTTCACCGACGTGATCATGGACGCCCGGATGGTGTTCTGGAACGGCCCGATGGGCATGTTCGAAGACGACCGGTTCGCCGCCGGCACGCGCACGGTCGCTCAGGCGATGGCGGACACCAAGGCCTTCACCGTCGTCGGGGGCGGCGATTCGGCTGCCGCGCTCGCCCAGTTCCGCCTCGACGACGAGGTCGACCACGTGTCGACCGGCGGGGGAGCGAGCCTCGAGCTGTTGGAGAACGGCGACCTCCCCGGCCTCGCCGCCCTACGCACGGGAGTCACCTCGTCATGAGACGTCCACTGATCAGCGGCAACTGGAAGATGAACCTCAATCACTTCGAGGCGATCCAGACGGTCCAGAAGTTGCACTACCTGGTGCCCAAGGACGTGTTCGACGACGTCGACGTCAGCCTCCATCCGCCGTTCACGGACATCCGCAGCGTCCAGACGCTGATCGAGACCGAGGACTACGAGTTCGCCATCGGCGCCCAGCACTGTCACCACGAGTCCGCGGGCGCGTTCACCGGTGAGGTGTCGCCGGTCTTCCTCAGCAAGCTGAACGTCGAGTACGTGATCGCCGGCCACAGCGAGCGACGCGAGCTGTTCGGCGAGGGCGACGACTTGGTGAACGCGAAGGTCAAGGCGATCTTCGCCAACGCGATGACGCCGATCATGTGTGTCGGCGAGACGCTCGACGAACGTGAGGCGGGGGCGACCGAGTCGAAGGTGCTCGGTCAGGTCACCGCCGGCATCGCCGGGCTCACGGCCGAGCAGGTGGCATCGATGGTGATCGCCTACGAGCCGATCTGGGCGATCGGCACGGGTCGCACGGCCACGTCCGACGACGCGCAGGCCGTCTGCGCGGCGATCCGTGGTGCCGTCGCCGAACTCGTCGACGCGGCGACCGCCGATGCGGTGCGCATCCAGTACGGCGGGTCGGTCAAGTCGGCGAACGCCGGCGAGCTGATGGCGCAACCCGACATCGACGGCGCCCTCGTCGGCGGCGCCAGTCTCGACCCCGACGAGTTCGCCCGCATCATCCAGTTCAGCGGCTGATCGAGCACGCCCAGGCGCCGTTGCGTCGGATCGGCCGCCGGTTCGAGTGCGGCGACGGTGACACGAGCTTCACGAACTCGAAACCAGGGTGGCTACCCGCCGGTAGGAAGCGCTGATATGGTTCTTCCACTTCGATTCGCCGGGGAGGAGGATCGAAGGGACTTCGGTCGTGGTTGAACGCCGGCTCGCCGGGCGGTTCCTGCCGACTCGCACACCTCCCCGTCTCTGTACCCCATCCAGGAGGACATATACGTGAACACGACACGACGGGGCCGCAAGCTCCTCGCTCTCGCTGCAGCGTCTGCTCTCGTACTCGCTGCTTGTGGCAGCGATGACGACAGCGGCGACAGTGGCGACAGCGGCACCGAGCAGCCGGACGCCACCGACGGCGACGGCGGCGAGACCGAAACCACAGACGCCACAGACGGCTCCGCCGGGGAGGGCGGCGCCGACGGCGGGACGCTCATCTGGGCGCACGAGCAAGAGCCGCCTGACCTGCACCTCGACGACCCGGAGAACAACCTCTCCGTCACGTCGTGGATCCGCTCGGCGCTCCTCGAGGGCTTGTACGGCATCTCCGGTGCCACCGAGTACTACCCCGAGCTGCTCGCCAGCGAGGCCGAGATCGCCGACAACGGCGACGGCTCCGTCACCGGCAGCTTCACGCTCCGTGATGATCTCACCTGGAGCGACGGTGACGACCTCACCGCCGACGACGTCAAGTGGACCTTCGACGCGATCATGGCCAAAGATGGCGACAACTTCATCTACCTGATCGGTTCTCGCACCGGTTACGACACGGTCACCGACTTCGAGGTCACCAGCCCGACGACGTTCGAGATCACCTGGTCGGCGTTCTTCGCCGGCTACCCGGCGATCCTGAACGAGGTCTACCCGATGCACGTGTTCTCCGACGACCCCGCAACGGGCGCGGCGGAGCTCAACGATGCCCTGCGGACGTGGACCACGGCCGATGGCACGACCCTCCCGTCGTCGGGCCCGATGCTCTTCGACTCGTGGCAAAAGGGCATCCAGATGAACCTGGTGCGCAACGACAACTACCACGGTTCGAACAGCCCCGACGCCAAGAACAAGGGTGTCGCCTACGTCGACGGCGTCCAGATCAACTTCGTCACCGACACCGACGCGCAGATCAACGCGCTGAAGGCCGACGAGGCGCAGATCGTCATGACCCAGCCGCAGCTCGCCTTCGAGGATCTTGCTGCTGACGCGACCTTCACGGTCGCCTCGTCGGCCGGTCCGGTCTACGAGCACTGGGGCTTCAACGTCAACAACGCGCACCTCTCCGACGTGCTCGTTCGCGAGGCTGTTGCGCTGGCGATCGACAAGTCTGAGGTGATGGCGGGGCTCTACGCCCCGCTGTTCGGTGACACGCTGCCTGCTGAGGGTCTCGGCAACGTCTACTGGTTGAGCAACCAGGATGCGTACGTCGACGCTCAGGGCGAGGCTGGCTACGGTGCCGGTGACATCGACGGTGCGGCCGCCAAGCTCGAAGAGGCCGGCTACGCGCTGAACTCCAACGGTGTCTACGAGCACCCCGAGCGTGGCGTCTTGTCGCTGCGGGTCGGTACCACTGGCGGCAACCGCTTGCGTGAGATCCAGCAGGAGCTCATCCAGGCGCAGCTCGCCGAGGCCGGCATCACCATCGTCATCGACAACCCGGAGGGTGCGGCGTTCTTCGACGAGCAGCCGTTCAACCCGGACGCCATCGCTTGCGCCACCTCCGGTGGAGCCGAGGGCAACTGCGAGCTGTGGGACATCACGCAGTTCGCGTGGGTCGGTGGCCCGTGGCCGGGCAGCTCGACTGCCTCGTACCTCGGTGGCAGCGAGAACAACCCGTACGGCTACGCCAACGATGACTTCGACGCTCGCTCGGTCGAGTGCGATGCCACCGTGGACGACGCCGAGCGGGCTGACTGCTACAACGAGCTCAACGAGTACGTCACGACCCTCAACATCGACCCCGATGGTCTGGTCGTGGTTCCGTTGACCCAGAAGCCGTCGTTCTACGGCTACACCGGGTCCCTCTCCCAGGCCGGCGTCGCTCCCGACGCCCAGGGTGCGGGGCCGCTGACCAACGTCGTCGACTTCCAGTTCGCCGGCTGATCAGCAACAACTTCACTGTGTGATGTGTGGGGGCCACCTTCGGGTGGCCCCCACGTGTCACCGACCCCACTCGAAATCTGACAGTCTCATACCGTCGTGTTCGCCTACATCACGCGCCGGGTGCTCGTCACCATTCCGCTGCTGATCGTCGCGCTCTACCTCGTCTTCGTCGCGGTGTCGGCGACGTCCAATCCGCTGGCCGACTTCTACATCTGCCTGCCGCGCTGCCAGCAGGGCTTCGATCGCATCGTCGAGGTGTACAACCTCGACGTCAACATCTGGGTGCGTCCCTTGTACTGGTTCCAAGATGTGCTCAGTGGCGACTTGGGCCACTCGAGTTCCGTCGGCGAGCCCGTGTGGGAGGTGATCAAGACCCGCGGCTGGAACACCGCGATGGTGGCGATCCCGGCGTTCCTCGCCAGTGCCATCTTGGCTCTCTTGCTCTCGGTGTACTCGGCCCGTCACCAGTACACGTTCGGCGACTACGTCTTCACCGGGTTCGCTTTCTTGGGGCTGGCGTTCCCGTCGTTCGTGTTGGCCCTCGTCATCCAGAACGTGTTCGGCGTCCAGTTGCAGAACTGGTTCGGGATCAAGCCGTTCAACACGGGGCGCAAGACGGGGGACACACCGCTCGAGCTCGCTCGCGACATCTTTCTGCCGGCGCTGACCCTGACGATCTTGTCCGTCTCTGCTGACTCGCGATTTGGTCGGGCGGCGATGCTGGACACGATCGGGCAGGACTACATCCGCACCGCGCGCGCCAAGGGTGTGTCCGAACGGACCGTGGTGTGGAAGCACGCGCTCCGCAATGCGCTGATCCCGCTCGTCACGCTCTGGGCGCTGACCCTGTCGGCACTGCTCGGCGGTTCGGTGGTCACCGAGTCGATCTTCTCCTGGCCCGGCCTCGGCCCGGCCTTCTTGTCCGCGCTCAGCGACACCGACCTCGATCTGTTGCTCGGGATCGTGTTGTTCACCGGCGTGTTGACGGTCGCCTTCAACCTTCTCGCCGACGTCTTGTACGGCGTGCTCGACCCGCGGATCAGGCTGAGTTGACCCCATGACGTTGCAAGACGAACGCCAAGAACACAACCCGCCGCGGCCCATACCGATCCTCACCGGCCAAGAGGTCGAAGGGCTCAGTCATGGCAGCCAGTCGTTCGGCACGCTCGCCTGGCGGCGCTTCCGGCGTCACCGGCTGGCACTGCTCGGCGGCATCGGGCTCGTGCTGATCGCGCTGGCGTTCTTCGTCGGCCCCATGTTCAGCGAGTACACCTTCGATCAGCGCAACGTCGCCGATCGACTGCAAGGTCCATCGTCCGAGCACTGGTTCGGAACCGACGAGATCGGACGCGACCTGTTCGTGCGCACCGCGCAGGGCGGTCGCTATTCGTTGATCATCGGTGCGCTCGTCGCCGTGATGGCAACGGTGGTCGGCACGACGCTCGGCGCGCTCGCCGCCTACTTCGGCGGATGGGTCGACGGCATCATCTCGCAGATGATCAACCTGGTGTTGATCGTGCCGGCGTTGATCGCCCTGTCGGTCTTCTCGCAGAACTTCGGCCGCGATGCCAGGGGACTGTCGATCGTCTTGGCGCTGCTCTTGTGGACGCGCATCGCCCGAGTCGTACGCGGTGTGGTGCTGTCGATCAAGGAGCAGGAGTTCGTCATGGCCGCGCGCGCCGCGGGGGCGACCCATCTCCGCATCATCGTCCGCCACGTCATGCCGAACGTGATCGGTGCGGTGGTCGTCGAGGTGACGCTGCTGCTCGGTACCGCCATCGTCCTCGAGAGCACGCTGTCGTTTCTCGGACTCGGCGTACAGCCGCCGAATGCATCGCTCGGCACGCTCGTGCGCGACGCCAAGGGAAGCATCGAGAGTGATCCAATCCGGGTGCTGATCCCTGGCATGTTCATCGTGCTCATCGTGTTGTGTGTGAACTTCCTCGGTGACGGGTTGCGCGATGCCCTCGACCCGCGGGCGAAGACGGAGCGCGGGTGATGAACGTCGAGATGGAGCCATCGACCACCGCAGCGGACGGCGCGGCGACGCCCGTCCTCGAGGTCGACTCGCTGTCGGTCCGCTTCCGCACCCCCGACGGTGTCGTCGGCGCGGTGACCGACGTGTCGTTCCACATCAACCCGGGCGAGGTGCTCGCTGTGGTCGGCGAGTCCGGCTCCGGGAAGTCGGTCACGGCGCTGGCGTTGATGCGGCTGCACCCCAAGAACACCGAGATCACCGGCAACGTGTCGTTCGGCGGGATCGACCTGCTGGAGCTCAGCGACCGGGAGATGCGGTCGATCCGTGGTCGTGACATCGCCATGATCTTCCAGGACCCGATGACGGCGATGAACCCAGTGTTCAGTGTCGGTGATCAGATCGTGGAAGCGGTCCGGTTGCACAACGACGTCTCCAAGAAGGAGGCGTGGACCCGTGCCGTCGATCTGTTGACGCTGGTCGGTGTACCCGAGCCGCGCGGGCGGGCGTCGCAGTTCCCGCACGAGTACTCGGGCGGCATGCGCCAGCGGGCGATGATCGCCATGGCGATCGCCAACGACCCGAAGCTGTTGATCGCCGACGAGCCGACGACCGCGCTCGACGTGACCGTGCAGGCGCAGGTCATGGAGGTGCTGCACGCCGTGCAGGAGGAAACGGGATCGGCGATGATGCTGATCACCCACGACCTCGGTCTCGTCGCGGGCTCCGCCGATCGGGTGCAGGTGATGTACTCCAGTCGGTTGTTCGAGGCGGCCTCGGTCGATGACATCTTCTACGGCTCGCGCAACCCGTACACCCGTGCCCTGCTCGACTCGATCCCCGACCTCGAGGGCACGACGGGCGACCTGCAACCGATCCCGGGGAATCCGCCGAGCCTGTTGAACCCACCGTCTGGCTGTCCGTTCCGTCCCCGTTGCACGTATGTCGTCGACCGCTGCGTCGAGGAACTTCCGCTGCTGGAGTCGCTCGACGCTGGTCATGCCACCCGCTGCCATCGGCACGCAGATCTCCCGGCGATCGAGGATCCGGGCGCATGACGGGCCTCGACACCGCTCCGATCGGCGGCGACGCTCCAGCGAACGAGCAGGGTCAGCCGCTCCCGGACGCTGCGGGACGCACACCGATCCTGCAGGTACGTGACCTGGTCAAGGAGTTCCCGATCCGGGCGGGCGTATTCCGTCGCCAGGTCGGCGTCATTCAGGCGTTGTCGGGCGTGTCGTTCGATCTGTACGACACGGAGACGCTCGGCATCGTCGGTGAATCCGGGTGCGGCAAGACCACACTCGGTCGGTCGTTGTTGCGCCTCGTCGAGCCGACCTCAGGGTCAGTGATCTTCGACGGTGAGGACGTCATCGCCGCGTCGAAGCGGCGCATGCGGCAGTTGCGGTCGTCGCTGCAGATGGTGTTCCAGGATCCGTACGCATCGCTCAATCCGCGGTTGCCGGTCGGCGACACGGTGAGCGAGCCGATGCGCATCCACGGCGTCGGCAAGGCCGAAGCGCGCAAGCGGGCCGGGGAGCTGTTGGAGCGGGTCGGTCTGCTCGCCGAGCATGCGAACCGCTACCCGCACGAGTTCTCCGGCGGCCAACGTCAGCGCATCGGCATCGCCCGGTCGCTCGCGTTGCGACCGAAGATCATCGTGCTCGACGAGCCGGTGTCGGCGCTCGACGTCAGCATTCAAGCACAGGTGCTGAACCTGCTCGACGAATTGCAAGACGAGTTCAAGCTCAGCTTCATGTTCATCGCCCACGACCTGTCCGTGGTGCGATATTCCAGTGACCGAGTCGTGGTGATGTACCTCGGGCGCGTCGCCGAGGTGGGGCCGAGCGACGAGTTGTACGACACTCCGGCGCACCCGTACACCCACTCGCTCCTGTCCGCGGTGCCGATCGCCGATCCGCGCCGCGAGCGGACGCGCAAACGGATCCTGTTGCAGGGTGACGTGCCGAGTCCGGCAAATCCGCCATCAGGCTGCCGCTTCCACCCGCGTTGTCCGATCGCGCAGGAGCGTTGCAAGGTCGAGACTCCGATGTTGCGTGAGATCGCGCCGCGCCAGCAGGTGGCGTGCCACTTCCCGCTGGCGCCCGGTGAGTCGCTCGTCGAGCGGGCCGGCGCCGTCAGCGCCTGACGGGAGGGCCGTCGTGCCCGAGGTCTCGCCAGACGACTCGATCACGATCCATTCGTCATGGCGCGGGATCATCGGCAGCTTTGCCGGAGCGGTCCTCGTGCTCGTCGCCGGGATCTTCGCTGTCGCCGCGGCTGGCGTGCGGGCGTGGCCGATCCTGATTCTCGTCGTCGGGACCGTGATGATGGCCGGTGTGCTGCTGGACTATCCGATCGCCAGTCGGTTCGACGTCCGCGGGGTGGAGCGTCGCCCGGTGCTGCGTCGACAGTTGCTCAGATGGGACCGGATCGATCGGATCACGCGCTCGCGCCCAAGTTTGCGAGCATCACTGCGCCAACTCAATCCGGGCGGGTTGGTCGCTGTCGTCGGGCGCAGGAAGTACCTGCTCGTCGACCGGATCGAGTCGCCGGCGGAGTACGACCGCCTGCAGGATGTGGTGTCGGCCATCACGGAGCACGAACGTCTTGACGACGTCGTTCGCCCTTCACCTGATGTCGCACCGACGTGGTTGTATCGGCGTCGGCGGTGGCGTGGGGACGTGTTCGGCGGCAGGTAGCCTGGCCGATCGTGCGCACGGTCATGCTCTGGATCACGATTGCGATCAATGTCCTCGCGACGTTCGCGCTGATCGCCGGCATTCTGATGCACAGTGGCCGTGGCGGCGGGCTGTCGGACATGTTCGGTGGTGGCGGGGGAGCGGCGCTCGGTTCGACTGCCGCCGAGCGCAACCTCAACCGGATCACGTTCGTGTTCGCGCTGATCTGGCTGTTCACCGTGATGGCGCTGAGTTTCCTGCTCGAGGGCGTGTGACGGGTCGCCGGGACCAGATAGCGTCTCAGACCCACAACCAAAGTCACGTCGGAGTGGCGGAATGGCAGACGCGCTAGCTTGAGGTGCTAGTGCCCTATTATGGGCGTGGGGGTTCAAGTCCCCCCTCCGACACCACACAACCAGGGCAAAAGCCCTGGTTGTTGGCTTTTTCGGGG
>CAZQCP010000054.1:0-18071 GCA_964592115.1 uncultured Ilumatobacteraceae bacterium
GTTGATCCTGGCGTACTCCCGCTCCACCTTCTTGCGTTCGAGCAGGTTGTACTGGCTCTGCTCGGTGACCGGCTTGTGGAGGTGGTGGCGCTCGGCGATGTCGATGGCACCGCGGATCTCGTCGGCGCTCCACTCGCTCGTGCCCCAGTAGTGCGCCTTGCCGGCGCTGATGATGTCGCTCATCGCCCACACCGTCTCCTCCAGCGGCGTGTTCGGGTCGGCGCGGTGGCAGTACAGCACATCGACGAAATCGACGCCGAAACGCTCCAGGGATCCATCGATCGCCTGCATCAGGTACTTCCGATTGAGCGTGTTGCGCATGTTCGGCGTCGAGCCGTGGATGCCCCAGAACACCTTCGTCGTCAACACGTAGGACCAGCGCGGCCACCCGAGCTCACGCAGCGCGTGCCCCATGATCTCCTCGCTCTTGCCACCGGCGTAGGCCTCGGCGTTGTCGAAGAAGTTGCAGCCCGCATCGCCAGCAGCCGCCATGCAATCGAGCGCCAGCGTGTTGTCGAGCTGAGTATCGAACGTCACCCAGCTTCCGAAGCTCAACACGCTGACCTGCAAGCCCGTGTTGCCGAGTCGACGGTATTCCATGTTGGGGTTCACGGTCGGTGTAGCCATGAATGCGACCCTACCCATGCGCTCGGGTCGGCGGCGCGGTCAGACGACCGGGCGAACGGTGATGCCGGCGGCAGCCATCGCCTGCTTGGCGTCGGCGATCGAGTGCTCGCGGAAATGGAAGATCGACGCCGCCAGCACGGCGTCGGCGCGACCGATCGTGATGCCTTCCACCAGGTGCTCGATGCCCCCGACACCGCCGCTGGCGATCACCGGCACCGTCACCGCGTCGACGACCGCTTCGGTCAGCACGAGGTCGAATCCCTGACGCGTGCCGTCGCGGTCCATCGACGTCAGCAGGATCTCACCCGCACCGCGACGCACGGCTTGCGCCGCCCACTCGATGGCATCGATGCCGGTCGGCGTGCGACCACCGTGCAGATACACCTCGAAGTCCGGGCCGTCGTCGACGCGGGCTTTGGCATCGATCGCACACACGACGCACTGGGCGCCGAACTCGCGGGCGACCTCGGTGATCAGCTCGGGCCGCTCCACGGCGGCGGTGTTGACACTCACCTTGTCGGCACCGGCGCGCAACATGCGGCGAGCGTCGTCGGCGGTGCGGATCCCGCCGCCGACGGTGAACGGGATGTACACCTCGTCGGCGACGCGCCGCAC
Organism: uncultured Ilumatobacteraceae bacterium; assembly: GCA_964592115.1. GTDB lineage: Bacteria > Actinomycetota > Acidimicrobiia > Acidimicrobiales > Ilumatobacteraceae > Sva-07. Next base: position 1,243 of record CAZQCP010000054.1, read on the forward strand.
CATGTCGACCGTCGTGTCCCGGCGATCGCTCGACGCCGTGATGTCGAGGAACACGAGCTCGTCGGCACCCTCGTGGTCGTACCGAGCGGCGAGCTCGACCGGGTCACCGGCATCGACGAGGTCGACGAAGTTGGTCCCCTTGACGACGCGCCCGGCGGTCACATCGAGGCACGGGATGACCCGGGCGACCTTCACGATGCGCCCGCGGGCGCGCCGCTCGCCGCGCTCAGCACGGCGACCGCCTCGGCGACGGTGAACCGGCGCTCGTACACCGCCTTGCCTGTGATCACGCCACCGAGGCCCTCGATCGCCGCCAGCGCGATCACGTCGTCGAGGCTCGATACGCCGCCGCTGGCGATCACCGGCGCGCCAGCGAGATCGGCGGCGCGGGACAACCCCACGAGGTCCGGTCCGGCGAGCATGCCGTCGCGGCCGATGTCGGTCACGACGAACGCGGCGGCCGACGGGAACAACTCGAAGGCGTCGTCGATCATCAGTCCACTTCCCTCCGTCCAGCCGTGCACGGCCAGTTCACCGTCGCGGTGATCGAGGCCGACGGCGACCGCCACGGCGGACGACACCGCGGCGACGAGTTCGGGATCGCGCACTGCTGCCGACCCCATCACCACCCGCGCCACGCCGGCGTCGGCGAGCGCTCCTGCATCGTCGAGCGAACGCACGCCCCCACCGGTCTGCACGTGCGCGCTACCCGCCACGGCGGCGGCGATCGCGGCCACGACCGGCCGGTTCACGGGATCGCCCGAGCGGGCGGCGTCGAGGTCGACGACATGGATCCACGTCGCACCTTCCTCGGCGAACCCGCGGGCGACGGCCACCGGGTCGTCGCCGTACACCGTCTCGTCCGCGTAGTCACCCTGACGGAGACGCACCACCCGTCCCCCGAGCAGGTCGATCGCCGGGTACAACTCGATCATCGACGCTGGCCGATCTGCATCGGCGCGGCGTCGATCGCCGCCGCGGCGTCGGGGCGGGCACTGCCGGCGCAGACCCCGACGAAGTTCGCCAGCAGTGCGAGGCCGGGAAGGCTCGACTTCTCCGGGTGGAACTGCACGGCGAACACGTTGGCAAGGCGGAAGGCGGCGTTGATCGTCGAGCCGTACTCGACCGTGGCCGCCACCACGTCCGGGTCGTCGGGCACGCCGTGCAGCGAGTGCACGAAGTAGACCCACGCCTCGTCGCCGAGCCCGCGCAGCATCGGATCGTCGCGCACGATCTGCAGCCGATTCCACTGCATCTGGGGGATCTTCGGCCCCGGTGGGATCCACCGCACCGTCCCCGGGATGATCCCGAGACCGGTGGCGTCGGGGTCCTCCTCCGAGCGACTGAACAGCATCTGCATGCCCACGCAGATGCCGAGGAACGGTCGGCCCGATTCGACCGCCGCGTGTGCCGCGTCCTCCAGGCCGGCCCCGCGCAGCGCGTCCATGCAGGCGCCGAACGCGCCAACGCCAGGCAGCACGACACCATCGGCATCGGCGATCACACCGCGATCGGCGGTGAGGCGGGCGTCCGCACCCTCGCGTTCGAGCGCCTTTTGGGCGGAGTGGAGGTTGCCGATGCCGTAGTCGAGCACGGCGATCAACGGACGGCTCATCGTTGCCGACCGCGGTGAACGAACGAGCACCGCGCGGGAGCCGCGCCGTCCCGTGACGTGTCGGCGCGCGTCACAGGACACCCTTCGTGGAGGGCACACCGGCGCGGTCCTCGACGCGCACGGCGTCGCGCAACGCCCGGGCGAGGCCCTTGAACGTCGCCTCGATGATGTGGTGCGTGTTGCGACCGCGGATCAGTTCCACGTGCAGTGTGATGGCCGCCGACGTGGCGAACGACGACACGGCATGTTCGGCGAGTTGCGGATCGAACGCAGGGTTGCCGAGCGGCAGGCTCTCCGGGATCGGAACGTGCCACTCGACGTGGGGGCGCCCCGACAGATCGAGCGCCACGTCGACGAGTGCCTCGTCGAGCGGGTACCGCCCGCTGGCGAAGCGGCGCACGCCCGCCTTGTCGCCGAGCGCCTCCGCGAACGCTTCGCCGACGGCGATGGCGACGTCTTCGACCGTGTGGTGTGTGTCGATGTGGAGGTCGCCGTCGGCGTGCACGGTGAGGTCGAACCCGCCGTGGCGACCGAGTTGATCGAGCATGTGGTCGTAGAACGGGATGCCGGTCGACACGTCGGTCGTGCCGGTGCCGTCGAGGTCGATGGCGACCTCGATCGATGTCTCCTTGGTGGTCCGGCTGCGCGTCGCGGTGCGACCGCCGCGGGCGGCAGGTGCAGGCACGGTGGATGCAGGCACGGTGGATGCGGATGCGGTGGTGGTCATGGGCGGGCTCCAGTTCTGACGGCCGACGTGGGGGTGGGGGTGGCGGTCTCGACGGTGGACGTGATGTTGGGCAGCGTGGCTGGTTCGCCGGCGAGCACGGCGGCGAGCGCGGCAAGGAACTCGGAGTTCTCCTCGTGCGTGCCGACCGTGACGCGCAAGCACCCGTCGAGGCGCGGCCACGACGTGCAGTCGCGGATCAGCACGCTGCGCTCGACGAGCCCGGCCCACACGTCGCGCCCCGACCACGCTGGAGGCACCCGGAACAAGATGAAGTTGGCACCGCTCGGGAAGACCTCCATCTCGAGTGCCGCGAGCTCGCGCTCGATCCGCTCACGCTCGGCGACGATCTGGGCGACCCGCTCGTCCATGTCCTCGGTGAACCGCAGGGCGAGTCGCCCGGCGATCTGCTTCATCGTGTCGAGGTGATAGGGAAGCACGACCTTGTCGAGCTCGGCGACGAGCCAGGTCGGTCCGATGAGGTAGCCGAGGCGGGCGCCGGCCATCGACCACGTCTTGGAGAACGTGCGGGTGACCACGAGTGGGCGATCCTCGGCGACGAAGTCGAGCGCGGTCCACGGCGCGAACTGTGCGTAGGCCTCGTCGACGACGACGAGTCCGGGTGCCCGGTCGAGCAGTTGACGAACGCGTTCGGGCGGCTCGACGATCCCGGTCGGGTTGTTCGGCGACGTGAGGAACACCACGTGCGGCGACGCGCTCACGAGGACCCGCTCGACTTCGGCGGCGTCGAGCGTGAAGTCCGGACCACGCTCGCCTTCCACGACGCTCGCCCCGGTCACCCGCGCTATCTGGGCGTGCATCTGGTAGGTCGGCTCGAACGTGGCGACGGTCCGACCGGGCCCGGCATACGCGAGCAGCACGGTCTGCAGTACCTCGTTGGATCCGTTGGCGGCGAACACCTGGGCAGGATCGACGCCGTGCAGCTCGGCGATCGCCTCACGGAGCGCGGTCGCCGCCCGGTCCGGGTACCGGTGCCAATCGACCCGGGAGATCTCCGCCGCGACGGCGTCGCGGAAGGCCGGCGGTGGAGGCAGCGGCGATTCGTTCGTGTTCAACCGCACCCTGACGTCGACCTGCGCAGAGTGATAGCCCTCGAGGGCACGCAGATCAGAGCGGACGGGGATCACACCGGCAGTGTAGGGGCGGTCCCTGCGAGGGGTCCGGGTAGGTTGACGCGATGCCAGGTTCGCTCGAGTCGACCGCTGCCGAACTGGCCGCCATCACCGAACACGTCGCTCAGTACCGTTCCCGCGTCGGTGCCCTCGCCGAACCCTGGATCGGCACGGAGCGTGACGACGTGGTCACAGCGATCCACGAAGCCGAACGGCAGCTGCGCAACGCCGAACGCACGCTCCACCGGGCGTTGCGAGCGATCACGTGAGCGTGCCATCACCCCAGTTCAGCACCCGAAAAAGCGGCGACGGCCCCTGGTGGGAGGGGCCGTCGCTCAGGTGCGAGGCGGGAGGCGGATCCCTGCCATCGCATCAAACCAGGTGGCGGGAACCTGGTTGAAGGAAACTATACACCCGCGCGCAAGTGCAATGCCACGGATAGGCAGCTTCTGTCTGCCCGGTACCCTCGTGCCGATGGGGTCGCTCGACGTCAAACGCGAGATGGACGGCAACGATATCGCACGCGTCGGTGAGCTGCTCGTCGCCGCCACCACACCCGACGGGCGCCGACCGCTGTCCGACCACCTGTACCTCGACCTCGTCGACGGTGGTGGCGACGGGTTCGCCGGCTTCGTGGCGACCACCGACGGCGACGACCGGCCCGTCGCCTATGCGCAGCTCTCCGCGGGCAACGAGGCGCGGCTGTTCGAGCTCGTCGTGCGCCCCGATCGGCGCGGGGACCTGGCCGATGTCGGCGCCGAGCTGCTCGACGCGGCATTCGACGTCGTTGCCACGGACGGCGGCGGAACCATCGTGTGGTGGGTCGCTGGTCCGACCGACGAGCACCATCGACTCGCCGCCGAGGCCGGCATGCAGGAACACCGCCGGCTGCATCAGATGCGGCGCCCCCTCCCGACCGGGCGAGCGGTCACGATCGACACGCGGGCGTTCCGTCCCGGTGACGACGACGAAGCCTGGCTGCGGGTCAACAATCGTGCGTTCGCCGACCACGACGAACAGGGTGGGTGGACGCTCGACACGTTGCGCGCCCGCCAGAGCGAGGAGTGGTTCGACCCCGACGGGTTCCGCATCCACGAGCGCGACGGCGAGATGGCCGGCTTCTGCTGGACCAAGATCCACCCAGCGGTCGGCGGGGTCGAATCGCTCGGCGAGATCTACGTGATCGCCGTCGACCCGACCTTCCACGGCAGTGGCCTCGGTACCCAGCTGACGCTCGCCGGGCTCGAATGGCTGTCCGACCACGGGCTGGCGACCGGCATGCTCTACGTCGACGCTCGCAACTCCCCTGCCATCGCGATGTACGAGCATCTCGGGTTCCACATCCGCTCGACCGACGTCTCCTTCGCCGCGACGGTGCGCCCGTGACCGACACCCGTGGCCCCGTCGACGAGGAGCATGAGGAGGAGGTACTGCCGCGCTGGAGCGTCGCCGACGTCCACGAGTCGCTCGAATCACGCTCGTTCACCGATGCCGTCGAGCGCTCATCGGCCGACGTCGACCGGCTCGCTGCGCTCTTCGACGAGCTCGGCATCCGCGCCGTCGATCCGCGCCCGGCGACAGCCGACGACGGCACCCGAGCCGATCGCGTACTGCGCGAGCTCAACCGAGTGACCGACGAGGTCAACGTCTTGCGCACCTACGTCTACGCGACGGTTGCCACCGACTCGCGCGACCAGCGTGCCCAGGCCACGTTCAGCGAGATCCGCCAACTCGACGCCACCGTGCGACCGCTCACCGCCCGTCTCGCCGACTGGGTGGCGGCGCTCGGGGTCGAGGCGTTGGCGAGCGTCAGCGGCGAGGTCGACGACCACCGTGGTCCGCTGCTGCGCCTCGCCGCCCGCGCGGAACATCAGATGAGCGAAGCCGAGGAGCACCTGGCAGCCGAGCTCTCGCTGACCGGTGCCAGTGCGTGGGCGCGGTTGCAGGCCGACGTGACGTCCCAGCTCACGGGCGACGTCGCGTTCGCGGACGGCATCCGCACATTGCCGATGACCGCCGTGCGCGGGCTCGCCACCGACCCCGATCCCACGGTCCGCCGGGCCGCCTACGACGCCGAACTCGCGACCTGGCCGACGATCGAGGTGCCCGTCGCCGCCGCGCTCAACGCGATCAAGGGCGAAGCCCACGCGCTCAACCGGCGCCGGCATTGGGCGTCACCGCTCGACGCCGCGCTGTTCGCCAACAGCGTCGGTCGCGACACGTTCGAGGCGATGCAGTCAGCAGTCGTCGCGTCGCTGCCTGATCTGCGTCGCTGGATGCGGGTCAAGGCGGGCCTCCATGGACACGATCCCGACAGTGGGTTGCCGTGGTGGGACCTCGTCGCCCCACTCCCGGTCGCCGGGGGATCGATCTCGTGGGACGAAGGCGTCGGCATCGTGCGCGACGCGTTCGCCGAGTACAGCGGCCCGCTCGGCGGGCTCGTCGACCGCGCCCTGACCGAGCAGTGGATCGACGCCGGACCGCGCGCCGGCAAGACCGGCGGGGCGTTCTGCGCCCGCTTCGTAGGCGACCGGTCGCTCGTGCTGCTCAACTGGTCGGGTTCGCCAGACTCGGCGCAGACCACCGCCCACGAGCTCGGCCACGCCTACCACAACACCACCGTCGCCGAACGCACCGCCCTCCAGCGCCAGTTCCCGATGGCGCTCGCCGAGACGGCGAGCATCTTCTGCGAGACGCTCGTCGTCGAAGCGGGGTTGGCGCGCACCTCCGGCGACGCCCGCCTCGCCCAGCTCGACGTCGACCTGCAGGGCACGAACCAGGTGATCGTCGACATCCACTCACGGTTCTTGTTCGAGACCGAGCTGTTCGCCCGGCGCCAGCGTCGCACGCTCTCCCCTGCCGAACTGTGCGAGATGATGACCGAGGCGCAGGCCACCGCCTATGGCGACGGACTCGACCAGCGCACCGCCCACCCGTACATGTGGCTGCTCAAGCCGCACTACTACTCGTCGCACTTCTACAACTGGCCCTACACGTACGGGCTGCTGTTCGGACTCGGACTGTTCGCCCGGTATCGAGAAGATCCCGAGCGCTTCCGCTCCGGGTACGACAACCTGCTCTCGCGTGCGGGGATGGACACCGCCGAGGCGCTCGGCGCGTCGTTCGGACTCGACGTCACCGACGAGGCGTTCTGGACCGCGAGCCTCGACGTGGTCCGCGGCCGCATCGCCGACTACACCGCACTCGCCGCCGATCGTTGAGCACAGGGCGACGTTCGATGAGCACTGCATCCGCACCACCCGAGACGCGCACGACGATCGCGTCGCACGTCGGGCTGTCGCGGTACGGCGCGTCGCGCGACGAGCTCGCAGCGGTGCTCGACGGCGAGCCGCGCTACCGGCTCGACCAACTGTGGGACGGCTTGTACCGCCAGCTGCTCACTCCGGATGAGATCACGTCGCTGCCCAAGGCGCTGCGCCACCAGCTCGACGAGCGGCTGCCGACCGCACTGACCCCGGTCACCGAATCGGTCAGCGATCGCGGCGACACGATCAAGTTCCTCTGGGAGCTCGACGGCGCCAGCCGCGTGGAGACCGTGCTCATGCTCTACCCCGATCGGGCAACGGTCTGCGTCAGCAGCCAGGCGGGGTGTGCGATGGCGTGCGGATTCTGCGCCACCGGGCAAGCCGGATTCACGCGCCACCTCACCACGGGCGAGATCGTGGAGCAGGTCGTGCGCGCCGCCCGCCGCGCGAAGCAGTCCGATCGGCGCGTCTCCAACATCGTGTTCATGGGCATGGGCGAGCCGATGGCCAACCTCGACGCGGTCTGGCCGTCGGTCGAACGCTTCCACGGCGACCTCGGACTGTCGGCCCGCCACATCACCGTGTCGACGGTCGGCATCTTGCCCGGCATCCGCGCGCTGCGGGATCGAGCACTTCCCGTGAACCTCGCCGTGTCGCTCCACGCGGCCAACGACGAGCTCCGCGACGAGCTCGTGCCGATCAATCGCCGCTACCCGATCGAGGACCTGATGGCGACGTGCGCCGAGTACCTGGACGTGAAGGGCCGGCGGATCAGCTTCGAGTGGGCGATGATCGACGGCGTCAACGACCGCGACCAGGATGCGACCGAGCTCGCCGCGTTGTGCCGGCGCCTCGCCCCGCAGGCGCACGTCAACCTGATCCCACTCAACCCGACGCCCGGCTATCCGACCCGCGGCACGCCACCGGCACGTGTCGATGCATTCCGTGATCGGCTGATCGACCTCGGCGCCAACGCCACCGTGCGCCGCAACCGGGGCACCGACATCGACGCCGCCTGCGGCCAACTCGCCGCTGGCCAGCCCGTCACGCTCGGCACCACCCGCCGTCAGCGCAGGTAGCGCGGGTTCGCCACCGTCAACTTGTCGACCACCGACTCGAGGAGCAGCGCTCGTAACTCGGCCTGGTCGCCGTCGAACGTACGGTCACGGATCGCCGCTGCCAGCTCGGCGTCGTCGGCGACCCCGAGGCGCTCGAGGCGGGCGTGATGCGCGGCCTCCTGCGCCTCGCCGACATCGAGCTCGCGCTCGACCATCGACAACATGTTCGCGGCGACCCGAGCGTGGAACTGCAATCGTCCGTCCGTGCCGGCGATCACGTCCTTGTCGATCCACTCGCGCACGGCGGTGACGATGTCGGCGAGGGTCGGTGCGTCGTGCGGCGCGGCCATGGTCACCACTTCCCTTCGAGCATGTTCAACAGGTCGTACTCGTTCTCGCAGACCCGGCGACCGATCGCCGCCAACTCGTGGCTCCGCGCGACCCCGCTGAGGTGGGCGTTCGCCTGCAACATGCACATGATCCCCCACTTCCACGTCCCGAGCACCTCCCACCACAACACCCTGGCGGGGTCAACGGCGCCGCCCCCGGCGGCCTCGTAGGCGGCGAACAGCGTCTCGTAGTCGCCGAGACCCGCCACGGGCGGGCCGCCACCGAAACGCCACGCCTTGACGCACAGCCAGCCGAGGTCCTCCATCGGATCACCGAGGTGAGCCAGCTCCCAGTCGATCACGGCGCGCAGCCCGTCAGGGCCGACAATCACGTTGCCCAGGCGGAAGTCACCGTGCACCAGCCGCACCGCTCCCGGCTCGGGACGACGGTCGACGAGCCAGTTGCGCACGAGCTCGAGCACCGGGTGCGGGTGCCCGATCGTGTCCAGCACCTCGGTGTAGTAGGCGAGCTGGTCCGTCTCGACGAGGCCCTCGACCGACGTCGGATCGATCTGGTGGATGCGCGCCAGCGCGTCGCCGAAGTCGGCGGCGAGATGCCGGCGCGCATCCGCATATTCCTCGTCACGCTGGATCTTGCGGGCGATCGTCTCGCCCTCGACCGCTTCGAGCACCATCATCGACATGCCCGCCGAGCCCGACGATGCTCCGTCATCCGTGCGGGCGTCGATCAACCGCGCCACGGGCACGCCGGCGGCGCCGGCGGCACGCACGACATCGGCCTCGACGAGCATGTCGCGGACATCTCCCGTGCGCTGGCGCTGGAGCACGAGCGCACGCCCATCGGCGATGAAGCGCCACGTCTCACGCGAGGCACCGCCGGACAGGCGGCGCAGGTCGGTCACGTCGGCGCCGTCGAGCATCTCGGACAACGTCGTCGTCAGCTCGGCGTACGCCGCTGATGTCTCCACGGCGCCCGAGACTGTCAGACCCGCCGAGACCGAGTCACATCGGGCGGACCGTTGCCCGTGGCGCACGTCCGCGGGCGACTGGACGTGCCGGTGTCAGCAGGCGGCGAGACGCACCGACGGGTACGGGTTGACCGCCAGCCCACCGCCGGGATGGATCTCGAAGTGCAGGTGCGGCACTCCGGTCGCGTTGCCGGTGTCGCCGTTGTACCCGATCACCTCGCCCTGCTCGACGCGGCGATTGACGCCTTCGAACGACGACAGGTGGGCGTAGTAGTAGCGGTTGCCGTTGTCGCCGACGAGCGAGATCGCGTTGCCGCCGAGGCGGTTCTGCTTGAACGTGACCATGCCACCGACGACGGCATAGATCGGCGTGCCGGCGGGGGCGAGCATGTCGACGCCCTCGTGACGCCGCCCGCCAGAGCGTGGCGAGCCCCAGCTGTCGCCGTACGCGGCGCCCGAGATGGGGCACAAGATGTTGTCGAGGTAGACCTCGCCGTTGAGCACTCCCATCGGCGTGCTGCCGGGCCCGCCCGTGCCCGTGCGACCGCCGCTCGTGCCGCCCGACGCGCCGGTGTTCGGCGCCAGCGTCGGCACCGCCAACGTCGGGTCGTCGGCGGCGGCGGAACCGACGTCGGAGTCTGCCGCCACGTCGGTGTCGTCGCTCGCCGCATCCGCTGCTGCAGCAGCCTGCGCGGCGAGGACACCAGGGTTCGGCCGCGCCTTCGCCGCCGCGGCTGCGTTGGCGAGCATCGCCTCTTGCAACTTGGCGAGATCGGCCGCGTACTGAGCTTGCAGCGCCCGCTGCACCGCCTCGTCGGTGAGCCGCTGCTCTTCGATCCGCCGCAGGCGGTCGACCTCGGCCTCGGCCTCGGTCTGCAACTCGGCGAACAGATCTCGCTGCGCTTCCACCGAACGGCGATGCGCAGCCAGCTCGGAGCGCTTGGCCGCGAGCTGCTTCTCGGCGAAATCGAACTCGTCGAGCGCGCTCTTGCCGCTGTCGTTCACGACACCGCCGAGCACTTCGGCTTGCACCTGATCCTTGGGTGGCTGCAGCCCCGTGAGCAAGGGGATGCCGCTCGCCCCGCTCGTGGCGAAGCGGGCCATGGCGATGGCTTCGACGTCGCGGCGGAGCGCGGCGACCTGACGCTCGAGGTCGTCGGTCTCGCGGGCCAGCGACTCGGCTTCGGCTTCGAGCACCTCGAGGTCGGACTGCGCCTGGAAGAACGCCGACGCCGCCTCGTTGGCGCGCTCGCGAGCTGCTTGGATCTCGAGCGCTGCCCGGGTGGCCTCCTCCTCGCTCGTCTGCGCGGAACTGGCGGGACCGGTCATGGCCACGGGGACGCACAACAGCGCCGCAGCAACGAGAATCACGTGCCCGACGCTTCGTGTCACACGGCGACAGCCGCGCCCGAGCGTGCTCGCCGCGGTCTTGGGCATACGCGGAGCGAGCCTAGCGGTCATCTGGCGGGTGGGCAGTTCAGGCATGGGCGCGGTCGGCGCGTGTGTCCGGGGTGGTTCCACCGGCACCTCGCGCGTGGGTTCATCGACCCCTGTACGAGCCTTCTTGAGCAAACCCTGATACATCGCCGGTCACGACGGCACGTCGAACATCGTCACGAGCGCGCTGGCGCCGCGCTCGACGTGATCGTCGAGCACGCGCTGCAACACGGCGCCCGTCCACAAGCTCCCGCCATAGCGGAGGTGCATCGTCAACTCGGATCCGTCGCCGTCGCGCGGTTCGACCTGCGCCTGCAGGACCCACGGTGCGTGGGCGCGGCCGTCGACCTCGGCGCGTTCGAAGACCACGCTGCGTGCTGGCTCGTGAACCGTCCGGACCATCCGTAGCCGCTTCGAGCGCGCCAGCGGGCCGAGGTTGGCCCGTAGCTCGACGTCCCACGCCGGGCGGTCCTGCTCGTCGGGAGTGGTCGCGGTGACCTCGTGGACGAGATCCATCCAGACGGGATAGCGGGCGAGGTCGTCGACGAGGACGAAGACCTCGGCTGGGGGCGCGGCGAGGACGACACTGCGCTCGATCTCCACGTCAGCTCCCGCGGTCGGCGGTGCGGAACGCTCGTGCGAGCAGCGGGCTGCGCGCTGCGAGGAGCCCGTCGAGATCGTCCGCTTCGTCGAACTCCGGCGTCCACGGGGTGAGCGGATCGGCAGCATCGGCTGCGTCGCCGGCGGCGCTGTGCGCATCGGATGCACGAGGCGCATCGTGGGCATCGACACGCTCGCCGACCGCCTCGTCGGGCTGTGCGGGTGGTGCGGGTTGTTCGGGCTGGTCGACCGGCCCGCTCGGCACGGGAGCGTCGTCCGCCTGTGCGGCCAGGGCATCGCCGAGATCGAGTTGGGCCGCGTGCTGATCAGCGGTGCGGTTGCGACGCCGTTCGGCGCGACGGCGGCGCGACGTGGACGTGGTCGCCAGGCCGGCACTCGAGGCGGTGGGCGATGGAGCACTCGATGACGCATCGACGGCCGGTGCGGGGGGCCGGAACAGGTGCAGATCGGGATCGCGAAGGTCGTCGAGCGTCCAGCCGCGCGGCACGACCATCGAGTCGGCGTGGCGACGGCACAGCACACCGCCGGCACTCGCGCCACCGTCGGGGACGGCGTCGAGCCAGAACACGAGGTCTTCGGCGCGCATGCCGTAGGCCACGGACGCGCGGTCGGAACACCCGGGGCGTTCGCAGAGGCGGTCCATCGTGACGCGATGCTAGTTCCCTGCGTGTCGGCACAACGGGGACGCCGGCGCGACGTCGATCATGGCATCTGCGGTCGAGCGACGATCCGCGTTCTCAAGTGCGCTCGCGCGCCATGATGGGGCCTCGGTTCATCGGATTCCGAAATCACACGAAAGGGGAACCCCATGAGACGCGGTTTGATCAGGGTCGTTCTCGCCCTCGCCGGCAATGCGCTCGGTCTGTGGATCGCATCACTGCTGCTGAGCGACGACATGCACGTCAAGGGCACGGCATTCGTCCTCGCCGTCTTGTTGTTCACCGCGGCGACCGTGGTGCTCGAGCCGTTCGTTCGCAAGATGGCGACGGATCACCTGTCGGCCTTCGAGAGCCTCAGCACGCTCGTCACCACGTTTCTCGCACTGCTCGTCGCCGAGCTCGTCTCCGACGGCTTGGAGATCAGCGGAGTGGTCACCTGGGTTCTGGCGACCGTGATCGTGTGGCTCCTCACACTGTTGTTCCAGGTGGTGTTGTCGCGGCTCTTCGTCAAGGACGTTCCAGCCGGCAAGTGACGACTCGGGCTGGTGCGCCCGTGGCGATGCCACGAGCGCACCGGCCCCGGATAGAGTCCCGCCCCGATGTCGACCGATACGCCCGCGACGGGGCCGCGGCCGGCCGAGCATCACCCGGTGATCGACGACGTGCCCGAAGGTCCCGGCGAGGCAGTCGAGGAACGACAGGGACGAACGCTCGCTCGCCGGGCGTTCGCCATTGCCGGCGTGAGCGCACTCGCCGTCGCCCAGCCGTTGCTGGACCTGTTCGGCAACAACCCCGAGTTCTTCGTCGCCGGGAACTACTCGACGGCCCAAATCGTGTGGTTCGCGCTGTTGATCGTCGCGGTGCCACCCCTCGTCGGCATCGCGCTCACCGCGGTGGCGATGCTCATCGATCGGCGTGCCGGGACGGTCGTGTTCGCGACGGTGATCGCCGTGTTCGGGGCAGCGTTCGTCCTCGCCCTCCTTCGCTCGGCGGGGACCGACTCTGCCGCCGTCGTCTTCCTACTTGCGCTGGCCGGCGGCACACTCGTGGCTTGGCTCGTCGTTCGCACCACGGGCGGCAAGCTGCTCGCGTCGTACCTGTCGGCGGCGAACGTGGCGTTCTTGTTCCTGTTCTTGTTCGCCAGCCCGACCGCCGATCTCGTGAGCGGCGCCAGCTCGGGGGCGGTCGGCACGGTGGCGATGCCGGATCTGGGCGGCCCGGTGGTGGTGATCATCCTCGATGAGTTCCCAGCGGCGTCGATCATCACCCCGGACGGAGACATCAACGAGGAGCGCTACCCGGGCTTCGCCGAGCTGGCACGAGTGAGCACGTGGTTCCGTAACGCGTCGAGCCAGTACAACCTGACTCATCAGGCGGTGCCGTCGATCCTCGACGGACGGTTGGGCGAGGAGGGATCGCTGCCGATCTACGCCGACCATCCGCGCAACCTGTTCACCCTGTTCGGCGGATCGGTGCCTGTGCACCGATACGAGTCGGTCACCGACATGTGCCCCACCTCGATCTGCGATCCGCAGCCGACCCAGCCACTCAGCCAGGCGATCGAAGACGCGACGATCGTCTACGGCCACCGCCTCCTCCCGGCGGCATTGCGCGACCGGCTCCCGGCCATCGACAACTCGTGGGGTGGCTACGGAGCCCAAGACGACGCGGGTGGCGTGACGGGCGGGACCGCCGACGCCGCGAGCGAGCCCGCCTCGTCGGGCTCGGAAACGCCGAGCCTGATCACCGAGGCCTACTCGAAGTGGCAGGGGCTCGATGCCGACGAACGCAGCCCACTCGGCCAGGCTGCGATATTGCGGTCGAGCATCGACGAGATCACGGCCGAGCCGGCGCTGCACTTCGTGCACGTCGCGCTCCCCCATCGTCCGTGGATCTTGTCACGCACCGGCGTCAGCACGTCGTGGGCCCCCGAGTTGGTGCTCGACGAGGCCGACCCGGCCTACGCCTTCGAGAACCGGATGGAGTTCCAGTTCAGCGCGATGCAGATCGGAGCGGCGGACTCCCTGGTCGCCGAGCTGCTCGACCAGCTGCGAGCCCTGCCCAACTGGGACGACACGCTGTTGGTGGTCACGTCCGACCACGGCACCAACCTCACCCCGCCGGACCTGGGGCGAATGCACCTCACCGACGAAAACATCGACGAGGCGATGCGCGTCCCGCTGTTCGTCAAGGCCCCCGGCCAGGCGCTCGGCGGCATCGACGACCGCGTTGTACTGAACATCGATGTGCTTCCCTCGATCGTCGACCTCGTGGACGCGGAGGTGGACTGGGAGTTCGACGGTCATTCGCTCTACGACGGCAGCGAGCCCACGCTCGACCCGCGTGTGTCTCCCGACGTCCAGGCGCTGTTCGACATCGCCGCCCGCCGCGAGGCGGCGTTCCCGCACGGCGCCGATTGGATCGGGCTGGCCGCGGTCGGCGACAACGGCGATCTCATCGGTCGGCGAGTTGCTGGCGACGGGCTCGACGTCGGCGACGCGAGCGCGTTCACGATCTCGATCGATCAGGCCGACCAGTTCGCGTCGCTGCCTACCGAGGCCGGGCAGATGCCGTTCGGGATGGCGGGCACGGTGCGCGGCGACGACGACCCGCCCGAGCTGGTGGTGGCGGTGAACGGTCGGCTCGCAGGGGTGCTCGGTGGCTACCGCCCCGTCCGTGGAGGGTGGTCGTTCATGGGGTATGTCGCCGACGTCTTCGATCGTGGGGCCAACGAGGTCGTCGTGTACGAGGTGGAACGCGTCGGCGGCGTAGTGACACTGCACCCGGTCGGGCAGACATAAGCCCGTGTCGATCAGATGGTGGGTCAGGTGGTCGGTCGAGCGAAGTAGAGCGTGCGCGTGCCGCTCGGCAGCGATTCGGTGCGCTCGATGGAGAAGCGGCGCCCCAGCGTGGCCTCCCAGTTGCTGACATCGTAGGAGTCGAACAGGCCGGTCCGCTTGCGGGCGAGCAGGCGCGACGCCATCGGGTCATCGCGGTGCGGAAACTCGACCACGAGCGGTGCGCCGAGGTCGGCGAAGAGGTCGACGATCTCGTCGAGCGGGACGTTGTTCGTGAGCGCGAGGTGGTGCACGACGGCGAGCGCGAGGGTCAGCTGCGGGCGCATGCGGGAGATCCATGCCGGCCGCTCCCTCGACCGCCAGCCGAGCGCCGGCGGCGGATCGGCAAGGTCGACGACGAGTGGCAAGATGCGCGTCTCGCCTGCGGCCCGCAGATCACGATAGAGCCGGTCGACCACCACGTGGTCGGAGTCGACGGCGACCGCCGCGGTCGCACCAGCGTCGACCGCCACCCGCGAGAACCGCCCGTCGTTGGCGCCGAGGTCGAGCACCGGGGCGGGCGTTCCGAGCGCACGGACTGCTTCGGCCACGAAGTGCTCCTTGGCGACGAGGTCCCGGTCGGTGTAGTGGGCGCGATCGCCGTAGTCCGACCAGGTCGAGCGTTGTTCCTTCCACTCCAGCGACTCGATCGCCTTGCGCAGGTTGCCCAGCTGCGCGTCGATCAGCTTGGGGCCGAACCCGGCGCGCTTGAGCTCGGCGCGCACGTCGCGCTCGCGATCGGCATCGGCGTAGCGCCGCTCGGCACGGGCGTGCAGACGAACGTGGGTGAACACGCCTTTCT
Organism: uncultured Ilumatobacteraceae bacterium; assembly: GCA_964592115.1. Lineage (GTDB taxonomy): Bacteria > Actinomycetota > Acidimicrobiia > Acidimicrobiales > Ilumatobacteraceae > Sva-07. The sequence continues at coordinate 16,713 of CAZQCP010000054.1, forward strand.
GCAGGCGTCCCCGCCCACCGAGCAGTGCCTTCGCCACAGCCGGCGGGATGCCGTCGATCCGGCCCCGCAGCAGCGGCTGGAACGGTACGTCGCACACCGCCTGCACGAGCAGCGGGTTGAGGTAGTGCTCACAGAATTGGCGGTAACCCGCCCACGGTTCACCGGCGCGCAGCCGCTCGAACGACCCCACATCGATGAACACGGGCCGGGCGCCGACGAACTGGACGTTGAACGCCGACGCATCTTTGACCATCACGCGGTCGGCCAGCGCCTGCCGCGACAGGTCGAGTTGAAGACGAGCCGCGTCGCGCAGCATCTCGAACGACCACTCGTAGGGATACGACAGCGTGGCGATGCGGTCGTGACGCAGCACCGCCTCCCAGTCGCCCGGAACCGGCGCGTCGTCGACGCGCTCGGTGCCGACGATGTCGCCCCGCTCGATCGCCGCGGCGTAGAAGCTCGTTGCCGCGAGCGCCTCGAAGTCGGCGAGTGCGGTAGCCGTCAGACCGCGCCACACCGCGTCAGATCCGACGTACACCCGCGCCACCGGGTCGCGAAAGGACCCGGGATCTGCAGTTGGCGCCATGGGGCTGGGACGGTCGGAGCCGGCGTGTGCGTCAGTCCTCGGCGTCACCGAGCAGCCCAGCGCGCGCCTCGTCGGCTTGGAGCCGGTGCTTCTTCGAGAAGAGCCCCAAGAAACGGTGGCTGTACATCCTGAGCAAGACGCCGAAGCCGGCGATGCCACCGGCGAAGGCGGCGGCGATCATGCCGCCCGTGCCAGGATCGAGATAGCTGAGCATGCCCGGATGGTAGCGGTTCGTTCACCGACAGTTCAGGGCGCGTACACCACACGTTCCCGATCGCGAATCCGCCGAGCGCACCGAGACGTCGCCGGATTCCTCACTGAGCGTCTACCAGTCGAGTTCGGTGTCGCGATCGAGTTGAACGAACTCGATCGCGCCGTCTGCTGCGAGCTGACCAATCACGGAGAACCCCGCCAGAAGCGTTCCGGACATCACCAGGATCCGGTAGTCGTCACGCTCGGCGATCAGCCGCGGCAAGTCATCGAACTCCACTGCGAAGCGATCGACGATCCGATCAGCTCGAACACCTGGAAATCCTTCGTCGAAGGTTCGCCATTCGGTCCGCGCTCAGCTCGCAGCTGGCGGTCGAGGTCCTCGAAGAACCTCGGCGTCGCACGAACGACGCGTCGCGGCGAACTCACTTCTGGTTGGGAGCCGACTCGGTCTGTTCGATGTGCTGCTCGAGGCGAAGGCGCACCCGCTCGAGGAACTCGGCAGGGCCCTGGTCCAGATCGGTGACGACACTTGCGTCGAAGAGCGCTTGCTGCTCGGCCGG